>NZ_JBQQBS010000070.1:0-50569 GCF_052245395.1 Streptomyces sp. 4N124
GTACAGCGTGCCGCCACACGCACGGGCAGCCGCGCTCCTCTTGGCGCTCCGCTGAGCGAACTGCCGTCTACGGCAACCCCGTTGGTGGAAGGAGCGCCGGTACCGCGCCCCGCGTCAGGCACCGGATCCGCGCCCGGTCCGGCGCTTCCCGTCGTGCAGCGCCAGACGGAAGGCGGCGGCACGTCCGATGGTGGCGGGCGGGGAACGGCTCAGGAGAGCCCCGCCCCGCGCCGGACGTCCGACTCGGGTCGGTCCGGGGCGCGTGCGCGTGGTGGCCTGGGCGCGCCGCTTCCCGCGCTGCCCCCGAGCGCCGACGTGCCCGGTTCCACTTCGTCCGGCGCCCGCGCTTCCCGTCCGGCGCCCGCGCCCGGCCCGGACGTCCAGCGCGCTCCGGCCCGCCATGACGATCGCAGCTCCGCGACCGCGCCGGACCATGACCGGACGTCCGCCGAGACCGCACGACCCGCGCCCGGCCCGGACATCCAGCGCGCTCCGGCCCGCCCGGACGACCGCAGCCCCGCCACCGCCCCGGGCCGCGACGGCACGCCCACCGAGACCGCACCGCCCACCCGCGGGGAGAGCGGAACGGACGCGCCGCTGCTGGGGTCGGTCGACGTCCAGCGCCGCGTCACGAACCCCTCCGCCACCGGGGACTCCACGTCACCCGGCCACCCCACGAACGACGGCAACGGACTCGCCACGCCGCTGGTGACGCCGTCTCCGGCCACCGCAGCGGGGGGCGCCGTGGGCGCGGCAGCCCCGACAACTCCCGCCCCTCCGGCCGGGAACGCCCCACGCCCTGCTGTTCAACAGCCCTCAACTCCCGGCGCCCCGGGCCCGGTTGTGGTGGCGCGCGCCCTTGCCGAAGGCACTCCGGACGCCCGAACCCAGGCCGCCGACCGGCCCACTGCCCCGGCGGCCTCCCGGACCCCTGGCGCAGCCGACCCGCGCTCCCTCCCCGTGACCGGCTCCGCGGCACCCTCCGTCCAGGCGGCACCCGGCACCCACGGCACCGCAGGCGCCTCCCGGACCCCGGCGGCCTCGCGCGCCGCCCGGACCCCTGGCGCAGCCGACCCGCGCCCCCTCCCCGTGACCGGCTCTGCGGCGCCCCCCGCCTCCGCGGCACCCCTCACCCTCCAGCTGCTGCCCGCGCGCCCGCTCACCCTCAGCACCCGGGCCCCGGAAGGCGCCGCACAACCTGCCGCCACCCGCTCCGGCAACCGTCCCGTGGTGCCGATGCGCTGGCCGGGCGACCCGGCTGCCCCCCAGAGCCAGGCCGGCACCGGGACGCCCGCACACCCGACGCCGGGCCCGTCCTCGGCGACCCCGGCGACGCCGCACGTGCAGCGGTCAGCGACCCCGGGCCCGCAAGTCCAGCGAGCCGCAACCGGGCACCCCGGACCGGCGGCCCCACAGGTCCAGCGGGCCACTACGGCGCATCCCGGACCGGCGACACCGCAGGTCCAGCGGGCCGCGACCCCGCACCCCGGGCCACATAACTCGGGCGCACCAACGACCGGTTCCTCCGCCGCGGCCCAGCGCGTCCCCGTCGTACAGCTTGCGCCGCCCCACCGCGAGACCCCCGAAGGGCCCGCCCCGGCGCGGTCCCTGCCGGTGACGCCTCCGCAGGCGCCGCCGCTCGCGGACGGCCCGGCGCCTTCGCAAGCATCGGCATCGGCGGGGAACGTACCCGTGGTCCAACTCCGGGCCGCTGCTCCAGGCGGCGGCAACCGCGGCGCGGCACCCCCCGTCCAACGCGCCTACAGCGCGGACGACTCCGCACTTCCGGGGAGTATGGACAAGGCGCGCCCGACGCGCCCTCGGCAGCCGGCCTCCGCGGCCGGTGATCTCGCCGAACCGGCCAAGCCGCAGGCGGGGAACGGCCGTTCGCGGCCGGCTTCCGCCGGCTCCGCGAACCCCGCCACCGGCCATTCCGCCTCCGCCAAGCGCACGGCCCACCGTGCGGAGACACCGCAGGACCCCGGCATGGACCTGGACGAGCTGGCGCGCCGCCTGATCGACCCGGTGGCCCGGTTGCTGCGTACCGAGCTGCGGCGTGGACGGGAACGTACAGGCCGCCCCTACGACGGACGCCGCTGAGGGCCCCGGCACGGAACGGATGACGGACGAATGACGGACAACATCTTCGCGACGAGCGTGTTCTTCAAGCTCGTGATCGGCGGCAACGACCTGGGCGCCTTCCACACCTGCTCCGGCATGGGCGCCGAGGTCGAGATCGAGACCTACGCCGAGGGCGGCAACAACGGCTTCACCCACAATCTGCCCGGGCGGGTGACCTGGTCGAACATCACCCTCACCCGGCCGGTCACCAAGGACACGGCGAAGATCGCCCGCTGGCTCGACGAGACGCTGAAGCGGGTGGAGCCCAAGGACGGCGAGATCGTGGCGCTGAAACCGGACCTCACCCGGATCATCAGCTGGCAGGTGTTCGGAATCGTGCCGGTGCGCTGGCAGGGCCCGTCCTTCGACCCCAGCAATTCGGAGGCGGCGGTGGAGACGCTGGAGATCGCCCACGAAGGGCTGAGCCCTTCCTGACCCACCCTCATGAACAGCCCGCCGCCCGATTGATCGTCCCGGAAAGGAAGTCCCGGCATGGCCAAAGCGCCCCGCACCAGTCGGGTCAGGGCTCAGCTGACCCTGAAGGAGCCTCCTGCCTCGGTCGGCGCGAAGCCCGGCGGGACGCTCGCGCGGCTCAACCTCCAGTTCAACCCCTCCACCCTGGAGCTGAGCAAGACCACCGAGTGGCGGCGCACACCGTCCCGTATGGCGGCGGAGTCGGCGCTGCCCGAGTTCGTCGGCAGCGGCCCGCGCACGCTGAGCCTCGAGGTGTTCCTGGACGCCACCGCCAAGCACGACAACTCCGTGGAGCAGGCGGTGGAGAAGCTGATGAAGGCCTGCGTGCCGACCAAGGCCAGCCTGGGACGCAAGAAGCCGGCCAGCCCCTGGGTGCGGTTCGAGTGGGGCACCGCGCGGACGACCTCGTTCGACGGGGTGCTCTCCAGCCTGTCCGTGTCGTACACGCTGTTCGACGTGGACGGCAAGCCGCTGCGGGCCACCTGCCAGCTGTCCATCGAGGAGGCGAGCGTCGGCCCGGCGGGCCAGAACCCCACGTCCGGCGCGCGCACCGCCCGCAGCACGCACACCGTCGTGGCGGGCGACAGCCTGGCGCTGCTGGCCTGGCAGGAATACGGCGACGCGACGGCCTGGCGGGTCATCGCGGAGGCGAACGACATCGACGACCCGATGACGCTCACGCCCGGCACCGAACTCGTGGTGCCGGCACTGAGCGACGCGGGCGCTGAGGAGGAACAGTGACAGGCGGCGCACGGGACGGCCGGTCCTTCGCGGCGGACCCCATCGTGGAGGCGCCGAGTGAGCTTCCGCCGGTCTGGGCCGCCCAGTTGGTGAGCTGTGTGGTCGACGAGAACGTGGGCCTGCCGGACGCGGCGGTGCTCACCTTCCGCGACCCCGACCACGAGTTCCTGAAGAAGACCGGCATCACCATCGGCACCCCGCTCAAGGTCTCGGTGATGACCGTGACCGGACAGGCCAAGGAGCGGCTGTTCAACGGTGAGGTGACCGCGCTGGAGGTGGACCGGGACCGCACGGGCTCGTTCACGGTGGTGCGCGCCTATTCGAAGGCGCACCGACTGCAGCGGGGCCGGAAGGTGGTGGCGTACCGGAACATGACCGCTTCGGCGATCGTCCGCAAGGTGGCCGCCGGGGCGGGGCTGGCCTGCGGCACCGTGCAGGCCGCGCCGGTCATGTACAAGCAGCTCTCCCAGGCGAACGTGTCCGACTGGGACTTCCTGCAGTTCCTGGCCGCCGAGAGCGGCGCGCAGGTGCGCGTCGACGACAAGGGGCTGCTGCAGTTCACCAAGCCGACGAAGGCGTCCGGCGCGCCCGCGCCGTCGACCTCGGCCGCCAAGAACGCGATGGTGCTGGAGTACGGCCGCAACCTGCTGGCGCTACGGGCCTCCCTGTCGGCCGCCGACGGTGCGCAGCAGGTGGAGGTGCGCGGCTGGGACGTCACCACGAAGCGGCCGCTGGTGGCCAAGATGCCGTCGGTGAACAGCGACACGGTGGTGCCGGGGCTGAGCCCTGCGCTGGCCGCCCGGTTCGGCAAGTCGTCGAAGCTGACCGTCACCGACACCCCGTACCGCACCCAGGCCGAGACGAAGGCGGTCGCGGACGCGGTGGCCGACCAGGTCAGCGCGGGCTTCGGCGAGCTGGAGGTGGTGGCCGAGGGCAACCCCCTGCTGCGGGCCGGCAAGCCCGTGGCGCTCGGCAACGTCGGGCAGGCGTTCTCCGGCAAGTACACGGCGACCGCGGTGCAGCACATCCTCGAACCGGACGGCGGATACCGCACGACGGTGTGGGTCAGCGCCAGCCCCGACCGCTCCCTGACCGGCCTGGTGACCGGCGCCAACGCACCGTCCCGCGGCCCGCGCATGCCGGGACTCGCGATCGGCGTGGTGACGGACGTCCGCGAGCCGGGCGGCGCCCAGAACGGCGGGGTGAAGCTGAAGTTCCCCTGGCTGGACGACACGTACACCACCGACTGGGTGCGCACCGTGCAGTGGGGCGGCAAGGGCGGCGGAGGCGTCGTCAGCCCCGAGGTCAACGACGAGGTCCTGGTCGGCTTCGAACAGGGCCTGCTGGACAGCCCGTACGTCATCGGCGGGCTCTACAACGGCGTGGACAAGCCCTCGCCCCACAAGGACCCGCTGATCGACAAGACCACCGGCAAGGTCAACCGGCGCTCCATCGTGTCGCGTTCGGGGCACCGGCTGGAGCTGCTGGACGCGAGGGCACCGGGCCAGTCCGGGCTCAGGCTCGCATCCGGCGACGAGCGTCTCGAGATAAAGGTCGATCAACGGAAGGGATCGATCGAGCTGACGGTGTACGCCAGCAGGGGCGGCGTCCGCCCCCTCACCTCCGTCGTGCTGGACAAGAAGGGCATCACCCTGGACGCGATGCGGGGCAACGTGAGCGTGTCCGGCCGGAACGTGGACATCCAGGGCCGGGTCGGGGTGACGATCGGCGGCCGCAAGGTGGACGTCAGCGGCACGAGCGTGAACGTCACCGGCCGCACGGGGGTCACCGTCGACGGCGGCCTGCTCGGCGTCCTCAAGGCCAAGCTCATCCGGATCAACTGACCCCCGACCTTCACCTTCCCAAGGAGGACCGCATGCCACCCGCAGCCCGTACCGGTGACCCCACCAACCACGGCGGGGCGATCGCCCTGCCGACCGGCCCCGCTGCCCAGGCGGTGATGCGCGTGCTGATCGGCGGCAAACCCGCCGCCGTCGCCACCAGCCCCGTCGGCGGCGTGGGCAGCCTGGTCACCTGCCCGATACCGCCGCACGCCGCCCTGGGACCGGCCAACGTGATCAAGCCCGACCCGAGCGCCCTCGCCAAGGGCCAGGTCCTCATCGGCGGCTTGCCGGCCGCACGCATGCGGGACCAGACCACATGCGGCGCAATGATCATGATGGGCGCCCCGAACGTCCTGATCGGGGGCGTGTGATGAGCGGCGCTCCGACCCTGCCCGGCAGCCTGAACGTCGTGATCGGGGGCGTGCGATGAGCGAGCGCTTCATTCGGCGTGGCCCTCTGCTCCGGCTGCGGGGCGGGCATCCCGCGTGCGGCGGCGTGATGCTGCCCGGCGGCCCGAACTTCCCGACCGGAGGTGTGTGATGAGTGAGCGGTTCATCGGCCGTGGCTGGGGGTTTCCGCTGCGGGTCGGGCCGACCGGGGGGATCGCCATGGTCGAGCGGGAGCGGGAGATCGAGGAGGCGATCCGGCTGGTGCTCGGCACCGCGCCCGGTGAGCGGCCCATGCGCCCCGAGTTCGGGTGCGGCATCCACGACTACGTCTTCGCCCCCGGCGACGGCGCCACCGCCGGACGTATCGCGCAGCATGTGCGCGAGGCCCTGGAGCGGTGGGAGCCGCGCATCGCGGTGGAGGACGTGATCGTCGCCTTCGACGCCGTCGAGGACGGCACCCTCTACATCGACGTGCACTACACCCTGCGCTCCACCAACGACCGGCGCAACCTGGTCTTTCCCTTCTACACGATCCCCTCCGAGGAGGGGGCCGAGGAATTGGTCGCGGACTGATGGCCCTGCCCTCCCCCAACCTGGACGACCGACGGTTCCAGCAACTCGTCGACGAGGCGAAGCGGTATGTGCAGCAGCGCACGCCGGAGTGGACCGACCACAACGTCTCCGACCCGGGCGTCACCCTCATCGAGACGTTCGCCTACATGGTGGACCAGCTGCTGTACCGGCTGAACCGGGTCCCGGACAAGAACTACACCGCGTTCCTGGACCTGTTGGGCATCAGCCTGTTCCCGCCCGCCGCCGCCTCGGCCGACGTCGACTTCTGGCTGTCGGCGCCGCAGCCCGACACCGTCGCGCTGCCCGCCGGCACCGAGGTGACCACCGCGGGCGGCGAGAGCGACGAGCCCGTGGTGTTCGCGACCACGGACGAACTGCGTATCGTGCCCAGTGAGTTGACCCGCCTGGTGACCGCGCCCAGGACCGGTGAGCAGACCGACATGACCGGCACGCTCGCCGAAGGCCACGACATCCCCTGCTTCCAGGCCGCACCGGAGCCGGGCGACGCCCTGCTGTTCGGCCTGCCGACGGCGGTGCCGCGGTGCATCGTCGCGGTGCGCCTGGACAGCCGCGTGGAGGGCGTCGGCGTGGACCCGCGCCAGCCCCCGCTGGTGTGGGAGGCCTGGGACGGCGGCGGCTGGCAGCTGTGCGAGACCAGCACGGACACCACCGGCGGTCTGAACCGGCCCGGCGAGGTCATCGTGCACGTACCGGCCGGGCACACCGCGTCGGTGATCGGCGGGACCCGGGCCGGCTGGCTGCGCTGCCGGGTCACCGAGGCGGAGCCGGGCCAGCCGTTCTACTCGGAGTCCCCGACGGTGCGCGAGGCGGAGGTGTTCACCGTCGGCGGCACCATGTCCGTCGAGCACGCCGAGACCGTGACCGACGTACCGCTCGGCACCTCGGAGGGCGTCGCCGGGCAGACGTTCCGGCTCGGCCGCCCGCCGGTCCTCCTCGACGGCGAGCCCCCGGTGGTGGAGGTGTCCTCGGCCGAGGGCTGGCAACGCTGGGACGTGGTCGACCACTTCGGCCGCTCCGGCCCCGCCGACCGGCACGTCCGCGTGGACGCCACCAACGGCGAGTTCGCCTTCCCGCCGGTACTGCGCGAACCGGACGGCACGCTGCGCCAGTGCGGCGCCGTACCGCCCAAGGGCGCCCACATACGCGTCGCCCGCTACCGCACCGGCGGCGGCCCCGCGGGCAACGTCGCCCGCGGCGCGATCTCCGTGCTGCTCAGCTCCGTTCCGTACATCGCCCAGGTCACCAACCGGGAGGCGGCACGCGGCGGTGTCGCGGGCGAGACGGTGGAGAACGCCAAGCTGCGGGCGCCGGAAGTGCTGCGCATGCAGGAGCGCGCGGTGACCGCCGAGGACTACGAGATCATCAGCCGCCAGGTCGCGCCCTCGGTACGCCGGGTCCGCTGTCTGCCCGCGGCGGAGGAACCGGGCGCGGTACGGGTCCTCGTCGTCCCGGACGCCGTGGCCGACGAGGGCGACGACCGCCTCCGCTTCGAGCAGCTGATCCCCTCCGACCAGGTACTGGAGGCCATCACCGCGAGCCTCGACGAACGCCGCCTCATCGGCACCCGCCTCGTCGTCGAGCCGCCGGTCTACCAGGGCGTCACCGTGGTCGCCCGGCTCGCGACGGCCGCCGCCGACACCGACCGCGTCCGCGACGACGCCCTCGACGCCCTGTTCCGCCACCTCAACCCGCTGAGCGGCGGCCCGGACGGCACCGGCTGGCCCTTCGGCCGACCCGTCCAGTACGGCGAGATCTTCGGCATCCTCCAACGCGCCACCGGCAGCGCCCTCGTCGAGGAGATCCTCCTGTTCCCCGCCGACCCCATCACCGGCCGCCGCGGCGCCCCGGCGGACCGCATCGACGTGGCAGCGGGCGCGCTCGTCTTCTCCTACCAGCACCAGGTGGTCGTGACGGCGATGGACGAGGTACGGGGATGAGCCGTCGCGCCGCCGTACCCGGCCTGCCGAGCCGCTTCCCCATCGGTGAGCAACTGCCCGCGCTGTACGCCGACGACGACTTCGCGCAGCGCTTCACCGCCGGCCTCGACACCGTCCTCGCCCCGGTGTTCGCGACCCTCGACAACCTCACCGCCTACCTCGACCCCCGGGTCACCCCCGTCGACTTCCTGGCCTGGCTGGCGTCGTGGGTGGGCGCCGCCGACGACCCCCAGTGGCCCGTGGAACTGCGCCGCGAGGCGGTCGTCCGTGCGGTGGAGCTGCACCGGTGGCGCGGCACCAGACGCGGTCTGGCGGAGGCCCTGCAGCTCGCGCTCGGTGTGCACTGCGACGTGACCGGCGACGGCGGTTCGTGGTGGTCGAACACCGCCGGCACCGATCTGCCGCCCCCGCCCGCCGCCGAGATCCTGGTCCGGGTCTGGCCGGGCCGTGAGGCGCGGGTGGACCCGGCCAGGGTCCGCGAGATCGTCCGGGCCATGTACCCGGTGCACACGGCATTCCGGGTGGAGGTCCTCCCCGGCCCGCCCGCCGACGAAGGGAGGTGACGCCATGCGCGCATGTCCCGCGTGCGGGGCGTCCAACGGCTCGACGGACGACTTCTGCGGCAACTGTGGCGCGTACTTGGGCTGGTCGGAACCGGCTGCTCAGGCCCCGAGCACACCCTCGGCGACGCCACCGGAGTCAACCGCACCGCCGGAGCAGGCGCCGACCGCACCCCCGGAGCCTCCCGCACCCGCGCCCGCAGCACCCCCGGCGGACGAGCCCGAGTCCGCCCCACCTCCCCGCCCCTCGTCGTTCCGCGCCCGGCTGACCGGCCTCGGCCGCGGCGAGCCGAGGAGGCTGAGCACGACGCAGCCCGCGGACACCGGCTCCGGCGCCGACACGGCCCCCGCCGCCGACCCCGGCCAGGACGAGCCCACGAACTCCCCACCCCAGTCCGGGCCGGACGAGGTCCGCACCGGCGAAACGACCGGCGCCGACGAGCCCCGCCGTACCGAAGACGCTCCCCCCACCACGCCTGCCACACCCCCCGTGCCTACGGCGCCTCCCGCACCCTCAACCCCCACCACCCCACCCGTTCCTCCAACGGCACCCGCTCCACCCGCGCCATCCGCCCAGAGCATCCCCCGCCCCCGCACCCCCGCCGCCTCCGAGTCAGCGGACCCGGACGCCATCGTGCCCGTCCGGCCCGCGAAGCCGGTGGCCGCGCGTCCCGTCGTACGACCCGTGGCCGTGCCGGACGAAGGGGCGGGAGTGCCCTGTCCGGTGTGCGGGACGCCGAACCTGCCGGAGCGCCGGTTCTGCCGGCGCTGCGCGGCCGAGTTGAGGCCCACGGCGAAGGCCGCGCCGCTGCCGTGGTGGCGGACCGTGTGGCCGTTCCGGCGCCGGGTGCGGGCGAGTTCGGGCGGGATGACGCGGTTCCTGGTGATCTTGCTCGTGGTGCTGGCGCTGTGCGCGGGCGGCTTCCTGCTGATGCCGGCCGGACGCGCCCTGATCGAGGACACCCGGGACAAGCTGGGCAAGGCCAAGCCCGTGACGCCGGCGAGCACCGAGGCGAGCGCGTCGGTGCAGGGACACCCGGCGAAGAACACCACGGACGGGCTGAGCAACCGCTACTGGGGCGCGCCCGCGACGGGTGCCTCGGTGACGTACACCTTCCGCAAGCCGTTCCGGCTGGTCGACGTGATCATCACCAACGGCGCGTCCAAGGAGCCGCAGAAGTACGCCCTCCAGGCGCGCGCGCTCCAGGTGGACCTGGAGGTGACGGCGGAGGACGGCACCACGCACAAGAAGGAACTCACCCTCAGCGACAAGCCGGGCGACCAGACGATCGCCACCGGGTACAGCGATGTGCGGAAGGTACGGCTGGTGCTGCGTTCCGCCGTCGGACTCGCCCAGGGCCGTCATCTGGCCCTGGCGGAGGTGGAGTTCTTCCAGCGGAGCTGACGCGGGCAGGAGGGCCGGCGGTCCGGCGGGCGCGGGGCCCGCCGCCGGTCCGGCTACGGCCGTGTCTGCTTGGGTCCCTTCAGGGAGTCCGCGGCGTGCTTGGGTCCCCGGGACGAGAACTGGCCGACGAGTTCACGGAAACAGACCAGGGCGGTGATCGGCGGAATCCCGACGATGACCATCGCGAGCAGAGAATGCGGGGACTGGCCGATGCACAGGGCGACCGCCGTGCCGGAGGAGATCAGCATCACCACCCAGGACCGCCGGGCGGTGCGGTGCTGAACGGATGCCCGCAAGATCGATAAACCGGCCACCAGCCACGGTCCGTACACGGTGAGCGGCCACCATTGCGCCAAATTCTCGGACACCACCAGCAGTGCGATGGTGCGCAGTTGGTCATATGAATAAGAGATCGACCAGTACAGCATGGTCACCGCGCACATGGTGATTATGGCCACCAAGATCGCAACGGTGATCACCCGCGGATTTCCGGTGAAGAGCTGAATCCCCGGACGGGGCCGGCGTCGATTCACCGGGCGGCGTGGGCGCCGGTGGCTGTCCAGCGGGGGAGGGACGGGATCCACGCTGGGCGTCGTACTGAGCATCTGCGCCAGTTCTTGGTCCAGATCCCAGCCGTCCGACGGGATCCCGGGGTCGGAGAGCTGCCACAGGTGCTGGGCCTCGAGCGGCTGAGTGTCCTCAGGCTTCTGGGTCGTCACCGCATAGAGCAGGTTCTCGTCCTGAATCCTGTCCATTGATCACTCCTTCCTCCGGCTCAGGACGTTTCATCCAGAGTGTGAGCCTCGGGCTGGAGCGGGGACTGTGGTGGCGGTGTCAAGCCCGTCCAGCGTAGCCCGCAGATATTCACTTTTGATGCTGCTGATCGCTTCAAGGAAGTCCTCGAACAGGTCTGAGCAGTGCGGGTGAGCCTCTTCTGCATGCCTTTCCTCCCAAGTCACGTCCACCTAACGAGCGTCCCAGGGTGCAAGGCATCGGGCATTCGGGGGAATATTGGCCAGCGGCGATTATTTATGTATCGGACTAAGATTCAGAGTTACTGAAATTCTGAAGATCTACGCGTGGTAGTCCGAGATCATCGACGGAACCCGTCCCGCACGGCGTTGAAGACGGGGCGGTAGGTGTCCCATCGGGCGTCCGGGGCCGACACGTAGATGTCGTACTCCCGGCCGCCCGCCGAGCCGTAGCCGAGGTCGATGGCGCGGAAGGCGCGGGCGCGGCCGCGGAAGGTGAACTCCCACACCGCGGCCGGCTGGTCCCGGAACGTCGTCTTCTGCATGCGGAGCCTGCGGTACGACGTCGGGTAGTTGGCCTTGGTGTTCGCCTCGATGTCCTTGAAGTGCTCCACGGGGTGCGAGCCCGCGGGGTCGACCATGCCGATGGTGACGCCGGCCAGGCCGGTCGGGTCGACGTACGTGACCCCGTCGCCCGCTGCCTGCTTCTGCTTCCAGTCGTCCGGCACGGGGAAGGAGACGCCGAGTTGCTTGGCGTGGACCAGGCGGTAGCCGTCGGGGACCGGCGAGGGCGTGGCCGCCGGCGTGCTTGCCGCGGCACCGGTCCGCCGGGAGTCCGCCGTGCCGTCGTCGTTCGACGTGACGTAGAGGGCGCCGCCCACCGCGGCCACGGCCAGGACGGTCGCCACCGGCACGAGGACGCGCGAGGCCCGCTTGCGGTCCCGAGCGTTGCCTTCCGGCGGCGCGGGCGGCGTCGACGGGGTCGCGGACGTCGGGGATGTCGGGGACGTCCGTGCCGTGTCCGGGTCGCCGACCGGGCCCTCCTGGGCGACGGCGGTCGCCACCGTGGCCGTCGGCCCGCCGGACCAGGTGGCCCGCAGGGCTCGTTCCGTCTGTTCCGCCGTGGGCCGGTCCTCGGGGTTCCGGGACAGCAGGATCTCGATGAGCGGTTCGAGCGGACCGGCCTGCCGCATCGGCGCGAAGGGCTCGACGGCGATGGCGTACGCGGTCTCCATGGGGGTGTCGCGGCGGTACGGCGGACGCCCCTCCACCGCCTGGTACAGCGTCGCGCCCAGCGACCACAGGTCGGAGGACGGGCCGGGCTTCTGGCCGCGGATCCGCTCCGGGGCCATGAAGTCGATGGAGCCGACCATCTCCCCGGTCTGCGTGAGCGTCGACGTCCCGGCGGTCTGCGCGATGCCGAAGTCGGTCAGGACGACCCGGCCCCCGGCGCCGAGCAGGACGTTGCCGGGCTTGATGTCGCGGTGCAGGACACCGGCGGCGTGCGCGGCCCGTACGGCGGCGATCATGCCGAGGCCGATCCGCGCCGTCTCCTCGGGCGGCAGGGTCCGGCCGCCCTTGAGGATGTCGCCGAGGGTGGGCGCGGGGACGTACTCCATGACGATGCAGGGCCGGCCGTCGTCCTCGACGACGTCGTGCACGACGACCACGTTGGGATGGACGACCCGGGCGGCGCTGCGTGCCTCGCGGCGGGTGCGCTCGTACAGCGTGGCGACCTCGGCGTCGGACAGATGCGGCTGCGTGTGGAGCTGCTTGAGCGCGACCTGCCGGGCGAGCACCTCGTCCTCGGCCCGCCACACCGTGCCCATGCCGCCGCGGCCGACGCGCTCGACGAGCCGGTACCGCCCGGCGACGAGCCGCCCCTCGTCCGACACAGCCTTCTCCTCCGCCTTGCTCAGCCCCCCTCGCCACTTAGCCATGCACACTAACCGACCTTGTCAACATTCCTGCCGCCCTGGTCACCGGGGCGCGAGCGCCTCCACGCCCCGCACCGCCACACGGCGCGGCGGGCGTCGTCAGCGGTAGGCGCGGAGGAACGCGTCGACCCCGTCGGCGATGATCGCGAGGATCTCCGATTCCGCCGCCGCGCTCCCCTCGCCGTCGTCCCGCAGCGCGTCGACGGCGAGGAGGACGGTGAGGGCGGTGAAGTGCTGGACGGCGCGGTGGGGGTCGGCGGTCCGGATCGTGCCGTTCGCCGCGAGTTGCGCGAACCGCTCCTCCAGCAAACCGCTCCTCCAGCAACCGCTCCGGGCACCGGACGGCATACGGACCGTCCGCGCGCGTTACGTCGTGGCGGCGGGCGGCGGCAGGAGCGGCACCCTGGGACTCCCAGGGATCCCGCTGGTCGGCGAGACCTACGAGCGGCAGCGCTGGTATCTCGGTGATGTCACCGGACCTGACCTCGACCGCGAGCACATGCACATCTGGCCGTCCGAGCACGGCATGCTCGGCCTCACCCCGCTCCCCGGCAGCGAGCTGTGGCAGTTCCAGAGCACGATCCTGCCGGTACGGAACCGGGCATCCCGTCACTCGACTTCTGTCTGTCTCGGCCGCGTCAGACGGGGCGCCGCTGGTTCTCGATGTACTGGCGCACCACGGTCAGCGGTGCCCCTCCGCAGCTTCCGGCGAAGTACGACCGTGACCAGAACTGGCCGTGCATGATGGCCCGGTCGACCTGGCCGGTGTACTCCTGCCGCAGTCTGCGGGAGGAGACGCCCTTGAGGCTGTTGACCAGCTTGGAGAGCTGGATCTTCGGCGGGTAGTGCACCAGTAGGTGGACGTGATCCCGCTCGCCGTTGAACTCCTTCAGCTCCGCCTCGAAGTCCGCGCACACGTCGCTCATGATCCCTTCGCAGCGTTCCAGCATCTCCGGGGTGAAGACTCCGCGCCGGTACTTCGTGACGAACACCAAGTGTGCGTGAAGGTGGTAGACGACGTGCGCTGAGCGCCTGATGTCGGGTTCTGCTTCCCATCGCGGTGACATGCACCAACTGTAGTGTGATCAGGGAACCAGCCAACGGGCGGATCAGGGAGGGGAGTTGAAGCGTCAGCGCGGCCACAAGGCCCGGCTTTATCTCACCCCCGATCAGGTCGCCACGGTCGATGACCAGGGCCCAAGCGCCCGAGCCAGGTGGAATCTGCTGCACGAGCTGTGGCAGATGACCCCGAAATGCCAACGCTCGCTGTCCCGCATGGACGAGGTCATACGGCAGCCCCGCAAGGACATTCCCTGGCTCAAGGCCGTGCCCGCGCAGGCCGCGCAACAGGTGTTGAAGACGTATCACCGGGCGTGGGTGAACTGCTGGGAAGGCCGCGCCGAAGAGCCAGCGTTCAAGAAGCGCACCGCACGCCGGGCCGTCGACATCCCCCAGGGACGTGACCTTCGCATCACCCGCCTGTCCCGCCACTGGGGTCAGTGCTGGGTGCCCATGGTCGGCCTGGTCCGCTTCCGGTGGGCCAAAGACCTCCCGTACGGCAAGCGTGCCGACAAGAACAATCGGGTCACCGGGGCGCGACTGGTCAAGGAAGTGAACGGCTGGCACATCGTCTTCCGCGTCCAGACCGAGGCGGACGAGCCCAAGCCGCATGAAGGTCCGGTCGTCGGCATCGACCGGGGTATCGCCAAGCCCCTCGCCCTCTCGGACGGAACCTTCCGCGAACACGGGTCGTGGCTCACCCCTGGTGAGGCCAAGCGGCTCAAGAGGTTAGAACAGCAGCGGGAACGCCAGCGCGCCCACCACAAGCCCGGCGAGCGCACCAGCAACCGCCTGCGCCACACGTACGACCAGATTGCCCAGCTCCGCGCAAGAGCCACGCGCCGAGCGGTCGACTGGCAGCACAAGACCACCACCGAGATTTCCGACATCTTCGGCGTCATCGGGGTGGAAGACCTTGCCATTGTCAACATGGTCAAGTCCGCCAGGGGGACCGTGGAAGCCCCCGGCAAGAACGTCCGACAGAAGGCCGGACTGAACAGGTCGATCAGCGGTGAGGCATGGGGCCGGACGGTCACTTTCCTCCAATACAAGCTGGCCGACCGGGGCGGACACCTGGTCAAGGTCCCCGCCCCGAACACCTCGCGCCGCTGCTCGGCCTGCGGATTCATCACCCCTGGCAGTCGTGAAAGCCAGTCCCGTTTCGTCACCAAGCCGCACGCGGCCTGAGATGGGATTCCGCCCCGTTCACGGGGCGGAGGAGTTCAACAGAGCATGCTCCAACTGCTGCTCGCTGCTCACTGCTCAGCCTGATCGCCGACATCGCCCCCCGCCGACGGACTCGGCTACGGACTCGCCGAACAGGGCACGCTGGGCCTGCTGTTCGCCCTGCCGTCGATCGGCATCATGGCCGGCGGCACCCTGGCCGGCTGGCTGGTCAGCCGCGTCGGACCGGCCTCGACCCTGGCCGGCGGGGTGGTGATCGGCATGCTGGCCACCTTCGGGATGTACCTGTCGATCTCCCACTTCCCCGCCGCTGTCGTCTTCGCCGGCCTCCTGGGCTTCACCGCCGGAGCGATCGTGACCTCCGCCTTCAACATGGCCACCAGCACGGCACCGCCCGCATCACAGGGCGTCGTGACCGGCCTGGTCCAGGTCATGCCGGCGATCGGCTCCGTGCTGATGAACATGGTGGGCGCGGCCGTCCTCACCTCCACCACCGTGGTCGTGGACGGAGCCGAGGAGAACTCGGCCGCGGGCGTGCATGGCTACATCGCCCTCGCGGCGGGGTCGTTCGTGGTCGCCACGGTGGTGGCGATCGTCCTGGCACGCCGGCAACGCCGCAGGCCGAGGGTCGGTTCCGGTTCGCCCAGGTAGTGCCGCGCCCTGCCTCGGACTACTCCGCCCCGGTGGTGGCCAGCCGCCAGATCCGCTCCGCGGTCCGCTCGGCGGACTCGGTCGGCGGCGGATCGTTCGGGAGCTGGGCGGGGACGGTCGTGTTCTTCTTCTCGCCGGGTTGGTCGGCGAAGAGGGCGACCGTCAGGGCGAGCCGGGAGTCCAGCGCGGTGGACCATACGGTCCGGCGGGTGATCCCGCCGCCCGCTCCGGCCGTGAAGAAGACCGGCGAAATGCTCCGGGCGGCGGGATCGAAGGGTGGCATGACCCCTTGGGCCGCCTCTGCCGCTCGGGAATCCTCCTTGTTCCCGTACATCTGAGCCTTCACCATGAACGCATCCCCCTCGTTCAGCGCGGGCCGTGTGTCAGGGCGTGCGGTGTAGACGTCCCGCCCGTCCCGGGTGATCTTCGTGATCGTGTACGGGGCCGCGTACACCCCGTTCGCCGCCACGGTCGCGTACGCCGAGGCCAGCTTCAGCGGGGTGGGCGCCGGGGTCTTCGGCAGCGTGGTCAGCGGGGTGCCGAACAGGACCTTGCCGAAGGGCTCCAGCGCCGCCCCCGCCTCCACCGCGCCGCCCACCGCGTCGTTGAACGGCTGCCGGGCGTAGTCCGACCCCCCGTACAGCAGCCGCACCGCCCCGTCGCCGGGCTCGATCGCCACGACGGCGGTGTGCAGCCGGGTTCCCTTGCGGCCCTTGAGGTCCTTCACCAGCTCGGTGGTGGCGTCCTGGAGCGCCAGGTCGAAGGTGGTGTGCACGGTGTAGCCGCCGCGCGCCAACTGGTCCTCGGTGATGCCGAGCTGGTCGGCGGCCTCCTCCGCGGCCACGTCGATCATGTACTGCCGCTGCCCCTCGGTCGTACCCGGCGGATAGAAGCGGAACGCCGGGAAGGCGGCCTCGGCGCGCTGCTTCGCCGTGATGCTGCCGCTCGCCGCCATCGCGTCGAGCACCCACTCCCAGCGGTCCCTGAGCTTCGCGGTCACCTTGGGATCGGAGCCGGCCTTCTCGTAGTACGAGGGGATGTTGACGATCGATGCCAGGGCGGCGCCCTGCGAGACGGTCAGGTCCCGGGTGTCCACATCGAAGTAGTTGCGCGCGGCGGCCTGGATGCCGGCGGCGCCCCGGCCGAAGTACACCGTGTTGAGATAGCCCTCCAGGATCTCGTCCTTGGAGCGGGTGCGGTCGAGCTTGATCGCGATCAGCGCCTCGCGTGCCTTGCGCGACAGGGTCTGCTCCGGGCTCAGCAGCGCGTTCTTCACGTACTGCTGGGTGATGGTGGAGCCGCCCTGCGGCGCTCCGCCGGTCAGCGAGGACACCACCGCGCGGGCGACGGCGCGCGGCGAGACGCCGTTGTCCGTACGGAAGGAGCGGTTCTCGGCCGCGATCACCGCGTCCTGGACATAGCGCGGGATCTGCGGCAGAGGCACCTCCTGGCGGTCGACGGGACCGCGCCGGCCCAGATAGGAGCCCTTGTCGTCGATGAACACCGTGCTCTGCGTGACGGTCTCCGGGTGCGGCTCGGGAATCTCCGTCAGCTGGTACGCGACCACCGCGGCCGTGCACAGCGCCGTGGTCAGCGCCAGGAAGGCGATGCTCAGCCGGCGCAGCAGACGGCCCCGCGTGCGGCGGAGGCGGAGGCGGAGCGGGATGCGCAGACGCAGACGGTGCGAGCCCGCCGGGCGTTTCCCACGCCGGGCCCGGCCGCTGGGACGGGGCCGCAGCGGGGGCTTCACCCGTCGCCGCCGGACCGCGCGACGACCTTGCCGGCCGCGTCGTACACCGTGACCATCGGACCTCCTTCGACATAACTCGCCTTCAGCTCCGCCGTCGACAGCGGTGCGGGCGCGTACCAGACGCCCCAGCCCGGGTTGCCCGCCAGCGTGAGGACGCTGCCCGTGACTTCACTGCCGTCGACGGTCACCTCGACACGAGCCGGGTCGGCGGACAAGCCGTAGTAGAGGCCCGACAGGAAGTACGCGCCCTTCACCGGCTCCGGCTGCACCAAGACGCCCGGCTGCCGGTTCTCGGAGCCGTCCCCGGGAAGACGCTGGAACTGGTTGGGCCCCTGCGCCGTCGACCAGTGCCGGCCGTCGGTGGTCAGCCAGACCTGCACCCCCGGCATGGCCTCCACCCGCTCGCCGGGCGCGACGATCCGTATCGGACTCGACGCCATGCCGACCACGGTGGCGGCGGACCCGTCCGCGGCGCCGGAGCCCACGATCCGGTCGGTCGCGAACACGGCCGCCGGGGCGAGCAGCAGCGCGCAGACGGCCGCGACCACGCCGACGCGGCGGCGGCGCAAGGTCCGGCCCCGCTCCTCGATCGCACCGAGCTGCACGGCGAACGGGGCGAGCCCGTCGGCGACTTGGGCAGTCTCAGCGATTTCGGCGAAGACACCGCGCAGCCGCTCCGCGTCGCCCCCGATGACCGCCAGCCCGCGCCGGGCATGGCTCCTGACCGCGCCGGCCGAACAGCCCAGCGTCTGGGCGACCTCCGTCTCGCCCAGTCCCTCCCAGTGCAGCATCACCAGCACGGCCCGCTGCCGCGCGGACAGGGCCCCCAACCCCTCCTGGGCCGGGGCCTTGCGGCGGCGCGCCCGGCGCAGATGCTCCCGGACGAGGGAGCGCCGTACATAGAAGTCCACGTCGTCCCGCGGTATCCGGCGCCACCGGGCACACACCCCCACCAGCGTGTTCCGGACCAGCTCCGCCGCTTCGCGGGGATCGCCGCAGAGCAGCCGCGCGGTGGTGACCAGCCGGGGTCTGCCGGCACGCGCGTATGTGGCGAAGTCAATGTGGGGGCCGGGAGCGGGCCAGTGGATCCGGAGACTCGAGTTCATCGTCTTTCCTGTGGGGCGTGTTCCGATGTACGCGACCTACGGGACCTGTACGCACCACTGGGGCGGCCAGGTTGCACGGAATCCAAAACTCCGGTGGGGGTATGACCGAGGACGAGTTCGACGCCTTCTACGCGGCCACGTTTCCCCGGCTGGCCGGCCAGCTCAGCGCGTTCACCGGGGATCGCGAGGAGGCGCAGGAAGTGGTCCAGGAGGCGTTCGTACGGGCCTGGAGCAGACGCAAGAGCTTCCTCGCGGACGAGGCGCCCGAGGCGTGGATACGCACGGTGGCCATGCGTCTGGCGGTCAGCCGCTGGCGTCGGGCCAAGCGCTGGCTGGAACTGGTGCGCCGTACGCCGCCGCCCGAGTTCACGCCGGGACCCGGCCCCGATCGCACGGCGCTCGTCGCCGCGCTGCGCCAACTGCCCAAGGCCCAGCGGATGGCGATCGTCCTGCACCATCTGTGTGACCTGAGTGTCGAGCAGGTAGCCTCCGAGACGGGTGCGCCCGTGGGGACGGTCAAGGCCAGACTGGCCCGGGGGAGGGCGGCGCTGGCGAAGCATTTGACTGTGGACGAGGCTGCCGAACCGGTTCGGAAGGAGAGCGGCCGTGTCGGGTGAACGCTCCGAACTCTCCACCGCGCTCCACGAGTTCGCCGAGGAACACGAGACTCCTCCGGTCCTGACCGGCGCCGAGGTCCGCGGTCATGCCGTCCGCCGGGCGCGCCGCCGCATGGCGGGCACGCTGGCCGCGGGTACGGCCGCCCTCGCCCTGGTGGCCTTCGCGCTGACCCTGGGCTCCGCGGAGGAGGGGAACCACCGCCAGGTCCCGGCCGCCACGCCCGCGGTCCCGTCACCACCCCCTGCCACCTCCGGTGAGGCGACCCCTGCCCTGCCCACCTCCGGCACGGTCGACCTCGACCGGGGCACCCTGACCGTCGGGGACCGGGTCATGACGATGACGGCGGGTGTCGCCGACAGCCGCAAGCTGATGGGGCCGCTGACGGTGTACAGGAAGCTCGACAGCGAGGTTCTGCCCGTCACCAACGCGACCGACGGAACCCGCTACAACGCTGACGTCTCGCTCGCCGTCGAACTGCGCGATGCCGACAACCAGCCGTTCTACGTCGGCGCCGCCTTGTCCTACGAAGCGAAGAACATGGGCAAGTACGACACCACCAGCGGTTGGATCAGTCTGGACGTGGCCGACGCCAAGTGGTTCTACACGAGCGTGAAGACCGGCGGCGTCCTCTCGGTCACCGGCCCCGCGTCCGCGGCCGAGCCGACCGCCACGACGACACTCACGCCCGCCAGTCCCGCCCGGCCCAGTCTCGCCCGGCCCGACAGGACGTCCCCGACAGGGAGTTGAACATGGACGCATCGGACGCACCGGAGGCACAGGACTCGCAGCACACGGCCAAGCTGCTGCGGGCGATCAGCGACGAGCTGTCCGACCGTTTCTACGAGCGAGCCGATGTGGTGCGGACCCTGGTGGTGACCCTGCTGGCCGGACAGCACTCGCTGGTGCTCGGCCCGCCCGGAACGGCGAAGTCGGAGATGGCCCGGGAGCTGACCGGCAGGGTCGAGGGAGCGTCGTACTGGGAGATCCTCCTGTCGAAGTTCACCGCGCCGACCAGGATGTTCGGCCCCATCGACGTCGCCGCGCTGGCCCGGGGTGAGTACCGCCAGGTCTACGACGGCCGCGCCACGACCGCGCACATCGCGTTCATCGACGAGATCTTCAAGTGCTCCACAGCGGCGCTGAACGAGACGCTGGGCTATCTCAACGAGCGGATCTACCACCCCGAGAGCGGCGGCGAGCCGATCCGCTGCCCCCTGATCGGAGCCATCACGGCCAGCAACGAACTGCCCAGCGCGGAGGATTCCGCCGCGATCTACGACCGGCTGCTGGTCCGGATCGAGGTCGGCTACCTGGAAGACCCCTCCAACTTCGCCGCGCTGGTCCGCTCCGCCGTCAGCCGCCCGGCCGCGCCGACCCGGACCACCGTCGAACTGGCGGCGTTGCAGCACGCCGTGACCGAGGCCGTCCCCGCCGTGGACGTCCCCGACGTGATCGTGGACGCCGTATGCACGCTGCGGGCCGCCCTGCGCCGCAGGGAACTTGTCGTCTCCGACCGCCGCTGGCGGCAGGCGGTGGGCCTGCTCCAGGCGTCCGCGTACCTCGACGGGCGCCCGGCGGTCGCCGAGAACGACCTGTCGGTGCTGACCCACGTGCTGTGGGACTCCCCGGCGCAGCGCCCCACCGTCGAGCGCGAGGTGCTGCACCTGGTCAACCCCGACGCCAAGGAGGCGCTCGACCTGGCCGACGTCGTCGACGAGTTGGAGGCCCAGCTCGACGCCATGGCCGGGCAGTCCCGCGAGGCGCTGAGCGACTGGGTCATCAAGAAGGCCCACAACCAGCTCGCCACCGCGGGCAAACGGCTGGAGAAGCTGCGCGAGGAGGCGGTGACCGCCGGCCGCTCCACGACCGCCATCGACCGGGTCACCGCCCGCCAGCGCGCCGTCCGCACCCGCGTCCTCACCGAGGCCCTCGGCGTGGACGCGAGCATGGTGCAGGCCCAGCTCTGAGCACCCGGGGGTTCGGGACCATGGCCAACACACCTCGCACGGTCGACGAGTTGGCGAGCCGAGCCGGGCGGTGGCGGAGCGGCCCACCCGCCGCCGCTCCCGAGCGGCACACCGCGGCCGTGGTAGCGGACCGTTTCGACCGGTTCACCTGGCGCGACACCTACGACCAGTCGGCCGGGCTGCGCGATCTGGCCGAGGAACTGGTCCAGCGCTACGACGACACCGCCACGGACCTCCTGACCGACGTGTTCCTGGCCGCGTACAAGGTCGGGCCCCGTGTGCGCGAGCGGGCGGAGATGGACCCCTCCCGGATGGTCAACCACCAGGTCATCACCGCACTGGTGGAGTCACCGGAGTTCGCCGAGCTGCACCGGGAGACGGCCGGCGACCCCTACGCCGCCGCCATGGCCGTACTCGCCCAGGCCGCCGCGCTGCGCGGGATGCTGGAGCGCTCCCGGGACGCCCGGGAACGGGCCGAGCAGGCCAAGAAGGCCCAGCAGGCCGCCGTGGACGCGGCGACCGCCGTGGAGGAGGCGCTCCAGCAGGCCGCGGACGGGGCCGACGAGGACGGCACGGTGTCGCCCGCGGACGCCGACGCCGTACAACAGGCGATCGAGGCCGCGGAGTCCGCCGCGCGGGAAGCCGCGCAAGCTCTCGGGGCGGCGGCGGTCCCCGGCATCCGTGCCGCCGCGCGAAGCGCCGCGGCGCAGTCGGTCGAGGCCGTGCGGGGGGAGGCGACGCTGATGCGGGCGTGGGGCGTCGGCCCCGGTGAGCTGGAGCGGATGCCGTTCGAGCAGCGCGCCCGGCTCGCCGAGCGGCTGCGCACCGGCCGTCTCGCCCAGTGGGCCGAACTGATCGGCCGTTTCCGGCAGATGGCGAGCGGCGAGCGCGCCCGCAAGGTGGAGAACACCGCCGGTGAACTGATCGGCGTCACGCTCGGCAACGACCTCTCCCGCGTCATCCCCTCCGAGCTGGCGAGCCTCGGCCTCCCCGAGCTGCGTGCGGTGTTCGCCGCGCGCTACGCCGCCGGGGAGCTGATGCTCTACGACAGCCAGGGCGAGCAGACCACCGGCCAGGGCGCCGTCATCGCCTGCGTGGACACCTCGCACTCCATGTACGAGGCAGGGCCCGGCGGCATCACCCGGGAGGCGTGGGCCAAGGCGTGCGCCCTGGCCCTGCTGGACCAGGCCCGCCAGGCGGGGCGCGACTTCGTCGGCATCCTGTTCTCCGCCGCCGACAAGCTCCAGGTCTTCCGCTTCCCGGCCGACCGGCCCGCCGACATCACCCGGACCCTCGATTTCGCGGAGACCTTCCTGGGCGGCGGCACCAGCTACCAGCGCCCCCTGACAGCCGCCTCCGAACTCCTGCGGGACGAGTTCAACGACGCCACCCGCACACGCGGCGACATCGTGATCCTCACCGACGACGACTGCGGCGTCACCGAGCAGTGGACGCGCGACTGGAACGACGCCAAGCGCCTCCTGGACTTCCGCCTCTTCGGCATCGCCGTCGGCACTCCGCGCGTCGCCGCATCGGACTCCGTCCTGCACGCCCTCTGCGACAACCTCCGCTCCATCGACGACCTCACCGACGTCCACGCCGCCGCGGATCTCTTCCGCGTGATCTGACGTTCCTCAGCCGGAACTGCCGGGTGCTTCGTGCCCGGCACGGCGGCGGTACTCGGCATTGATGCGCTGCGCTTCCTCGAGCTGGTCCTCAAGGATGACGATGCGGCACGCAGCCTCGATCGGGGTGCCCTTGTCGACGAGTTCGCGGGCGCGCGCGGCGATCCGCAGTTGGTAGCGGGAGTACCGGCGGTGTCCGCCCTCCGAGCGCAGCGGAGTGATCAGACGAGCCTCGCCGATGGCTCGTAGGAATGCCGGGGTGGTGCCGAGCATCTCGGCGGCCCGCCCCATCGTGTAGGCGGGGTAGTCGTCGTCGTCCAGACGACCACTGAGAGGGGTATCTGCTGTCATGTCACCTCGTAGTGCAACGCGTCGAGGGGCCCCGATGCCGTACGGCACCAGGGCCCCGAAGGAAATTCAACACCATCTGTCGGCCCTCATGCTCTGCCGACCTTCTGTTTCCGCTACCAGCCCTGCAGAAGGGGGTGCGGGGATCGCGGCTGCGTGACCGGGGACCACCTTCCCATCCGGTGTCGTCCTTCTCCGAACAACCCCTTACAACCCGCCAGTTCGTGTCTGCCGGGCCTCACTTGACCTTGTCTACGAGAAAAAGGCTAACCGTGCCAGAGCCCAATGTCTACTCTGACGAGAGTAGATTTCGGCTGTCCGGGGGACCAGATCTCCCGGAGAACGGACGGCAAGACAGCGGTGAGGGCCCTGCCGACGCGCGTCGGCAGGGCCCTCACCGGGGATCCTGATGGCGGTTTCCCGCCCGTTCTCATCCGTCCAGGGATGCGGAGCCGAGCAGTGCCGACGCGGTCTGGACCGCGGTGGGCACACGCACGGGCGCGGCCTCCAGGCGGGCGTGGCAGGTGAAGCCGAGGCCGGTCATGGCCCGGACGACTTCGTCGGCGGTGAAGTCGCGGCGGTCCTGTCGGGTGATGACCTGGCCCACCTGCTTGACCGGGTAGCGACGGCGGCCGATGGTCACGGACTCACCCGTGATGAGCTCGGGCGTGACGCCCTTCATGGAGTCCAGCACTCCGCTCTTGGTCAGGTCGAACGGGTACCGGGCGATGACACAGCGCATGAAGCCCCACAGGGAGAAGGAGAACGGACGGATCGCGGCACTACGCCGCCGGGCCGAAGGAGGACGGCCGCGGCGTCCTGCGCCGTCCCGCTTCACCGGCGGTGCGCCCCCGGGCGGGACGGCCGCGGCGGCCTCGGGACGAGGCAGCGGCGGAAGAGGCGCCGCGGGCGGGACGTGCCGCAGGCGGTGCGGTGATGACGACCGGGACACCGGACGGGGCCTGGGCGCCGGTGATGCGGCTCAGTTCCGCTTCACCCGAACGTACCGAGGTGATCTGCGGGGTGATGGCGGCCGAAGCCATCAGCCGGCTCATGCCGCGGCGCTGGCTGGGCGTCACGAGGGTGACGACGCTGCCGGACTCGCCGGCGCGGGCGGTACGGCCGCCGCGGTGCAGGTAGTCCTTGTGGTCGCTCGGCGGATCCACGTTGACGACCAGGTCGAGGTTGTCGACGTGGATGCCGCGGGCCGCGACGTTGGTCGCCACCAGGACCGTCACATGTCCGGTCTTGAACTGGGCGAGGGTCCGGGTGCGCTGGGGCTGGGACTTGCCACCGTGCAGAGCCGCGGCGCGGACGCCGCTGTTCAGCAGGTGCTTCGTCAGCCGGTCCACGGCGTGCTTGGTGTCCAGGAACATGATCACCCGGCCGTCTCGCGCCGCGATCTCGGTGGTCGTCTGGTACTTGTCCGCTTCGTGCACGTGGAGCAGGTGGTGCTCCATCGTGGTGACCGCACCCGCCGACGGGTCGACGGAGTGGACCACCGGGTCGGCCAGGTAACGGCGGACCAGCCGGTCGACGTTGCGGTCCAGGGTGGCGGAGAAGAGCATCCGCTGCCCTTCGGGGCGCACCTGGTCGAGCAGGGCGGTGACCTGGGGCATGAAGCCCATGTCGGCCATCTGGTCCGCCTCGTCGAGGACGGTGATGGCGACGCTGTCCAGTCGGCAGTCGCCCCGGTCGATGAGGTCCTTGAGCCGCCCCGGCGTCGCCACGACGACCTCCGCCCCGGCCCGCAGCGCACCGGCCTGCCGGCCGATGGACATCCCGCCGACCACGGTCGCCAGCCGCAGCTGTACAGAGCGGGCGTACGGGGTGAGCGCGTCGGTCACCTGCTGGGCCAGCTCGCGGGTGGGGACGAGGACCAGGGCGAGTGGCTGCCGTGGCTGCGCGCGCCGGCCCGCGGTACGGGCCAGCAGGGCCAGGCCGAAGGCGAGGGTCTTGCCGGACCCGGTGCGGCCGCGGCCGAGCACATCACGTCCGGCGAGGGAGTTCGGCAGGGTCGCCCCCTGGATCGGGAACGGTATGGTCACGCCCTCGTGGCCGAGCGCGGCCAGCAGCGGCGCCGGCAGGGCGAGGTCGGCGAACGACTCGACGGCGGGCAGCGCGGGCGTGATCGTCACCGGCAGTGCGAACTCGCCCTGGAGGGCGGGCTGTCGGCGTTCGTAGCCGGTGGAACGCCGCGACGCTCCCGAGCGGGTGGCGGCGGAACCCCGGGAGCGGTCGTAGGTACGGGTCGTGCGGTTGGTGCGTGCGTGGTTCAAGCGGAACCTTCCTCGATGTGAGCACGTAGGCACGTAGCAAGGAATTTCCGCAGCAAAATGAACGGCGCAGAGAATCACGAGAACGGGCCGGAGATGATGGGCGCCGAGTCGGATCGACGGGGAATGCATCACCGTGCGGTGATGTGGTGGGGTCTTCCCGTCGCGCGCCCTGAAAAGCAGCGAGCCGGGGCCCGCACCCCAAGGTGCGGGCCCCAGCTGCGAAGTATGCGTTGCTGCGGGTGTCAGGCGGGAACGATGTTCTCGGCCGTCGGGCCCTTCTGGCCCTGCGCGATGTCGAAGGACACCTTCTGGCCTTCCTGCAGCTCGCGGAAGCCCTGGGCGGCGATGTTCGAGTAGTGGGCGAAGACGTCGGCGCCGCCGCCGTCCTGCTCGATGAAGCCGAAGCCCTTTTCCGCGTTGAACCACTTCACGGTGCCAGTAGCCATGTCAATTCTCCTTCGGAGACGATGTCCGGAATCCGCACTGTGCGAATTCCGCGTCGCCGTGCTGATTACCCCGTCGGAAAATGAACCTTCTGGCAACCACACCTGCAACTGAGATCGACATTAGCATGGTGCGACCGGCCCTGCGCTGTCGACAAATTCCGCTGTGGCCGGCGTTCGAGGAATAATCGTCGTGCGCCGCAGCTATTTCTTACTTCACGGCTACAGATATTGCTCCGCGGGGAAGCAGTGTTCCTGCCGGGTACTGCCGGCCACAGCGCTGTGACCTCGGACGATGAGCCGTGCGCCGCTGCCGTCGTCGTCAACGGCACGGACAGCGGCGAACGCGCCGGAACCCCACTATCGCAATAAAGGTCACATCGGCCGGACGCCGGTTGTTCGCGCGGCGGTCCAGGTGATGTACGGCGGCTCGACGCGTGCGCACAGGGGACCGCCCTGTGCGTCGGTCAGGCCGAGTCGTCCGACCAGCAGCCCGTCGCGTGCGGCGGCGGTGAGTACGTCGGCGGGGACGACGTCGAGCATGAGCTTGGCGCGGCGGAACATCGTAAAAGTGCCCGACTCGTCGACCGTGCCCCACGACAGGTAGATGAACCGTCGGCCCAGACGATGCTGCACGTAAGGACCCTTGACCTCGGTGCCGGTCGGCGAGGCGCTCGTGGTGCACTCCAGAGTCCAGGTCGCGGACGGCGCGTCACCGGGCTGCGGCTCCAGCAGCTCGGCCGGACGGTCGCGGCGCTGCACGGCGACGTGGATGTTGCCGTACGCGGGGGTTTTCCCGTCGACGGACGCGGGCCGGGTGAGGCCGGGCAGGTCGACAGCGTCGATGCGGACGTACATGGCGGCCATCATCCCGCCATCGTCCCCGCAGCGGTCGGCCGGCCTCGAACTGGGGTGGGTCCGGGCAGCGGTGATCGCGTCGGCCGGCGTCAGCGGATGGGACGCCGCCTGGCATGCCGGAACCCTCGCACCGAGAAGAAGGCCACATCGGCCACGAAGAGCACGATGCCGATGGCCAGCAGATAGCCCAGTCCGTCCGCTGCCGCGCCGATGATTCCCAGTACGACGGCCACGAGGACGAGCAGCAGGAAGAGCACCATCACCCGAACGCCTCCTTTTGCCGCGTGTGGGTGGTCAACGGCGCGCGAGTCGGCGTTCGCCGGTGGCACCCGGTTGGTACGTCATGTCGTAGTGCCGGAAGATCGCTTCCTCCTGTTCGGCGGGCAGTACGTCGTCCGTCCCGATCGAAGGGGCCTTGCGTACCTGCCCCTTGGCGTACGGAACCTGGACGTAGCCCGGCCCGAGGACTGCCTCGTCGACGGGGACGAAGACCAGCCGCTGGCGGCTGAGCAGCCCGGTCCGGACCGTGGCCATGGCGGGTTGGTCCGTGGCGGTGTCCACATAGATCGCTTCGAGCATGCCGATCTTGCGCCGCTTCAGGTCGACCACGTCATGGTTGCGCCACTCACGGATGTCGGCTGAACGGATCATGCTGCTCCCTGTCTCGTGAGAGCACCGGCCCACTTGCCATCGTAGGACTGCAGCGCAGATGCTCGATCCCGGTGTCGAGCGCTGCCTTGAGGTGGGACGAGTCGCCCGTGGACATCATGATGGTCACGCCTCCCTGGATGCCTGCCAGCAGCGCGGCTGCCGTCCGGTCGACATCGAGGTCCGACGACACCAGGCCGTTTGCCTGAAGGGCGCGCATCCCGCGGGCGAGCTGCTCCTGCCACTGCCGCATCAGTCCCGTCACGATCGCCCGGGGAACGGGGGGCACAGGTCGTCGCAGGGATCCGCGCATCCGGCGGCCGGGCCGATTTCCTGGCGGCGGACCTCGACGGCAGCGCGGAGAACTCCCAGGGCTTGGCCGACCGGGCCCGGAAGACCTTGGGCGGGCGGATCGACATCCTCGTGAACAACGCCGGCATCTACCCGGCTCCCGCCACCACCGCCACGGACGAGAAGACGTTCCACGAGGTCTACGGGGTGAACGTGAAGGCCCCGTTCTTCCTCACCGCTGCCGTAGCGCCGGCCATGGCGGAGTCAGGTGGCGGGGTGATCATCAACCTCGGTTCGTGGATCGCGCGCTTGGGTGTTCCTCTCGGCGCGCTCTACAGCTCCACCAAGGGAGCCATGGAGACACTCACCCGCGCATGGGCCGCGGAGTTCGGCCCGCTGGGCATCCGTGTGAACGCCGTCTCCCCGGGCGTCGTCCTGCCCCCGGCCCCGGAAGGCAGCGAGCCCCATCCGGGCGAGATCATGATGAAGGGCACCCCGGCTGGGGAGGTCGGCACGCCGGACGCCATCGCGCATGCCGTGGTCTGGCTGGCCAGTGACGAAGCGACCTTCGTGCACGGGACCGTGGTGGACGTCGACGGGGGCAGGACAGCGGTCGCCGTCATCGCCGCGTAGCGCACGGATCCCGAGCTTCGTCGTGCCGCTGCATGCTGGTCCTCCTCGCCTTGACGAAGCGAGGTCCCTCAACCCCTCAGCCCAAAGCGGGGCCGCAGGCTGTTGTGCCTGCGGCCCCGTCATGGCGCCTGGGTCAGGACGGGTCGCCGTACTGGAGGCCGCGTCCATTGGTGCCGACGTAGACGCGACCGTAGGTGTCGGGGTCGCCGGAGATGACGCCGGTGCCGCCGATGCTGCCCCACTGGTGGGCGTCGTCGTTGACGCGGAGCCAGGTGGCGCCCTTGTCGGTGGAGCGGAAGACTCCGGTGACGTCCTTGACGGTGCCGATCAGGTAGAGGGCCTGGTAGGAGGCGCCCGGCGCCGCCTTGCCGAAGCCGAGGGCGGAGGCGGACTTCACTGTTCCGAGCGTGGTGAAGGTGCGGCCGCCGTCGGTGGAGTGCAGCAGCCCCTTGCCGCCGTCGGCGATCCACAGGTCCCCGGCGATGCCGGGGACGGCCGTGAGCTTGCCGCTGGGCAGGTTGGTGGCGCGGGCGGTGAAGGTCGCGCCGCCGTCAGTGCTGGCGTAGAGCGTGCCGCCCGACAGGGAGTAGAAGGTCTTGGCCGCGGAGCGGTCGGCGACGACCACGGCGCCGTTGCCCAGGCCGCCGACCTTCGACCAGCTCGCCCCCTTGTCGGTCGAGCGGTACGGGGCCTGACCCTCCTCGGTCCAGACGATGGCGGAGCCGTCCGCCGCGAGCGCGACCTGGCCGCTGTCGGCGCTGCCCACCGGCTCAGCCTTGAAGCCGCTCCAGCTGCTGCCGCCGTCGGTGGAGTAGGCGCCGTCCTGATCGCCGCCACGGCCGACGCGGACCATCAACGACGGGTTGGACTGGGCGAAGTCGATGTCCGTGCTGGTGATCATCATCGGGTTCTTCAGCCGGCCGGCGGGCACCCTGGTCAGGGAGCTGGGGGAGCCGTAGTGGAAACCGCCGAGGTCACCCATGGAGGAGATGACGGTGGCACCGCCGGGCGGGGCGGCCACGTCCAGTACCGCGGTCTCCTCCAGCCCTCGGGCCCCCACGGTCCAGTGACTGGTGCCGCCGCTGTCGGAGGCATTGGCGTCCTTGCTGCGCCAGATGCCGCTGCCGGTGCCGTACAGCACGTGCCCGGAGTCGAAGGGGTCGATGGCCAGGGCGGTCATCCAGTGCCCGGTGCCGGTACCGACGTAGGGAGCGGCGGAGGCGTCCCGCACCGACTTGTCGGCCAGTGCCTTCCAGGTCGTACCGCCGTCGGTGCTCCGGTAGATCTCGTCCTCGGGCCACCAGCGGTCGAGGGTGGTGACCATCACCGTGGACGGCTTCCGCGGGTCGACGGCCAGACCGGAGAACCCGTAACTTCCCTGGGACGGCGAAACGTTCTTCCATGCCCCGCCGGCCGGCGTGTACTTCCACACCGAGCCCGCGGTCACGCCGTTGGGTCCGACGACGTCGGTGTACGTCAGGTACAGCGAGCCGTCACCGGAGAGCACGCCGTGCTGCGGCATCTGGCCGGTGGGCTGCCCGGAGACGGCCTGCCAGGTGCTGCCGCCGTCGGTGGAGCGGTACAGGGAGGTGGACTTGTCGGCGACGCCGACGTAGACCGTCTTGCTGTCCTTCGGGTCGTACGTCACGAAGGAGATGCCCGCGCCGCTGCTCGCCCCGTCCTTGACGGGGAACGAGGAGACCTGGCTCCATGTCGCGCCGTGGTCGGTGCTGCGCCACAGACCGTTCTTGCGGGTGCCAAGGAGCAGGGTGCCGTTGTCGGCGGGGTTGATCACCAGCCGTTCGCCCGCCCCGCGGCCGTCCTCGTTGGCGCCCAGCTTGAAGGGCAGAGCGGTGCGCTGGAAGGTGCGGCCCCGGTCCTTGGAGCGCAGGATCTCGCCGTTGCCCGCCCAGCCGTTGGTGTAGGTGCCCGCCCCGAGATAGAGCCGGTCGGGGTCGACGGGGTCGGTAGCCACCGAGTCGATGCCCAGCAGGTTCCAGTCCTTCTCGCCGGCCCAGTCGGTCAGCGGGATCCACTGCTCGGCCGCGACGTCCCAGCGGTAGGCGCCGCCCATGTCGGTGCGCGCGTACAGCAGGCCCTTCTCTCGCTGGTTGAACACCAGCCCGGTGACGTAACCGCCGCCCACCACCTGGGCGTTCTTCCAGGCATACGGTCCGGCCGCGGCGGTCGTGGTCTGCGCCCCGCCGGTCTCGGCCGCGGGCGTCCCGGCCGCCTGGGTCTCGGCCGTCTTCAGCAGCTTCCACTGCTGGTTGGTGCTGCCCTTGCCGGGATACTGGATGACTGCCCCGCCCTCGGCCTTGGAGGCTCCGGAGACGTCCAGGACCTGACCGCTCCTGCGGGAGGTGAGGGTGACGGCGTCGGAACCGCTCACCTCGTCGATCCGCCACTCCTGGGACGTGGAGGAGCTGTCGGTCTGCTGCTCGGCGGCAGCTGCCTGGGCGGTTGAATTGCCCGCTATGCCCAGCACTTTGCCGCTGTTGCGGTTCACCAGCTCGTAGTAGCCGTCCCCGGCGGGTCTCAGCTTCCACTGCTGGTTGGCGGTGCTCTGGTCGGTCCACTGCTGGATGCGGGTGCCGTCGGCGGTGGAGAAGGCGTTGACGTCCAGCACCTTGCCGCTGCGTACGGAAACCAGCCGGTAGTAGGCGTTGCTGTCGACCGTCGCGGCCTGCGAGTCCTCCTGTGCGAACAGCAGATACGGCACGACGATGGCGGGCACGCCGAGCAGCAGACCGGTCGCGGTCCAGCGACGGCGGTGCCGCCCGCGGCGCCCGTCGTTCGTGGGGTTGTTCATGGGGAAGTGCTCTCCTTGCATGCCGTTCACCGGAGGAAGATGGATCCAGCTACCGATTGGCCGGATCCGACTCCTTGTGGTCACAGGCCACTCAAAGGGTTGCCCTGAGCCGGGAACTTTCTTGCCCGGCCCCCGCCGATCGGCGGGGTGGCGGGGGCCGACCGGCGGGGTAACTCCCGTAACCCGTCGGATGGTTGACGGCGCCCCCGCTTCGCCAACGTTGTCCCGGTGACCGAGATCGAAAGCGCCGAGAAGGCGCCTCCGCGTTCCTTATCCGCTCCCGAGACCGCACCCAAGTCCACACCCGAGTCCGCACCCGAATCCGCCACGGCGACGGAACGGCCGACCCCGATGGCGCGGCTGGTCGGGGTGGACTTCGCCCGTGCACTGGCCGTGTTCGGGATGTTCGCCGTGCACGTCGGCCCCTTCCCCACGCCCGGCGGCGTCGGCGACTGGTTCCTGGGCCTGGCGAGCGGCCGGGCCTCGGCGCTGTTCGCCACCCTCGCCGGGTTCTCGTTGATGTTGATCGCCGGCCGCCGTGAGCCGAAGACCGGACTGGCCGGCCGGCAGGCGAGGGCCCGGATCGTGATCCGGGCCGTGATCCTGCTGGTGCTGGGCAGCGCGCTGGCGACGACCAACTTCGGTGGCGCCGGAATCCTGAACTTCTACGCGCTGTACTTCCTGCTGGCCCTTCCCCTGCTGAGGCTGCGGGCCAGGACGCTCGCGATCATCGCGGTCGCGCTCGCGGTCGTCACGCCACAGCTGGCGTACGGCCTCAGGGCGCTGCTCACCGAGTCGATCGTGAACAGCATCGACTCGTACGACCCGCTCGCGCGACTCTCCGGCGTGGGCGTGCTCGACCTCCTGCTCACCGGCCTCTATCCGGCGCTCACCTGGATGACGTTCGTGGTCACCGGCATGGCATTGGGCCGGCTGGATCTGACGTCCGGCGCGGTGCGGCGGCGGCTGGCCGTGGTCGGTCCCGCGCTGATCGGGTTCGGATACGGCGTCTCGTGGCTGGCGCTCCGGCTGTCCGGCGGCGATCAGAAGATCACGGCCGGGATGCCTGACATGAAGGACCCCGGCGCGATGAAAGACCCCGGTGCCATGAAGGAGTTCGGCATGGAACCGGGAGCCTTCGACATGCCGGTCGGCGGTGAGCTGTGGGGCGCCGACGCATGGGGGTTGCTGGCAGCCGAGCCGCACACCGGCTCGACGTTCGACCTCATCGGCAGCATCGGGATCGCGATCACCGTGATCCTGTGCCTGACGGTGGCGATGGAGCGACTGCCGTGGCTGCGGCGGGCGGCAGCTCCGATCATCGCCGTCGGCACCATGTCCCTTACCCTCTACGTCGGCCACATCCTGGCCATCCTCGCCCTCCCCGGCGAAGCGGCCACCCCGCCGCGGTCCGCCTCCGCCGCGCTGCTGCTCTGGTTCATCCTCGGCGCCACCCTGTTCGCGGCGATCTGGTCCCGCTTCTTCCGCCGCGGACCGCTGGAGTACCTGCTCAACGGCGCCACCACACTGGCGCATCGCGTCCGGTGAGCCGACGGGCCCCGCGCTGCGGTGCTGTCCGCGCTGGGTGAGGACCTCGTGAACTCCAGCTCGGTGACGGGCACGTTGCGATCAGCCGGCCCGGCAGCGGGCGCCATGAGGTCGACGTCCGTCAGCCGACGGCCTTGTACCCCTGCCGGCCCGTCGCGATCTTCGTACGGCCGCCGAACGACCCCTTGCCGTCACCGCTGTCGCGGTACAGGTTGCCGGCCGACCTGGGTGAGCGGTCGGATCACGGCCGTGTCGGGCGGGATGCTGCCTACGTGGAAGACTCGGGGCCGTCGTCGCCGTACGGCCGGTGTCGGGTCATCGAGCGGTGAGGACGTGCGCCCATGGCTCGTCGATGTCGGCCAGACCCAGCACGGCGACCACGTTGTCGAGCATTCCCGCGCCGAACCAGCGCCGCACGGCCTCGTCGTCGCCCAGCAGCTGCCGAACGGTGTCAACCTGCTTGGCGTAGCACCGGCGCACGGCCTGCTCCACCAGCGGCTCGCCGACGGCACAGTTCGCGTGCATGAGGAAACGCAGGATGTTCCGGTCCGCGACGAGCGCGGCGTAGGCGCCGCGGGCGGCATCCAACGCCGCCTCGGGCGCCCGCCCGGCCCCACCCGACGCCGGCGAGTGAGCGACCAGCGTTTCGGTCATGACGACGGACACGTGGTCGACCACCGCCGCGAACAGCGCTTCCTTGTTCGGGTACAGGCGATAGAGATACGGCTGAGAGACGCCGACCCACTCTGCGATCTCGTGCGTCGTCGTACCGTAAAAACCCTTCTGCGCGAAGCAGTCGACCGCGGCGGCCACGATGGCCCGACGTCGTTCGTCGCTCTTCGTGCTGGTACCGGCGGCAGGCATGGGCGTCAGTCAAACACGGCTTCCCTCAGCCGCCAAAGGTCACGCTGCGGTCAGAGCCGGACGGCACGTCGTGGGGCGTGAGCGCCTCGATCGCCACCAGCGGGTTCCAGTAGTCCAGGTAGTGGGTGATGAGCGCGTCGTCATCGATCCGGACGACGGAGATGCACGTCTGCTCGTACGGCTTGCCGGTCGGCAGTGCCGTGCCCTTCGAGCGGAATTCGGCGATCACCAGACTCGGATCGACCGTGTCGTGGAACACCAGATCGCCGAACTCGACGTCAAAGGTCTCGGGGAAGCCCCTCATGTGGGCGAGCAGGGCGTCTCGTCCCGTGACCTGCTTCGGCACGCCGTCCGGGGCGTACGGGAACTCGAGCACCGCGTCCGGGGCGAACAGCTTCACCCATTCGTCGGTGCTTCCTGCGGCGGTGAGGCGCAGGTGCTCGGCCACGGCGTGCTGGGCAGCGGCACGGCGGTTGGCGTGGTCTTCCTCGGCGGTCATCTTCACTCCTACGTTAGTGGTCGACCTATAACCTACCGCATCGTCAACAGGTGACGCGTGCGCAGCGGCGACCAGCGGGCAAGATGGCCTCATGACAAAGCTGTCCGTGCGGTCGGTCCGTCGTACCTCCTCTGGTTCGGTGCTGTCGTTGTGGTCACAGCACTCCGTGTTGTCGATCGGCTCAGTGGGATCGGTGCTGTCCGTGGGTTCCGTCGGCTCGGCCTTGTCGGTCGGCTCGATCGGAAGTGCCCTGTCGGTCGGCTCGATCGGTTCCTCCCTGTCGCTGATCTCGACCGGGTCGTGGCTGAGTACGGGATCGTTGTTTTCCGCGCAGTCGCGGTGGTCGGTGCTGTCCTGGCGCTCCTCCCGGAGTTTCCTGGCGGCGGGAGCGGTAGGGGCAGCGACCGGAGGTGTCCTGCTGTTGGTCCAGATGCTGCACAAGGCCGAGACCGGCACCGAACAGCCCTGATCAGGTCGGGGCCGGCCGGCGGCTGGGGTGCGGTCATGCCGAGCAGGTGCCGTCCCCGCGGACTCAGTCCGAGGTGATGTTGACCGTGACCGAGCCATAGGCGTAGGCGTGCCGCGCGTCGCCGTAGTACTGGACGGTGTACTGGACATCGCCCTTGGCCTTCGGCCGGTCGGTGTAGTTGAACGTGCCGTCCGCGGAGCCGATCATCGTGCCTTCACCCGCGATGGGATCGTCGATCCGCCAGATGTCGACGGTGGTCCCCGCGCCGAATCCCACGGGCGCCACGAGCTTTCCGGTGAGCGGACAGTGCGAATCCCCAGGCGCCGTCCGCACCGCTGATCTGCTTGACGACCTGGCCCGTGTAGTCCGTCACCAGAATGCTGTCACCGAAGGGGTCACTGAGAAAGACCTGCTGATGAGCTGCGCGGAAAGTGCCGCTCTTCCTGCGAACTGTCTTATGCGCACGTGGTGGGTCGCTTCCTTCAGACGTCACACCGGTGGATCACGCGGCGCGACATCGCCCCGGCTCACCGCAGCACCGGGACCGGCGGCCGGGTGTCGGCTGCCGGTCCGTCCGTGCGCCTACTTGGTGAGGTGCTCCTCCAGATCGGCGAGGACCTCGTCGGCGGCCATCACGCCGAGGCCGAGGTACCAGGTCTCGTCCGGAACGTCGTACGCGCGCCCGGCCTTGACGGCGTCGAGGTTCTTCCACAGCGGGTTGCCCTGCGCCGCGGACTTGTCCGTGGCCTTCGGCTCGCCGTAGACGCCGGTGAAGATGTAGTCGGCGTCTGCCTGGTCGATGTTCTCGGCGCTGATCTCGGCGGCGAGGTCCTCGATGTCCTGGTTCTTCGGGCGGGGGATCTCGAGGTCCTTGAGGATCGTGCCGATGAACGAGGCGTTCGCGTAGAGGCGGATCACGCCGTCGGGCAGGTAACGGACCATCGAGACGGTCGGCTTGTCGGCGCCGAGCTTCGTCTTCAGCGCCTCCACCTTCTCGTCGTACTCCGCGAGCCGCGCCTTCGCCTCGGCGGTCTTGTCCAGGGCGGCCGCGTTGAGGAGGTAGTTCTCCTTCCAGGTGAAGCCCGGGCGCAGGGAGAAGACGGTCGGCGCGATCTGCGACAGCTCGTCGTACTTGTCGGCGGCGCGCAGCTGGCTGCCGAGGATCAGATCGGGCTTGAGGGCGGCGATGGCCTCAAGGTTCAGGTTGTTGATGGTGCCGATGTTCGCCGGGCTGCCCGCGTCCTTCTTCAGGTACGACGGCAGCTCGGGGGAGCCCTCGGTGGGGGCGAGGCCGACCGGCTTGATGCCGAGCGACACCACGTTGTCGAGCTCGCCGACATCGAGGACGACGACGCGCTTGGGCTGGGCCTTGAGCTCGGTCTCGCCCATGGCGTGCTCGACGGTCCGCGGCCACTCACCCGCCTTGGCGTCGGTGCCCATCGCCGCGGTCTGCTCCGCCGCCTTCGAGAAGTCCTCGCCGCCCTGGGCGACCGCCTTCTTGTCGCCGGACCCGGCGGAGGTGCCCGCGGACGACTCCTCGCCGCTTCCGGAGGAACCGCCGCAGGCCGTCAGCGAGAGCGCGGCGGCGAGGGCGAGGGCTGCGGCGGCGGCACCGCGGCGGCTGGCAGACATGGGAAGGCTCCCGTCGTACGAATGAAACTTAGGCGAGCCTTACTTTATGAGAAGCCTGTGCATCCGGAACATCCGGAGCATGTGGATCCGATCACGTTCCCGGTACGGCCTGCTCAGGCACGGCGGGACGCGTCGAACGCGGCGGTCCCGGCACCACCAGCGGATCGCCCGTCACCGGATCCGGTACGACGACCGACGCGAGTCCGAAGACCTCCTCGACCAGCTCGGCGGTGACGACGTCGGCCGGCGCGCCCTGCGCCACGATCCGGCCCGCCTTCATGGCGACGATGTGGTCCGCGTAGCGGGCCGCCTGGTTCAGGTCGTGCAGCACGGCGACCACGGTCCGGCCCCGCTCCCGGTTCAACTGCCGTACCAGGTCCAGGACTTCCACCTGGTGGGCGATGTCGAGATAGGTCGTCGGCTCGTCGAGCAGCAGGACGTCGGTGTCCTGGGCGAGGGCCATCGCGATCCACACGCGCTGACGCTGACCGCCCGACAGCTCGTCGACCGGCCGCTCCGCGAGCTCGGCGGTCCCGGTGCGCTCCATCGCCTCGGCGACGGCCGTCTCGTCCGCCTCCGACCACTGCTGCCACCACTTCTGGTGCGGCTGCCGGCCGCGCGAGACCAGGTCGGCGACGGTGATGCCCTCCGGCGGCACGGGCGTCTGCGGCAGCAGGCCGACGGCCCGGGCGATCCGCCGGGTCGGGATGCGGGACAGCTCGGTACCGTCGAGCAGCACCGCGCCGCGCTTCGGCTTCAGCAGCCGTCCCAGGGCGCGCAACAGGGTGGACTTTCCGCAGGCGTTGGGCCCGACGATGACGGTGACCTTCCCGTCCTGGACCTGAAGGTCCAGGCCGTCCACGACCGTACGGTCCTCGTAGGCGAGGGTGAGCCCCTGGGCGGTGAGACGGTTGCCGGTCACGCGGTTCCTCCGGAACGGCTGCTACGGGAGCTGACGATCAGCCACATCAGATACGGGGCGCCCACCACGGCGGTGAACACGCCGACCGGCAGCTCGGTCGGCGAGAAGAGCCGGCGGGCCAGCAGGTCGGCGACGGTCACGATCAGTGCGCCCATGAGCGCCGAGCACAGCAGCGGGATGTGCGGGGTGCGGGTGAGCCGGCGGGCGATCTGCGGGGCGAGCAGCGCCACGAAGTCCACCGGTCCGGCGGCGCCGGTCGCCACGGACGCCAGCACCACACCGAGCGCGCCGAGCCCGAGCCGGTCCCGGTCGAGCCGGGTGCCGAGGGCGGTGGCGGTGTCGTCGTCGAGGCCCGCGCCGCGCTGGGCGCGGGCCGCCCACAGCAGGAACGGTACGAGCAGCAGGAGTACGGTCGCGAGCGGTGCGGCCTGGTCGTAGCCGCGGCCGTTGAGGGAGCCGGTGAGCCAGACCTTGGCCTGCTGGGCGACCAGGTAGTCGCCCTTGGTCACGAACAGCCGGGTCAGGGAGCCGAGGGCCACGGAGATGCCGATGCCGATGAGGACGAACCGGGTGGCGTGCAGCCCGCGCCGCCAGGCGAGCAGATAGACGAGCAGCGCCGCCGCGAGACCGCCGACGACGGAGACGTAGGGGAGTACGGCGTACGAGGTGACGCCGAACGTCATCGCCGCGACCGTCGCCGCGCCCGCCCCGTGCGTCACGCCGATGACATCGGGGCTGGCCAGCGGATTGCGGGCGACGGTCTGGATCAACGCGCCGGAGATCCCGAAGGCGGCGCCCACCAGCAGCCCGGTCACCAGGCGCGGCAACCTGAGCGTGCCGACGACCAGTTCGTCGGAGCTGGGCAGACCCAGCAGCACGCGGACGACCTCGCCCGGCGCGACGAACGACTCCCCGACGCACAGGGACGCGACGACCGTGGCAGCGAGCAGCGCGGTGAGGACGGCGGCGACGAGGAGGCTCCTGCGGTGGAGCAGGAAGCTGCTCTTCCTGGCGCGCAGGACGGCGTGCCCCGGAGGTCGGAGGGTGCCCGGGGCCTTGCGGGGAGTGTCCTGGATCTTCCCGAGAGTGTCCTGGGTCATGCCGCCACCAGCTTCCTCCGCCGTACCAGCACCACCAGGAACGGCACCCCGGCCAGCGCGGTCATCACAGCCACCGGCACCTCCGAGGGCCGTACGACGACCCGCCCGAGGACGTCCGCGAGGAGCAGCATCACCGGCCCCAGCACGGCGGCCATGGGCAGCAGCCAGCGGTGCCCCGGGCCGACGAGGGCGCGGGCGATGTGCGGGACGGCGAGCCCGGTGAAGGCGATCGGTCCGGCCGCGGCGACCGCGACCCCGGTCAGCACGGTCGCGCCCACGGCCCCGGTCGCGCGCAGCAGCGCCACGTTGCGGCCCAGCCCCCGCGCGACGTCCTCGCCGAGCGCGAGCGCGTCCAGCCCGCGGGCCATGGCCAGCACCAGCACCAGCCCCGCGACCAGGAAAGGCCAGGTCTGTCCGACGATCGAGGCGTCCCGGCCGGCGATCGAGCCGACGTCCCAGAACCGGAACTCGTCCAGGGCACGGGCGTCGGTGGTGAGGATGCCGGTGACGACGGAGGCGAGGAAGGCGTTCATGGCGGCACCGGCGAGCGCGAGCTTGACCGGCGAGGCGCCCCCGCGTCCGCTGCCGGCGACGACGTAGATGCACACCGCCGCGACGGCCGCGCCCGCGAAGGCGTACCAGACGTATCCGTTCAGCGTGTGCACCCCGAAGAAGGTGATGGCACACACGACGCCGAGCGAGGCGCCCTGGCTGATGCCGAGGATGCCGGGCTCGGCGATGGGATTGCGGGTGATGCCCTGAAGAACCGTTCCCGCAACGCCGAGGGCGACCCCGACCAGCACACCGACGACCGTCCGCGGCACCCGCAGCGCCCGTACGACCTGAGCGTCGTCGCTCGTGCCGCCGTACAGCAGCGCGTCCCAGACCGCCGAGGGGGCGATCGTGCGGCTGCCGACCGCGAGGCTCAGCACCACGGCCAGCAGCAAGAGAAGAAGGGCGACGGCCATCCAGCCGACACGTCGGCTCGCGACTCCTGACATGCGCCCTTCCCGTATCCACTGTCCCTTGGCTAAGGATTGCCTAAGCGTACGTGGTGAGGAGAGCGGGGCCTGACTGGCGCCGAACGTGGCGCTGGCCGCGGACTACGACACCGACGCGATCCTCACCCTCGACCGACGCGACTTCCGCGCCGTGCGACCTTTGGGTCGGCACAAGGCGTTCCGGGTCCTGCCCGACGACCTGCCGCTGTGACGAACGTGGAGGGCGCGCCCGCCGGACGGGCCGGAATGCGCCGTTGTTGACCGGCATCGCGGCAGCACATGTATGGCCTGGTGCACGGCCTCACATCCGGGATCTCAGGACGTCGACCTCACAGCCCGGGGCGAAGGGGTCGAAGCCGTGCTCGAGCAGCCAGCGAACTGCCAGCAGGCTTCGCAACGACCACCACGCGTGGATCACGTCGAGGTCGATGTCGGTGCCGTAGCCGGCGATGACGTCGTCGAGGTGCTCCTCGTGTCCGAGCGTGAAGGTGGCGAGGTCGTACAGGGCATCACCCTGGCCCGCCTCGGACCAGTCGATGATGCCGGTGACCTCGTCGCCGTCGACGAAGACGTGCGCGATCTGCAGGTCGCCGTGGGTGAACGCCGGAGTCCACGGCCGAAGCGCGGCCTCGGCGACCTGGCGGTTGCGGGTGACCAGGTCGGCGGGCAGGACGCCGTTCGTCACGAGCAACTCGCACTCGTCGTCGAGTTCCGCCGCCAGCGCGACGATGCTCCGGCCGGCCCGGCCCTGCTGGGGCGGCAGGGGCGCCTCGTGCAGCTTCCGGATGGCGGCGCCCGCCGCGGCCCACGCCGCCGGCGACCCGGTCGACGGCCCGCCGAGACGCCCAAGCGTTGTCCCCGGGAGTGCGGCGATCGCGAGCACGGGCGGCTTGCGCCACAGGACCTCCGGGGTCGGGACCGGCGCGAGGGACATCGCCTCGACCTCGACGTCGATGCGCGCCTGATCGGCGTCCACCTTCAAGAACACGTCACCGACGCGCAGAGTCGCGCGCTCGGAATGGGCGACGACGACTTTGACCTCATCCATGGGCGGCCAGTATCCCGGGGATGTTCGCCGACGTCGCCGGGTTTATCGAGTGCGATTACGCGGCTGACCGCTGCTGAGGCACTGTCAGCCCACCCTCACCTCAGCCAGCTGCTCTTCGATCAGATCCGCGGCCCTGCGGGTGCCGCCCTCGGCGCGCGCCTCGGACCACAGCCATGCCGAGCGCGTGGCGACCTGCGGGTCGCCGATGAGTTCCATCAGGGCGGTACGCAGGGTCTCCGCCGTGATGTCCACGGTGTCGATCCGTCGGGCGACGCCCAGTTCGACGAGCCGGTCGGCGTGGAGGCCCTGGTCGGGCCCGTTCGGTACCGCGATCATCGGCACACCGGCGTACAGGCCCTCACCGCTGCTGCCCACACCGGTGTGCGTCACCCATACGTCCGCCTGCTCGAGAATCGTCAACGGCATCCCCCACGGCCGCACTTCGAAGTTGCGGGGAACCCGCTCGGCGGCATCACTGCCACTGTCCCTCTGCAGCACCACATGCCACCCCGGGAGATCCGCGAACGCCGCCGCACACTGGTGGTAGATCTCCTGCGGCCCGGGGTACGCCGAGCCGGCCAGCGAGACCAGCAGCACCTTCCGCGCACCGGCCGGCCGCAGCCAGCCGTCCTGCTTCTGGCCGGTGCCGAAGCACGGGCCGACAAACGTCACCGCCTCGGTGTCGACCCGTTCCGCATGTGGCTGCAGGGCGCGCGGGATCATGGCCAGCACTCGCCGTGGGCGGCCGGTGAACTCCTCCACGTCCGTGGTCATCGCACCGCACCGGGCCAGCCAGGCAGCGAACCGCGCCCGGTATGCGAGTCCTCCCGGCAGTTGGGCGAATGCCCTGCCGATCTCCTCCTGGGCACCCTCCCAGGCCACATGCGTCGGTGACAGCTGGACGTGGCCGCGGCCCTGCGCCTCGGCCAGCGCGCGGCCCGCGTAGCCGCCGACATCGTAGAGGTACAGGTCAGCGGGATCGTCGTCGTACGCAGCGTGCAGCTGTGGCAGGACGGCCATCGCCTCGTCAAGGAAGAGAGAGGCGGAGGCGATGGGATCCAGCGGCCACTCGCGGTCGGCGACCGGAAGAGTGGACGTGATGCCGACCAGCTGGGCGCCGGTCGGGGTGATCAGCTCGGTGACCGGAGCGGCGGTCGCGTACGTCACGCGATGACCGCGGGCCACCAGCTCACGGATGATCTCCAGGCTCGGCAGCACATGGCCGACCAGAGGCGTTCCAACCATGGCGATATGTGCAGGACGGGGCATAACCGGACTTCCTTGGATAGACGTCTACGGCAGAGAGAACGCCAAGGAGCCCGACGGGGAAACGCAGCCCTTGAACCGAACTGGCGGCTTCGGCCCCGCATCGGCAGGCGCGACGACTGGTGCGCCGTTACAGGAGCAATGGGAGTCGGTCGGTCACACCGGTCCGGTGAAGGCCCATGTGCCGTGCCCGACACGGAAGACGACGAACTCGGGATCGCTGCGCAGGAACTCCGCGCCCTTCGGCGCGGCCACCTGCCTAGGCGCCTGTGCCGGCACGTGCACCTCGGCCGTCGAGCCCACCGGCACCCGCACCGACAGCCGCAGCTCCCGGTCGAGACGCGACCAGGACACGGCGGCCTCGCCCCGCACGGTACGGATCGACGTACGGGCCCAGCTGACTACCGTGCGGGCGTCGGGGCGCACCGAGAAGGTGCGGTAGCCGGCGTCCCCGGGGCGCAGCCCGGCCACGTTCTCGTACAGCCACTGCGCGGCCGTGCCCAGGAAGTAGTGGTCGCGGGAGCGGGAGTCCAGCGGCCACATCTCCCACATGGTGTCGGCGCCGTTGGCCTGCCAGTACCCCCAGCTGGGATAGGTGCGCTGCGTCGCGACGGCGTGTGCCACGTCCGGACGGCCGTGGGCGCACAGCACCTTCAGCAGCACACTCGTGCCCAGACAGCCGGTGTTCAGATGGTTGCCGCGCGCCTCGATGTCCGCCACCAGGCTGTCCAGCACGGAGGCGCGGGCACCGGGCGGCACCAGGCCGAAGGCCAGCGGAATCGCGTTGGACGTCTGCCGGTACCCAGGGTCCTTGGCCGTGCGGTAGTGGCCCTCCGGACTCAGGAACGCCTCGTTGAACGCGGTCTTCAGGCCCTCGGCCGCCTCCCGGTACCGCTTCACGACCTCGCCGTCACCCAGCACTTCGCCCAGTTCGGCTGTGTGCAGCAGCGCCCGGTGCAGGTACGCGGTCGCGGTCAGCCGGGTGTCCTCCGGGGGAATCTCGTAGCCGGGCGCCACCCAGTCGCCGAGTGCCGTGACCGCCAGCCCGTCCCGCAGCCGGGACAGCTCCCAGTCCAGGTACCGGGTCAAGGTCGCCCAGTGCTCGCGGGCGACGCGCTCGTCCCCGTACACCCGGTACAACTCCCGGACCACGAACGGGTAGACGGTCGTCCACTCCGGGGAGGGGGCCAGCTCCTGGTATCCCCAGCCGCCGCTCGGCACGATCACCGGCAGCTGCCCCTCGCCGTTCTGGCTGTCCGCCAGATCGCCCAGCCACTTGGACAGAAAGCGGTGGATGCCGAAGGCGTACGCCATCACCGGCGTGCCGAGTTGGGCGTCGCCGGTCCAGCCGTTCTTCTCGTACATGGGGGTGTCGGTCGGGATGCCGTGCAGGTTGTTCAGGAGTGTGCGGCGCATGGCACCGTCCAGCCACTCGTAGAACGGCTCCGAGCAGCCGAAGGAGCTGACCTCCTCGACACGGGTGTGCACCAGCCGCCCCAGTACCTGTTCCGGGGACGGCCGCCCGGGCAGCCCGTGGATCTCCACGTAACGGAAGCCCTTGTACGAGAACTTCGGCTCCCAGACCTCATCCGCGTCGCCGCCCGCGCAGAGGTACTCGTCGGTCTGGAAGCGGCCCGGGACATGACCGGTCTCGGCGTGCACGCTTCCGTCGGCCTTCAACTTCTCGCCGTGCACCAGGCGGACGAGCGTGCCCGCCTCGGCGCCGCGGACGGTGAGACGGGTCCAGCCCGCCATGGTGCGGCCCATGTCCACCACGTAGACCCCGGGGCGGAGTTCGGAGATCTCCGTCGGCCGTACCGTCTCGATGATCTCGATCGGGTCGTGCGGCTGTGCCCTGAGCGCGCCCCGGGGTGCCTGCTGTTCTCCCGCCGTACGCCAGCCGCTGTCGTCGAAGCGGGGGCGGGTCCAGCCGTGCGGGACCCGGCGCGCGTCGTACGTCTCGCCCGCGTAGAGGGAGTTGGACAGGGTCGGCCCTTCGGTGATCCGCCACTCGCCGTCCGAGGCGACGGTGGTGCGGGAGCCGTCCGGGTGGTCGATCTCCAGCTGGGCCAGCAGGCGGGGCTCGCCGTGCCACGGCGGGCGGTGCCAGTTCCAGACGTTGGGCGTGGTCATGCCGTAGAAGCCGCGGCCGAGGGTGACGCCGATGGCGTTCTCGCCGCGCCGCAGCAGCCCGGTGACGTCGTGGACGGCGTACAGCACGGTCTCGTCGTAGTCAGTGAAGCCGGGGTCGAGGACCTGTCGGCCGACCCTGCGGCCGTTGATCTCGGCCTCGTAGTAGGCGAGTCCGCTGATGTAGAGGCGGGCCCGGGAGATCTGCCGCCGGACGGTGAAGCCTCGGCGCAGCAGCGGCGCGGGCCGCTCCGGTACGGCGACGCCCACCCCGTCGCCCCAGGGGCCCTGCCCGTACGGGGCGAGTACGGCGGCCCCGGCCCAGGACGTGTCGTCGAACTCCGGGCGCTGCCAGCCTTCCTGGGGCTCGGTCATGGTGACACGCCAGCCGGGACCGGTGACCAGTTCGTGCGTACCGCCGTCCTCCGTCTCGACGACCAGCCGGACCAGCAGGCCGCCGGGGTTGACCGAGGCGCCGGGGCGGTTGGTGGCGTGGACAGCGACCACGATCGGCCGGCCGGCGGCGCGGGCCTCCTCGGCGGCCTCGGTGACGTCGGCCGCATGGCCGGTGCGCCAGCCGTCCTGCTGCTCCGGCGCGTGCAGCACCCGCCTGCCGTCGAGATGGAGCGTGAAGTCGTCGTCGGCGGTGGCGACCACAGTGGCCCGTCGCACCCGGGTGCCGCCGGGCAGTGGCAGCGGCGCCCGGAACCAGCACGGCCCCGCCGGGGCGTCGGAGGCCGTGGCACCCGGCGACCAGATCCACGAGGCGGCGGCGAGGGAGGGTGGCTGCGGGGCCGGGTCGGCGCCGATCCAGCGGGCCTTCCAGGCCGCTTCCGACAACGTTGTCTCCCACCAGCGGACCTCGCTCCATCGGGACGGCCGCCCGGCGCCGTCCCAGACCCGTACCCGCCAGTGGTAGCGCGTACGGGGGTGCAGCTCGGGTCCCCCGTAGGGGACGCCCACGCTGCGGTCGGACGCCACCTTCCCCGAGTCCCAGACCGGCTCGGCCCCGGACGTCAGGGGGTCGAGGGCCACCTGGACCTGGTACGCGCTCTGCCGGGCGCCGCGCCCCGGAGCGGACAACTCCCAGCTGAGGCGGGGGCGTTCGATGCCGGTGCCGAGGAGCCGCTCGGCGTACTCGACGGTCGTGCGCTCGATGCGGAGTGCCCCGGTGCGGTCGTCGTCCGGGCCCCGCGCCGGTGTGCCGGCGGCCGCCGCCGGGTCGGCGGAGAACGCGGTGACCCCGGCGCCCACGCCTGCCGTCGTGCCTTTGAGGAAGAGTCTTCGGTCCCAGCTCTGGCTCATGCGCGTTCCTCGCTCGATGTGTCGCCTCGGATGACGGACCGTGCTTGGAGTGCTTGGCGGTGCTCGGCGTGCTCGAAACAGTGGTGTCGGGCGGTTGAAACGATTCAAAACCTCTCTTGCCGGAGCATGCTACGTAGCCGCGTCCGCCCCAACAAGGTGTGTGACAGCCGTGATTCAGTCGGAGTGGGGTGCCCCGGCCCGCTATCGCTCGCATGGCAGGCGGTACCGGACCGGGCTTGCGCGCGCCCTCACACCACAGCGCCTGAATCCCGCGCCCGCCCGCGTCGCTCCAGCGGACTGCGCGCCCCGCTGTCCTCGTTGCCCCCGCTGCGCTTGGGGCGCACTGGCGGCGCCGGGCGGCTGCCCTCGAGCTGCACGGCGATCGGCACGGCAGTGAACACCGTCGACGCCATACCGATCACCACGCCGGCGATCAGGGCCGTGGAGAAGTCCGCGAGCGAGTCACCGCCGAGCACGGCCAGGGCCGCCAGGATGAACAGCGCGCCCATACCGGTGTTCACCGTGCGCGGCAGCGTCTGGATGACGGCCTTGTTCGCGGTGGTTTCCAGGTCCGCCGCCGGATCGCGCCGGCGCGCCTCGCGCACCCGGTCGAAGACGACGACGGTGTCATTGACGGAGTACCCGATGACCGTGAGCAGGGCCGCCAGGAAGATGCTGTCGACGGGCTTGCCGAGCCAGGCGAACAGGCCCACCACGAGCAGCACGTCGTGCACCATGGCCGATACCGCCGCGGCGGCGAACGTCCACCGGAACCGCACGCTGAGGTAGATCAGTTGGGCCGCGACGGCGATGCCGAGCGCGATGAGCGCGTGCCGGCGCAGTTCGTCGCCGAGGCTCGGGCCGATCAGCTCGTCCCGCTCGACGGTGACCTCGCCGCCCTCCTTCGCCAGCGCCGTTTTGATCGTGTGCTGCTGGTCGTTGCTCAGCTCACCGGTGCGTACCGAGATGTCCCCGTCCCCCGACTCCTGCACCACCGCGCGCGGGAACCCGGCGTCCGTGACCGCCGTGCGCGCCGCATCCACGTCCACGGGCCTGCTGGTGCTGTACTCCACCAGGCGCCCGCCGGTGAACTCCACCCCGAAGTCCAGGCCGCGCAGGCCGATTCCGGCGACGGCAACCACGATCAGCAGCCCGCTGACGCCGAACCAGCGGCGCCGGTGGTGCACCAGGCGGGGTTTGCGGTGCGCGAGCCAGGCACGCACCCGGCCGGTGGAGGTGATCCCGGTCAGGCCGGGCCGGTTGCGCACGAAGCGGCGCCGGATCGCGAAGTCGGCGAGGACCCGGGTGATCACCAGGGCCGAGATCATCGAGACGAGGACACCGATGGAGAGCGTGACGCCGAAGCCCTTGACGGGTCCGGTGGCGAAGAAGAAGAGCAGCCCGGACGCGAGCAGCGTGGTCACATTCGAGTCGACGACCGCGCTCCAGGTCTTGCCGAAGCCGGTGCGCAGCGGCTTGTCCAGGCGCGCCGAGGCCGACTTCAGGGCGCGGGCTCCCAGATACTCCTCGCGGGCACGCTCGAAGACCAGCACGTTCGCGTCCACCGCCATGCCGATCGCCAGGACGAAACCGGCGAGTCCGGGCAGGGTCAGGGTCGCGCCCAGGGCGACCAGTGCGGCGTAGGAGATCAGCCCGTACAGCGCGAGCGCGATGGTGGCCAGGGCGCCGAGCAGCCGGTAGACGACGAGGATGAACAGCCCCGTCAGGGCGAGCCCGATGATCGCGGCCTGGGTGCTGGCGGCGATGGCGTCGGCACCGAGCGTGGGGCCTACGGTGCGCTGCTCCACGACCTCCACGGGCACGGGCAGCGCACCGCCCTTGACGAGCGCGGCCAGCTCACGGGCCTCTTCCCGGCCGAAGCCGCCGGTGATCTGCGTGGAGCCGCCGGAGATGCCGACCTTGCACGCCACATCCGCGTTGACGCCGGGCGCCGAGAGGACCTTGCCGTCCAGGACGATGGCGACGCGCCGCTCGGGGGCGCCCTGCGGGGCACAGGCCGCCGCCCCGGTGACCCGTGCCCAGTCCTTGCCTGCCTGGCCGCGGAAGGTGAGGTCGACCATCCAGCCCGACATCTTCTGCTGGTCGAGCACCGCGTCGGCGTCCTTGACGCCCTCGCCGGTGAGGGCGGTGGGCCCGAGCTTGAGGAACGCCCCGTTCTGGTCGGGGTCGGCCAGGGTGCGCGAGCCGTCCTTCGCCGGCTTCCCCTTGTTCTCGTCCTGCTTGTCCGTCGCGCCCTGTACCGGGTGGACGGTCAACTGCGCGGTGCGGCCGATGACTTCGGCGGCCTCGCGCGGGTCCTGCAGGCCGGGCAGTTCGACGAAGATCCGCTGCTGTCCGGACCGGTACAGGCTCGGCTCGGACACGCCGAGCGCGTCGACCCGCTGGCGGAGCACCTCCAGGGCACGCTGGGTCGATTCGGCATCGGCCGTGACGACGGGTGAGTCCTTGGTCTCCAGGACGATCTGGGTGCCGCCGCGCAGGTCGAGGCCGAGGCGGGCGGACTGGGTGAGAGCGAAGAAGAGCGAGGCGGCGATCACACCTAGGGCGACGATCGCCCGCCACATGGGCGCGCGAGACATGAGTTCTCCACGATGGGCAGGCAGACGGAGTCGACGTCTGCGCCGCGCGCGGAGGCGAACGGTCAGGCGTCGATACGGACTTCGGTGCTCCATCGGGACGGCGGGCCGCGCGGGCGATACGCCTGGGCGCCCCGGCTCGCTCCGGCGGCCGCGGCCGCCACGGCCACGGCGGGGCCGCCGACAGCGCGGTGCGGGGCTGCGTCCCCGGCGCCAGGGACCAGGAAGCCGTGGAACGGGAACGGCACGGCTTCGGCGTGGCCGGGCACGGGGTGCGCCACGGTGACGGGTCGCTGCGCGTCGGCGGTCGCGGACGCCTGCGCGATCGCCGTCGCGGCCGTGCCCGTCGAGGACGGGCGGGACGCCGTCGCCGACTTGGCCGACACCGGCAGGAGGAGGGTCAGGACCGCGAGCAGCGCGGAGAGCACGACGGCGGCTGGGCGCGTGGGGTGTGCGCGGATGTGCTGCACGCTTCTTGCCCCCCCGGTCAAGTCGTCGTACCGAATCCGCAGTTGGGCACTGGGAGCCGACGGCTCGGCTCGTTCGGCCGTCAGTGACACGAACGCCGTCGGGCCTCCTGAGGTTCCCGAATCACCGCAGGAATGTTGCTGCCTGCGGGGTGCGCTGGTGCGGCGGCACGGAAGTGCGGGGAAGGGGCGGGACGAGGCGGCGGCATGGACCCACTTCAGGACCGAGTCCCGCAGCGGGGCGGGTGATGGCGCGATCACCGCCAGGTGATCGAGGAACCCCAGCCGACGCGCGGCTGGGGTTCCTTGAGGCGGTGAGTATCGGGGGTCGGGCGGGTCAGCGCTGCAGGGTGAGCACGCCCGGCCGGTACGGCAGTTCCAGGTAGGGGGCGCCGTCCGATGCGGGGTTCCTGCCCTGGTAGAGGAACTGCAGGTTGCAGGGGTCGATGGTCATGGTCTGGTCGGGGTTGTTGCGGACCAGGTCACCGTGGCTGATGTCGTTGGTCCAGGTGGCACCGCTGTTGGCCTTGCCCGCGAAGGGGCTGCTCTCGCTGCCGGCCTGGACGGTCCACGCACCGTTCAGGCCGGAGGCGGTGAACGAGCGGAAGTAGCGCCCGTTCGTGCCCATCGCCTCAACGATCATGAGGTACTGGTTCTGCCCCTGGACCTTGTAGACCTCCGGCGCCTCGAACAGTCTCTCCTTCGTGTCGCTCATGATCGTCGTGTACGAGGAGCCGAAGCTGCTGGGGAAGTTCCCGAGCGGCATGGTGGACCGGTAGATCTTGCCGTTGTCGCCGGCGAAGAACAGGTACATGTTCTGGTCGTCGGCGATCATGGTCGGGTCGATCGGGACGCCACCCTCGCCGGCGGGGAAGCTGCCGGTGAACAGCGCCTGCGGGGCGGACCAGCCGTTGGGGTCGGTGGGGTCGCTGGACGTGCGGTAGGAGAAGGTCCAGTTGGTACCCCACCCATTGCAGACCAGCACCCAGATGTTCTTGGTTGAGAGGTAGAACAGTTTGGGCGCCACCGCGATCTGGTTCATCCCGGTCTGGGTGGCCGACGCCATGTCCGACCAGTTCGTGAAGGGACTGAACCCCATCGAGCCCCACGATGATCCGTTGGAGGTGGTCCCGTAGACCAGGTGCCTGCCGTTGTACGTCACGGTGGTGAAGTCCTTCAGCGCGACGCCCCCGTTCGCCGGCTGCGCCAGCGCACCCGTCGACGTCCACCGGTAGGTCGACGGAAGAGCACACGAGCTGCCCGTCCCGGACAGGCCGGTCCACTTCTGGTTGTTGCCGCCGTGGCACGACCAGAGCTGCACCGCCGTGCCGTTGGCCGTACCGCCGCCCGAGACGTCCAGGCACAGCCCGGACTCCACGCCGACGATCGTGCCGTCGGAGTTCACCCGCCACTGCTGGTTCGCACCGCCGTTACAGGTGTAGATCTGCACCCGGGTCCCGGACGTGTCGGCGTGGCCCGGGACATCCAGGCACTTGTTGCCGTACACGGTGAGCTGGTTGCTGTCCGTCAACGTCCACTGCTGGTTGGCTGCGCCGTTGCAGTCCCAGGTCTGCAGATTCGTGCCGTCGGTCTGGCTGGCGCCCGGCACATCGAGACACCGGCCGGAAGCGACACCGCGCAAGGCGCCGCTGGTGGCCGCCTGAGCCGGGGTGGCGACGAGCATCGCCGCCAACGCGGCCAGGGCCGCAACCGCGGCGGCGAGCACCGCAGACGGACCTCTGCGTCTGAAACTCAGTCTGTGCATGGGGACCTCGTCATCCTTGAGCGAGCGGTTCTGGTTGGCCCCGTCGGTGGCCGTGCGGACTGCCGATGCGGTGCGACTCCGGCTGATGCGTTCGCTATACCGAACAAGGGTCGAAGTATCGAGCGGACTGGATCCTATGGATCCGGTGAACGGCGTCAATACCTCTCGCAGAATTCGCGAGCCGGAACATCGCAGGCTGAAACCGGGCGGCTTCAAGTTCCGTGGTTGTGCGGGTCTTTGGTGTGAGGGGCAGGCAGCAGTGCGGGCACCGACGTCCGTGAGTGGCGGGCCGACCGGCTGCGGACCACGGGGGCGAAGACGATGACTGCCAAGGCGTACCGGCTCAAGTCGACGCGCCGGACAACGCCATGGGGATGCGGTGGCATCTCATGGTCTACCTCGGCACCTACAGTTGATGTGTCCGGAGAAGCTGGCCGGCCTCCGTCGCCGGGATGTCGATCTCGACAACCTGCGCATCTGTGTCCGCCTTGCCGAGCCGAAGCGGATGATCGGGCGGCGCGTCCAGGGCCCCACCAAGTCTGAGGCGGGCACCCGAACTGTGCTCGTTCCCGCGTTCCTCCGCCGGGAGTGGCGCAAGGCGCGAGAGAGCGTCGGCATGCCTGAGGGCTTCTGGCACGAATCTGGCACGCGACGACTGAGCGCGATGGACAGCAAAAAGGCCCGGGTCAATGACCTGGGCCTTAGTCGTGGAGCGGGTGACGAGAATCGAACTCGCGCTCTCAGCTTGGGAAGCGACGGTGCTTGGGCGGGTTCTGTGGCTCTGGCCTGCGCAATTACCGTCTGTCGGTAACGGCTGAATCGTGGACCACGGGCAGCAGATGAAAAGTGGACCTCGTGTTCTCAGTTGATGTTGGTCATTCCCCGGTGTTGGCGGCGGGAACCCGTCCGAGGTCGCGGCCGCGCATGCG
>NZ_JBQQBS010000071.1:0-44879 GCF_052245395.1 Streptomyces sp. 4N124
CGGTGGGCCCGTTGACGGCGGCGATACCGACGCCCTCGGCCAGCAGCGGTCGTACTTCTTCTTCGGTGGCTTGTACGGCGGCCATGGCGCCGCCCGCCGGCAGCGCCTGCATCAGACGCCCACGCGCGGCCACCAGCTTCGCGGCGTCGGCGAGGGACAGGACTCCGGCCACGTGGGCGGCGGCGAACTCGCCGATGGAGTGCCCGGCCAGATAGTCGGGCCTGATGCCCCACGACTCCACCAGCCGGAACAGCGCCACCTCGATCGCGAACAGGGCGGGCTGGGTGAACTCGGTACGGTTCAGCCGCTCGCCGTCCTCACCCCACATCACCTCCCGCAGCGGCAGGCCGTCCAGCTCGGCCAACACCGCGTCGAAAGCCTCCGCGAACACCGGGAACGCCTCATACAACTCCCGGCCCATACCGATCCGTTGCGCCCCCTGGCCGGTGAACAGGAACGCCGTCAGACCGTCGGAGGCGAGGCCGCGCAGTACGTCGGGGTGGGCCTCGTCGCGGGCGAGGGCGGCGAAGGCGGTGGCCGCGGACTCGCGGTGCTCGGCGAGGATCACCGCGCGGTGTTCCAGTGCCGCGCGGGTGGTGGCGAGGGAGTGGCTCAGGTCGAGGGCGGTCAGGTCGGTGCGCTCGGCGGTGTAGGTGCCGACGCGTTCGGCCTGGGCGCGCAGGGCGTCGGCGCTGCGGGCGGAGACGAGCCAGGGCAGGGGGGTGCCGGTGGGCCAGGGGGCCGGGGCGGGCGAGGGCTCGGCCGGTTCCGTCGTGGCGGGGGTGTCGGATGCCGGGTCGGTGCCGGCGGGCTCCGGCTCGGGGGCCTGTTCCAGGATGAGGTGGGCGTTGGTGCCGCTGACGCCGAACGCGGAGACGGCGGCGCGGCGCGGATGGTCGCCCTGCTGCCAGGGGCGGGGCCCGGTGAGGAGCTCGACGTTTCCGGCGGTCCAGTCGACGTGGGTGCTGGGCCGGTCGACGTGCAGGGTCTTCGGCATCGTCTCGTGCCGCATCGCCATGACGAGCTTGATGATGCCGCCGACGCCGGCCGCGGCCTGGGCGTGCCCGATGTTCGACTTCAGGGAGCCCAGCCACAGCGGCCGGTCCTCGCCGCGGCCCTGACCGTAGGTGGCCAGCAGCGCCTGGGCCTCGATCGGGTCGCCGAGTGTGGTGCCCGTGCCGTGGCCCTCGACGAGGTCGACCTGGGTGGCGGAGATGCGGGCGCTGCCGAGGGCCTCGCGGATGACGCGCTGCTGGGAGGGACCGTTGGGTGCGGTCAGGCCGTTGCTGGCGCCGTCCTGGTTGATCGCGGATCCCTTGATGACGGCGAGCACGGGGTGGCCCTTGGCGCGGGCGTCCGAGAGGCGCTCCAGGACGAGCACGCCGGCGCCCTCGGCCCAGCCGGTGCCGTCGGCGGCATCGGCGTAGGCCTTGGCGCGTCCGTCGGAGGCGAGACCGCCCTGGCGGGCCATGCCGATGAAGGGGCCCGGGGTCGACATCACCATGACGCCGCCGGCCAGCGCGAGGGAGCACTCCCGCTCGCGCAGGGCCTGTGCCGCCAGGTGGACGGCGACGAGGGAGGAGGAGCAGGCGGTGTCCACGGTCACGGACGGGCCTTCGAGGCCGAGCGCGTAGGACACCCGGCCGGCGATGACGGCGGCCACCGCGGCCGTGCCCATGAAGGGGCCGGCCGCCTCGGGAGCGGCGTTGAGCAGGTCGCCGTAGTCCTGGAAGCCGGATCCGGCGAAGACGGCGACCTGGCCGCCGCGCACCTTGTCGGCGGGGATGCCCGCGCGTTCCAGTGCCTCCCAGGACAGTTCCAGCATCAGCCGCTGCTGGGGGTCGATGGCGACGGCCTCGCGCGGTGAGATCCCGAAGAAGGCGGGGTCGAACTCCCCCGCCCCGTCGATGAATCCGCCCACCCGCGCGAAGTCGGCGTCCCCGAAGGCGTCGAGGTTCCAGCCGCGGTCCGTGGGGAACGGGGACACGGCGTCCACGCCGTCGTCCACCAGGCGCCACAGGTCCTCGGGCGAGCGGACGCCGCCGGGGTAGCGGCAGCTCATCGCCACGATCGCGATCGGGTCCTGCTCCTTGGCCTCGTACTCCTGCAGTCGCCGGCGCGTCCGGGCCAAGTCCGCAGTGACCCGCTTGAGGTAGTCAAGGAGCTTCTGATCGTCAGCCATTCCCCGCCTCGCAACGTCCTGTGGAATACGCATTGGTTCTGGTGGTTCTGGTGGTTCGTGCCCGTGCGCGTGCGCGCGGGCCTGTTCAGGCCAGGCCCAGTTCCTTGTCGATGAAGTCGAAGACGTCGTCGGCGGTGGCGTCCTCGGTGATGTGCCCGCTCGACGGCGTGCCGCCGAGCCTGGCCGTCAGTGCCTCCAGCCGGCCGGGGATCCGGTGGCGTTCGACGTCCTCGGGTGGCAGTGCCGCCAGGGTCTCTTCCAGGCGGTCGAGTTCGGCCAGGACGGACATCACCTGGCCGCCGCCGTCGGTGGCCGGGCACAGCTCGTCGCGCAGATGCGCGGCGAGCGCGGCCGGCGTCGCGTGGTCGAAGACCAGGGTGGCCGGGAGCTTCGTGCCGGTGGCGGCGGAGAGCGCGTTCCTGAGGTCGGTCGCGGCCACGGAGTCGAAGCCGAGGTCGGTGAAGGGACGGGCCGGGTCGAGGGTTGCCGGGTCGTCGTAGCCGAGCAGGGCGGCCACATGGCCGCGGACGAGGTCGAGCAGTGCCCGGCTCTGCTGGGCGGGCGGCAGTTCCCCCAGGCTTCGCGTGAACTCCCCGCCGTCCGCGGCCTGTTCGCCCTGGTCGCCGTCGCCGTGCAGGGCCGTCCGCGCCTCGGGCACGGCGTCCAGGAGGGGCCGCGGGCGGGCCAGGGTGTAGACGGGGGCGAAGCGTGACCAGTTGATGTCGGCGACGACGAGCCGGGCCTCGTCGTGGTCGAGGATCCGGCCCAGGGTGGCGACGGCGAGCCGGGGCTCCATGGGCGGGGTGCCGATCCTGCTGAGGGCCGCGCCGAGTTCGGCGTCGACCATGCCGCTGGCCCAGGAGCCCCAGGCGACGGAGGTCGCGGTGGCGCCGCGGGCGCGGCGGCGGTCGGCGAGCGCGTCGAGGAAGGCGTTGGCGCTGCCGTAGGCGGCCTGGCCGGCGCTGCCCCAGATCGCGGATCCGGAGGAGAACAGCACGAAGGCGTCCAGCGGGCGGTCGCCGAGCAGTTCGTCCAGGTGCTGGGCGCCGCCGGCCTTCGCGTCGGCGACGGCGGCGAACTCCTCAAGGGTCAGCTCGGACAGCGGGGCGATCCGCTGCATCACGCCGGCGGCATGCACCACGGCGGTCAGCGGGCGGTCCTCGGGGATCGAGGCGAGCAGGGTGCGCACGGCGTCGCGGTCGGCGACGTCGCACGCCTCGACCGTCACCGTCGTACCCCGCGCGGCGAGGTCGGCGACAAGGTCGGCGACGCCGTCGGCGTCGGGTCCGCGGCGGCTGGTCAGCACCAGGTGTTCGGCGCCCCGGTCGGCGAGCAGCCGGGCCACGTGGGCGCCGAGGCCGCCGGTGCCGCCGGTGATCAGGGTCGTGCCGCGCGGCCGCCAGTCGCGGACCGGCGATGTTGCGCCCAGCGGGGCGCGCACCATGCGGCGGCCGAGCACCCGCTCGCCGCGGACGGCGAGTTCGGTCTCCTCGCCGGGTGCGGCGAGGACGGCGCAGAGCCTGCCGACGGTCTCCTCGTCGATGGTGCCCGGCAGGTCGATCAGGCCGCCCCAGCGTTCGGGCAGGTCGAGGGCGAGGCCGGCGCCCAGGCCCCACAGGGCGGCCTGCCGCGGTGCGGGGGCCGCGTCGGCCGGGTCGGCGGCCACCGCCTGCGCGGTGACGCACCACAGCGGGGCGGCGAGTCCGGCGTCGCCGAGTGCCTGCACCAACGTCACGGTGGTGGCGGTGCCCCGGGACAGCGCGGGGTGGTCCGCGTGCGGCCGGTCGTCGAGGGCGAGCAGCGACAGCGCGCCGGCCAGCGCGGTGTGTGCCCGCAGTTCCCCGGCGAGCGCGGCCCGGTCCTGGTCACCGACCTCCAGGCGTACGGTCCACAGGCCCTGTGCGGCGAGACCGTCGGTGACGGCACGGATCCGGGGGTCGTCGGCGTGCCCCTCGGGCACGGCCAGCAGCCAGGTGCCGTCCGGCAGGGTCCGCTCCCCGGCTCCGGTCGGGGTACCGGCCGGATGCCAGGCGACGCGGTAGCGCCAGGCGTCCGTCCTGGCCTGCTCGCGCAGCCGCCGGCGCCAGTCCTTCAGCGCGGGCAGCACCTCGTCGAGGGCATGCGCGGGCGCACCCGTCCGGGCCGCCAGGGCCGCGCCGTCCTCGCGCTCCATGACCTCCCAGGCGACGGCGTCCGCCGCCTGCGGGGTCACGGGCGCGGCGGCCGCCGCGGACGTCTCGGGGTCACGCCAGAACCAGCGGCGCTGGAAGGCGTAGGTCGGCAGGCCGACCCGGCGGGCACCGCGCCCGGCGAAGAACGCCGCCCAGTCCACCGCCGTACCCCGGCAGTGGGCCAGCGCCACGCCCGCCACCAGTTCGGGCTCCTCGGCCCGCTCCCGCCGCAGCACCGGCACGAAGACGGCGTCCTCGGCGGACTGCTGCCCCATGCCGGTCAGCACGGCATCCGGACCCAGCTCCAGGAACGTGCCGACGTCCTTGCCGGCCAGGGTGCGGACGGCGTCGGCGAAGCGGACGGCTTCGCGGACGTGCCGCACCCAGTAGTCGGGGTCGGCGAGGTCGGTTGCGGTGGCCGTCTCGCCGGTCAGCGTGGAGACGATCGGGACGGACGGTTCGCCGTACGAAATCGAGGCGGCCACGTCGCGGAAGTCCGCCAGCATCGGTTCCATCAGCGGGGAGTGGAAGGCGTGCGAGACCTTCAGACGGGTGCTCTTGCGGCCCTCCGCCTCGAAGTGCGCCTTGATCCGCAGGACTTCGGTCTCGTCGCCGGAGACCACCACCGCGGCGGGCCCGTTGACGGCGGCGATACCGACGCCCTCGGCCAGCAGCGGTCGTACTTCTTCTTCGGTGGCCTGGAGCGCCACCATCGCGCCGCCCGCCGGCAGCGCCTGCATCAGACGCCCGCGCGCGGCGACCAGCTTGGCGGCGTCGGCGAGGGAGAGCACACCCGAGACATGGGCGGCCGCCAGCTCGCCGATGGAGTGCCCGGCGAGGTAGTCGGGCCTGATGCCCCACGACTCCACCAGCCGGAACAGGGCGACCTCGATGGCGAACAGGGCGGGCTGGGTGAACTCGGTACGGTTCAGCGCCTCCGCGTCCTCGCCCCACATCACCTCCCGCAGCGGCAGGCCGTCCAGTTCGGCCAGCACCGCGTCGAAGGCCGCCGCGAACACCGGGAACGCCTCGTACAACTCCCGGCCCATACCGATCCGTTGCGCCCCCTGGCCGGTGAACAGGAACGCCGTCAGAGCGTCGGTGCGGGAGGTGCCGCTCTGAATGACGCCGGGGGACGGTTCGCCGTGGATCAGGGCGCCGAGCCTGCGGGTCAGTTCGTCGCGGTCGGAGGCGAGGATCACGGCGCGGTCCTGGAGCGCGGTACGGGTGGTGGCCAGGGAGTAGCCGAGGTCGAGGACGCCGGGGGCGGTGTCGGACTCGACGAGGGTGAGCAGTCGCCGCGCCTGGGCGCGCAGCGCGTCGGTGCCCTTGCCCGAGAGGGGCAGCGGCACGAGCGTCGGGTTCCTGACGGTCGGCTCGGGCTCCTCGGGCTCCTCGGCCTGTTCGGCGGCGGGCGGCTCCTCGATGATCACGTGGCCGTTGGTGCCGCTGAAGCCGAAGGAGGAGACGCCGGCGCGGCGCGGCCTGCCCGGTGTGGCGGGCCAGTCGCGTGCCTCGGTGAGGAGTTCGATGTGGCCGGCCGTCCAGTCGACCTTGGGGCTCGGCTCGTCCACGTGCAGGGTCTTGGGCAGGACGCCGTGGCGGATCGCCTCGACCATCTTGATGATGCCGCCGACGCCGGCCGCGGCCTGGGCGTGCCCGATGTTCGACTTCAAGGAGCCCAGCCACAGCGGCCGGTCCTCGCCGCGGCCCTGCCCGTAGGTGGCCAGCAGCGCCTGGGCCTCGATCGGGTCGCCGAGTGTGGTGCCGGTGCCGTGCGCCTCCACGGCGTCGACCTGGTCGGCGGTCAACTGGGCGCCGGCCAGGGCCTGTTCGATCACGCGTCGCTGGGAGGGCCCGTTGGGGGCGGAGATGCCGTTGCTCGCGCCGTCCTGGTTGACGGCCGAGCCGCGCACCACCGCGAGGACCGGGTGGCCCTTGGCTTGGGCGTCGGAGAGCCGCTCGACCAGCAGCATGCCCACGCCTTCGCCCCAGCCGGTGCCGTCGGCGGCCGCGGCGAAGGACTTGCAGCGGCCGTCGGGCGACAGTCCGCGGTCCTGGCTGAAGCCGACGAAGGCGTGCGGGTGGGCCATGACGGTCGCACCGCCGGCGAGGGCGAGGGTGCACTCGCCGGAGCGCAGCGCCTGGATCGCCAGGTGCAGGGCGACCAGCGAGGACGAGCAGGCGGTGTCCACCGTCACGGCCGGGCCTTCCAGGCCGAGCGTGTAGGCGATCCGTCCGGAGGCGACGCTGGCGAGGCTGCCGGTGCCGCCGCCCACGAGGTAGTCGTGGTAGACGACGCCGGCGAAGACGCCCGTCCTGGTCTCCTTGAGCGAGGCCGGGTCGATGCCCGCCCGCTCCAGGGCCTCCCAGGCGGTCTCCAGGAGCAGCCGCTGCTGCGGGTCGGTCTCCTTGGCGTCCTTGGGGCTGATCTTGAAGAAGTCGGCGTCGAACTCCCCGGCGTCGTGCAGGAATCCGCCTTCACGGGCGTAGGTCTTGCCGGGCGTGGCGGGCTCGGGGTCGTAGAGGGTGGCCGTGTCCCAGTCCCGGTTCTCGGGGAAGGGCGAGATGGCGTCCCGGCCGGAACTCACCAGCTCCCACAGGTCTTCCGGGGTGCTGACGCCGCCCGGGAACCGGCAGCTCATGCCCACGATCGCGATGGGCTCGTGGTTCCTGGTCTCGGCCTCGCGCAGCCGCCGCCTCGTCTGCTGGAGATCGGCCGTCGCGCGTTTGAGGTAGTCGCGGAGCTTGTCGTCGTTCCCCATCGCTCATGAACCAATCTCGAGGTTGTCCAGTGCCTGGAAGAGCTCGTCGTCGGTGGCCGATGCGAAGTCGTCGTCGGGTGCGTCGGCCGCGGTGTCCTGCCGGGTGTCGCGCCAGGAGCGCAGGAGCGCTTCGAGCCGGGCCGTGATCCTGGAGGTCTCGCCGTTCAGTTCGGGCGCGGCGGCCAGCAGGGCCTCGATCCGGTCGAGCTCGGCGAGGACGGGCCGGGCCGGGCTGGTGTCCTGGCCCTGTGCCGCGGCCAGCAGGAGTTCGCTCACCGCCCGTGTGTTGGGGTGGTCGAACGCGAGGGTGGCGGGCAGGTCCGTGCCGGTGGCGGCGACGAGTCGCTTGCGCAGCTCACCGGCGGCCACGGAGTCGAAGCCGAGCTCGGTGAAGGCCTGTTCGGGCTCCACCTCGTCGAGCGACTCGTGGCCGAGTACGGCGGCCACCTGCTGCCGGACCAGCAACAGCGCGGCGCGCTCGCGTTCACCGCCGGGCAGGGCGAGGATCTCCCGCCAGCGGCCGGTGTCGGCGGCCTCGTCCTGACGGTCGGCGAGGTCCTGGCCGCTGCCCCCGACGACCACGGTCTCGCCGGTGATCTCGGCGAGCCAGTACGGGCGGCGCTGGAAGGCGTACGTCGGCAGGCCGACCCGGCGGGCACCGCGCCCGGCGAAGAACGCCGCCCAGTCCACCGCCGTGCCCCGGCAGTGGGCCAGCGCGACGGCCGCCACCAGCTCCCGCTCCTCGGCCCGCTCCCGCCGCAGCACCGGTACGAACACGACGTCCGTGTCCTCGCCGCCGGCCAGGCACTGCGGACCGGTCGCCGACAGCGGCCCGTCCGGCCCCAGTTCCAGGAACGTCGTGACGCGCTGCGCCTGCAGATGCGCGACCGCGTCGGCGAACCGCACGGTCCCGCACACATGCCGGACCCAGTACTCGGGGGTGCCGATCTCCCCGCCGCCGACCGGGGTGCCGGTGAGGGTGGAGACGATGGGGATGGCCGGTTCGCTGTAGGAGAGGGAGGCGGCGACCTCGCGGAAGTCGGCCAGCATCGGTTCCATCAGCGGGGAGTGGAAGGCGTGGGAGACCTTCAGGCGGGTGCTCTTGCGGCCCTCCGCCTCGAAGTGCGCCTTGATCCGCAGGACGTCGGCCTCGACGCCGGAGATCACCACCGCGGTGGGCCCGTTGACGGCGGCGATACCGACGCCCTCGGCCAGCAGCGGTCGTACTTCTTCTTCGGTGGCTTGTACGGCGGCCATGGCGCCGCCCGCCGGCAGCGCCTGCATCAGACGCCCACGCGCCGCGACCAGCTTCGCCGCATCCGCGAGGGACAGGACCCCGGCCACGTGGGCTGCGGCGAACTCGCCGATGGAGTGCCCGGCCAGATAGTCGGGCCTGATGCCCCACGACTCCACCAGCCGGAACAGGGCGACCTCGATGGCGAACAGGGCGGGCTGGGTGAACTCGGTACGGTTCAGCGCCTCCGCGTCCTCGCCCCACATCACCTCCCGCAGCGACAGACCGTCCAGCTCGGCCAACACCGCATCGAAAGCCGCCGCGAACACCGGGAACGCCTCATACAACTCCCGGCCCATGCCCAGCCGCTGCGCCCCCTGGCCGGTGAACAGGAACGCCGACTTGGTGCCCGTGCGGCTCGCGTCGCCGTGGACGACCGTGGCGGGGTGTTCGCCGTCGGCGGCGGCCGTGAGGGCGCGCAGGGCCTGGTCGCGGTCCTCGGCGAGGACCGCGATGCGGTGCTCGAAGGCGGTGCGGGCGGTGGCCAGGGTGTGGGCGAGGTCGAGCCCGGTGCCGTCCGCTCCGCCGCGCAGGTGTGCGGCGAGCTTCGTGGCCTGGGCGCGCAGCGCCTTCGGTGTGCGCGCGGACAGCAGCCAGGGCAGGACGGGGGTGGTGTCCTCGGCCGCGGGCGGCTCGGCCGCCTGGATCTCGGGGGCCTGTTCGATGACGACGTGGGCGTTGGTGCCGCTGATACCGAAGGAGGAGACACCCGCACGGCGCGGGTGGCCGGTCTTTGGCCAGGGCCGGGACTCGGTCAGCAGGCGGACGTTGCCCGCCGTCCAGTCGACCTGGGGCGAGGGCTCGTCGGCGTGCAGGGTGGCGGGCAGCGTCTCGTGGCGGATCGCCTCGATCATCTTGATGACGCCGGCGACACCGGCGGCGGCCTGGGCGTGCCCGATGTTCGACTTGATGGAGCCGAGCCACAACGGCTGGTCTTCGGGGCGTTCCTGGCCGTAGGTGGCCAGCAGCGCCTGGGCCTCGATCGGGTCGCCGAGGACCGTGCCGGTGCCGTGTGCCTCCACCGCGTCGACGTCGGCGGTGGTCAGGCCGGCGCCCGCGAGGGCCTGGCGGATGACACGCTGCTGCGAGGGGCCGTTGGGGGCGGAGAAGCCGTTGCTCGCGCCGTCCTGGTTGACGGCCGAGCCGCGGACCACGGCGAGCACGGGGTGGCCGTTGGCTTGGGCGTCCGACAGGCGCTCCACGAGCAGCAGGCCGACGCCCTCGGAGAAGCCGGTGCCGTCGGCCCCGGCGCCGAAGGAGCGGCAGCGGCCGTCGGATGAGAGGCCCTGCTGGAGCCCGAACTCGACGAGTACCTCGGTGGTGGCCATGACGGTCACGCCGCCGGCGAGGGCGAGGGTGCACTCGCCGGAGCGCAGCGCCTGGATCGCCAGGTGCAGGGCGACCAGCGAGGACGAGCAGGCGGTGTCCACCGTCACGGCCGGGCCTTCCAGGCCGTAGGTGTAGGACAGGCGGCCGGAGGCGATGGAGCCGGTGGCCCGGGAGCGTGCGTAGTCGTGGTACATCGCGCCGGTGAAGACGCCGGTGGCGCTGCCTTTGAGGGTCGCGGGGTCGATGCCGGCCCGTTCGAAGACCTCCCAGGAGGTTTCGAGGAGCAGCCGCTGCTGCGGGTCCATGCCGAGCGCGTCGTTCGGGCTGATGCCGAAGAAGGCGGCGTCGAACTCGGCGGCGTCGTGCAGGAATCCGCCGGAGCGGGTGTAGGTCTTGCCGGGGGTGCCGGGCTCGGGATGGTAGACGCCCTCGATGTCCCAGCCCCGGTCGGTGGGGAACTCCGTGACGGTCTCGGCGCCTTCGGCGACCAGCCGCCACAGGTCTTCGGGGGTCTCGACGCCGCCGGGATAGCGGCAGGCCATGGCGACGACGGCGATCGGTTCGTCCAAGGCGGCGGCCGTGGCGGGTGCGGCGGCCGGGGCGGACGAGCCGAGCGCGCTCTCCTTGAGGTGCTGGGCGGCGGCCCGGGCGGTGGGGTGGTCGAAGACCAGGGTGGCGGACAGGCGCAGCCCGGTCGCGGTGTGGAGCCGGTTGCGCAGTTCGACGGCGGTGAGCGAGTCGAAGCCGAGTTCTTTGAAGGCCCGGTCGGCGTCGACGGCGTCGGCGGAGTCGTGGCCGAGGACGTCGGCGACGTGGGTGCGGACCAGGTCGAGGAGGAGGCTGTCGCGTTCGGCCTCGGGCAGCCGGGCCAGTTGTTCGGCCAGCGAGGCGCCGCCGGTGGCGCCGCCGGCCCGCGCGGTCTTGCGGGCGGGGACGCGCACCAGGTCGCGCAGGACGCCCTGGACCAGGCCGGCGGCCGCCTGGGCGCGCAGTGCGGCCAGGTCGAGCCGGAGCAGCAGCACAAGCGGCTCGTCGCGGGCCAGCGCCTGGTCGAACAGCGCGAGTCCCTCGGGGGTCGCCATGGCGGGGAAGCCCTGGCGGCGCAGCCGTTCGATGTCGGCGTCGTCGAGCTGTCCCGTCATGCCGGTGCCCTCGGCCCACAGGCCCCAGGCCATGGAGGTGGCGGGGAGCCCGGCCGCCCGGCGGTGTGCGGCGAGGGCGTCGAGGAAGGTGTTGGCGGTGGCGTAGTTGGCCTGTCCGGCCGCGCCGAGGATGCCGGCGGCGGAGGAGAACAGGGCGAACAGCGCGAGGTCGTGGCCGGCGGTGAGCTCGTGCAGGTGCCAGGCGGCGTCCGCCTTGGGGGCGAGGACGGTGTCCAGCCGCTGGGGGGTGAGCGAGCCGACGACGCCGTCGTCGAGGACGCCCGCCGAGTGCACCACGCCGGTGAGCGGGTGCTGTGCGGGGACGGCGTCGAGGAGCGCGGTCAGGGCGTCGCGGTCGGCGGCGTCGCAGGCGGCGAGGGTGACGGTGGCGCCGGCGGCGGTGAGGTGGTCGCGCAGGTCGGTGGCGCCGGGGGTGTCGGGTCCGCGCCGGCTGGTGAGCAGCAGGTGGCGCACGCCGTGCTCGGCGACCAGGTGGCGGGCGACGATGGCGCCGAGGCCGCTGGTGCCGCCGGTGATAAGGACGGTGCCCTCCGGGTCGAGCGCGGGCGCGTCCTGGGTGTCGGACTCGGCGGCGCGGACCAGGCGGGGGACGTGCATCTGGCCGCCGCGCAGGGCGAGTTCGCCCTCCGAGGTGGCCAGGGCGGCCGGCAGGGCGGCGCGGGATGCCTCGGTGTCGTCGAGGTCGGCCAGCACGAACAGGCCGGGGTTCTCCGCCTGGGCGGCGCGGACCAGGCCCCAGGCGGGGGCGAGGGTGAGGTCGGGGGCCGGGTCGCCGTCGGCGGCGGCGACGGCGCCGCGGGTGACGACGACGAGGCGCGAGCCGGCGAAGCGTGCGTCGCCCAGCCAGGTCTGTACGAGGTCCAGGGCCCGGTGGGCGGTGGCGCGGACGGCGTCGGGCACGGTGGCGTCGGGCACCGGGAGTTCGACGAGCGCCGTCGCGGGCACCGGGTCGGCGGCGCGCAGGGCGTCGGCGTCGGTGAACCAGGCCAGGTCGGCGGCCGGGTCGGCGGCGGGGTCGACCGGTGCGGGGGTCCAGGCCGGCCGGTAGGGCAGGTCGCGGCGGCCGCTCGCGGCGCCGAGCTGGTCGGCCAAGACGGCGCGGGCGACGATGGAGCTCACGTCGAGGACGGGGCTGCCGGTGTCGTCGGCGGCCTGCAGCAGGGTGTGGCCGCGGCCGTCGGCGACGAGCCGGACGCGCAGCGCGGTGGCGCCGACGGCGTGCAGGCTGACGCCGGTCCAGGCGAAGGGCAGGACCGTTTCGCCGCCCTGCTCGCTCTCGTCGCCGACGAGTTCGGCGTGCAGGGCGGCGTCGAGCAGCGCGGGGTGCAGGCCGAACCGCTGGGCGTCGGCGTGCGCCTGTTCGGGCAGACGTACCTCGGCGAAGATCTCGTCGCCGCGCCGCCATGCCGCGGACAGCCCCTGGAACACGGGGCCGTAGGCGTAGCCGCGGCCGAAGAGCCGCTCGTAGGCGCCGTCCAGGCCGATGGGTTCGGCGCCGGCCGGCGGCCACTGGGCGAGGTCGAAGCCGGGCTCGGGGCGCTGCTCGGTCAGCACACCGCCGGCGTGCCGCACCCAGGGCATGTCGTCGCCGTCGGCCCGGGAGTGGATGGCGACGGTGCGGGCGCCGCTGTCGTCCGGCGCGCCGAGCATCACCTGCAGGGCGACGCCGCCGCGTTCGGGCAGCACCAGCGGGGCGTGCAGGGTGAGTTCGTCGAGGGTGCCGCAGCCCGCCTGGTCGCCGGCGCGGATCGCCAGCTCCACGAAGGCGGTTGCGGGCAGCAGGACGGCGCCGAGTGCCTCGTGCTCGGCGAGCCAGGGGTGGGTGCCCAGGGAGAGCCGGCTGGTGAACAGGTGTCCGCCGGTCTCGGCGGGCTCGAGGGCGGCGCCGAGCAGCGGGTGGTCGACGGCCTCCTGGCCGATGCCCGACACCTCGTCGCCCGGGGTCGGTACGTTCAGCCAGTACCGGCGGCGCTGGAAGGCGTACGTCGGCAGGTCCACGACCTGGGCGCCGGTGAAGAACCCGGTCCAGTCCACCCGTACTCCGCGTACGGAGGCCTCGGCCAGCGAGGTGGCGAACCGGTGCAGTCCGCCCTCGTCCCGGCGCAGCGAGCCGATGGTGGCCGCGCTCTGGCCGGCGGCGTCGATGGTCTCCTGCACGCCGACCTTGAGGATGTGGTGCGGGCTCGCCTCGACGAACACGCCGATGTGGTCGGCGAGGAGGGTCTGGACGGCCTCTTCGAACCGGACGGTCTGCCGCAGGTTCGTGTACCAGTACTCGGCGTCGAGGGCCGCGGTGTCCAGGAAGGCGCCGGTGACCGTGGAACAGAAGGGGATGTCCGACGTCCGCGGGCGGATGGGGGCCAGAAGGTCGATGAGCTTTTCGCGGATGGATTCCACGTAGTGCGAATGCGAGGCGTAGTCCACCGGAATCCGGCGCACCCGTGCCCCGTCGGCGGTGAGCAGGTCGAAGACCTCGTCGAGGGCGCCCACTTCGCCGCACACCACGGCGCTGCCGGGTCCGTTGACCGCGGCCAGCTGGATGCGGCCCTCCCAGGGGCGCAGCCGCTCGCGCAGGGTGTCGGCGGACAGCGACACGGAGATCATGCCGCCCTTGCCGGCCAGTTCCTCGCGGATGAGGCGGCTGCGCAGGGCGACGACGCGGGCGCCGTCCTCCAGGCTGAGTGCGCCCGCCACGCTGGCGGCGGCGATCTCGCCCTGGGAGTGGCCCACGACGGCGGCGGGTTCGACGCCGTAGGAGCGCCACAGGGCGGCGAGGGACACCATCACCGCCCACAGCACCGGCTGCACGACGTCCACCGGTTCCAGCGTGGGCTGGTCCCCCCGGCCGCGCAGGACGCCCTCCAGGTCCCAGTCGACGAAGGGCGCCAGCGCGCGGGCGCATTCGGCCATCCGTCCCGCGAACACCGGGGAGGTGTCGAGGAGTTCGACACCCATGCGGGCCCACTGAGAGCCCTGTCCGGGGAAGACGAACGCCACCCGGGGCGCGCCGCCGGTGACCGGTCCCGTCACGACGGTGCCGCCGGTGCCGCCCTGGGCCAGCGCGTCGAGCCCGGCCAGCAGGCTCTGCCGGTCCTCGCCGACGACCACCGCGCGGTGCGGCAGGGCGGCCCTGGTCGTCGCCAGGGAAAGACCCACATCGGCCGGGTGTTCATCCGGCCTTTCCGTCAGGTACGAATACAGCCGTCCGGCCTGGGCCCGAAGCGCCTGTGCACTTTTCCCCGAGATCAGCCACGGCATCGCCGGAGGCATTTCCTCACCGCTCACCCAGGACACCCCTCGAATTGGTAAACGAACATCACGCGCGTCGTGCAGAAGGATTCGAATAAAATCCTGAGCGTGGCGGAGAGGCCCGCCAACCCCTTAATCGGTCCGGCAGCCCCTACAAAAGGGGCCGCCGGACCGCGTGTGCGGGCGGGCCCGGCCGCGTGCGCCTCACGCCGCCTGCGCCGTGCTGCCGCCGGCGGCCGACGGTGCGAGCAGATCCCCGAACTCGGGGTACTGGGCGATGGCTTCCTCGCGCGTCAGCGGCTGCTCGCGGGGGCCGCGGAACACGGTCAGCAGGGCGGGCAGCGTCATCATGCTGGCGGGCGGCGCCTGCAGCGCGGCCACCTTGAACGAGGCGTCGGACAGGGCCGCGTTCTCGGTGGTCATCCGGGCGAACCGGGCCGTGAAGCGGCGCAGCAGTTCGGGTGCGCGCTTGATGGTGGACTCGGCGCCCGGGAACCACTGGTCGGTTCCGGTCGCCATCTGCCACGGCCCGAGCGACGCCTTGGAGACGGCCCTCTGGGCCCGCTTGCCGAGCCCCGGCACGAGGCCGCCGCGCTCCAGTTCGGTGCGCAGCGCGAGCGCCCCGAGCGCGGCGATGGACATGCCGGTCGCGTAGTTGGGGTTGAGCGTGGTGGCGGCGTCACCGATGACGACGAAGCCCTCGGGCAGCGGCAGCTTCTCGTAGTGCCGGCGCCAGTTGGGCAGGCCCCGGTAGGCCTGGATGCGTCCGGCCGGGGTCGCCTTGGCGATGAGGTCGGCGACGACGGGGTCGCGCAGGGAACGCGCGAACTCGGTGAAGCCCGCCTCGTCGGTGGGCGGTTGGCCGCCGCGGGTGCCGATCAGGGCGACGATCCAGCGGTTGCCCTCGTTGGGCAGCAGCGCGGCGCCCCGGCCCGGCTCCCCGGTGCCGTTCTGGGCCTGGACGAGCACGCCGGGGAAGTCCTCGGGGGTGCCGGCCGGCGCCTCGTAGAGCCTGCTGGAGTAGGCGAAGCCGGCGTCGACGTTCTCCTCGACGACCTCGGGCAGGCCGAACCCGGCGAGCCAGGCGGGGGCCTTGGAGCGGCGTCCGGTGGCGTCGACGACGAAGTCGGCGGCGAGGATCTCCTCGACGCCCGCGCGTTCGATGCGCACGCCGGTGACGCGGGCGGCCGACCCCTTGAGCCCGAGGGCCCTGGCCGACTCGATCACCGTGATCGCCGGGTCGGCGAGCACCCGCTCGCGCAGCGTGTGGTCGAGCAGCGCCCGGCTGCACAGCAGCACATGGGCGTCGCCCGTGCGGTGGCGCCGGTACCAGCCCTCGGCGGAGAGGGTCAGCAGGTCGGCCGGCATGCCGCGGCGCTTGGCACCGGCCGCGTACAGCGCGTCGGACAGGCCGGGCACCAGGGTGTCGGCGGCCCTGACGCCGCCGCTCATGAACATGTGGTTGTGGTATCCCTGCGGCAGGCCCTTGCGCAGGTCGGGCCCGTCGGGGAAGCGGTCGCCCTCGACGACGGTGACGTCGTCCACGTGGCCGGCGAGCACGGCGGCGGACAGCATCCCCGCCATGCCGCCGCCGAGCACCACTGCACTGGTCATCGGCTGCTGCCTTCCTGCGGGATCCCGGACATGTCGAGGAAGCGGGCGATGCGGTGGGCGGCCAGCTCGGGGTCGGCGAACAGGCCCAGTTCGTCCGCGAGCCGGTAGGCCTGGGCCAGGTGCGGCACGGAGCGGGCGCCGTGCTCGGCCCACACCATGCGGAAGTGGCCGATGTGGCCGGACAGCCAGCTGAGGAACACCAGCCCGGTCTTGAAGAACAGGGTGCTGCGGCCCGGCCCCGCAAAGAGGTGCGCGGACAGCGCGTGGGCCTGGCCGAGCTGCTTGCGGAAGGTGTCCGCATCCCCGTTGTCGAGGGTGCGCAGGGCTTCGGCGGCCAGCGGTGCGATGGGCGTGAACACGGGCGACAGGGCGTCGCTGAAGCCCTGCTCGTCGCCGGCGATCAGCTCGGCGTAGGTGTCGTAGTCCCCGGTGTAGAAGCGGATGCCCGCGGGCAGCCGGCGGCGCAGCGCGGTCTCGGCCCGGGGGCTGAGCGGGGCGACCTTGACGCCGTCGATGTGGTCGGCGTGGTCGGCGAGGACGGTCAGGAACGCGTCCGTGGCGGCCGCCGGGTCCTGGTGGCCCCAGTAGCCGCTGTGGCCGGGCACCCACTCGGGCAGCAGCCAGTGCACCAGAGCGGGCCGGGCGGACTTCGCCAGCAGGCCCGCATACACCTCGGCGTACTCCTCGGGGCTCTGTACGGCCTGGGCGAGTTGGGCGCTGGCCTGGATGACCGGCTGGCCGCCCGCCTCGTTGACGACGTCCAGCTGCTCCTCGTAGGCGGCGACGACGGCGTCGCGGCTGTGCGGGGAGAACGGGTCGAGCTGGTCGGTTCCCACCCCGGCGGCGAACCGGCCGCCCGCCTCGGCGGCGGCGGTCCCGGTCCGGCGGATCAGCTCGGCGGCGGTCGGCCAGTCCAGGCCGGCGCCGCGGTGCGCGGTGTCCAGGGCCTCGGCGACGGTGAAGCCGTGGGACCACAGCTGCCTGCGGATCGTGAGGGTGGCCTCCCAGTCGAGGGCCTGCGGCGGCGGCGGACCGAGCGGCGGGCCGAAGGGCTCGTTCGCAGCCAGCGGGTCGCCGACGACCGGAGCGGCGGCCAGCACGGACCGGCTGCGGAACGGGGTGCTGTCGGAAGTGAAGGCGCGCGGCTCTCGGTTCGGCCGATAGCGCGTCAACGCGCCGTTTTCATCTGGGAGTTCAATCACGGCGTCAGCTCCGGGGTATGGGTCGAATTGAGAAAATGCTAGTGACCTGAAAGACGCCGAAGACCCCTTAGCCAACCCCTAAAGGGCGGCTCATGGCTCTACATTTCGGTCCCCGTCCGCGGGGCGGACGGGGACCGAAAATCAATTGTTTCTCGAGTTTCGCCGGACGGCGCGCAGCCGCTTTCGCTAGGCGGCGAGTACCGCGGCCTCCAGCGGACGGGCCTTGAGCGCCCGCCAGGTGGGCAGCAGCGTCGCCGCCATGGTGAGCACGAAGGCGAACGCGGCCATGCCGACGTAGAGCCACACGGATCCCGCGGGTACGACCGAACCGGCCCTGGCGATGCTGAAGGTGACGAAGGTGGCGGGTGCCACCAGCGTGCCGAGGCCGATGCCGATGACGGCGGTGATGCCGCCCTCGATCGCCATCATCCGCATGACCTGTGCCGGGGTGGCACCGGTCAGCCGCTGCAGGGCGAACTCGCGGCGGCGCCGGCTGACGGACAGCCAGAGGCTGTTGAGCACCGAGATGGTGATGTAGCCGAACAGGGTCCCGATCATCATGTAGCTGACCATGGCCTGGGCGCCCAGGTGGTGGTTGAACGCCTCGGTCATCTCCTTGCGGTCGACGACCTCGGTGCCCGGCAGGGTCCCCGCCAGGGTGGTGAGGGCCGCCGCGGCCTTCTCCTCGCTCACCCCGTCGGCGGGGGTGACGACGATGTGCGTGGGCAGTCCGATGGTGGTGTGCCGGGCCAGCAGGTCGACCGGGAGCATCAGGGACTCGAAGCTCTCCTTGGACTCGAACACCGCGACGATACGCAGTTCCTGCACGGCACCGTCGCCCATGCGCAGTGTCATGGTGTCGCCGACGCCGCCGCTGAACTCCTTGGCGAAGGTGTCCGCGATGGCGACGGTGTTCCCGGTGAGTTCCTTCAGGCTGCCCTCGGTCGTCGCCTTGACGGCGCCGACGTCCGCGGCGCTGTCCGCGTTGAATCCCAGCAGCTGCCAGCCGGCCAGGTCCTTGTTCTTCCAGGGGTCCTCCGGCTTCTCGATGAATCCGGAGCTGGCGACGAACTCGGACGCCGCGCCGACCTCGGAAAGAGCGCGGACCTTGTCGAGGGTGTCGGGGGCGATACCGTCCGGCCCGCCCTTGAGGACGACGTCGCTCTTGAGGTTCTCGGTGTAGACGCTGCTGACACTGCCCTCGGTGGCGATCAGATACAGGTTCGCCGTGGCGATCCCGGTCAGCAGCATCACCGGGGTGACCACCGCCGCCATCCGGACCGCCCTGGCCTGCGCGTTGAGCGTGGCCATCATGCCGGGCAGCCCGGACACCAGGCGGACCACCGGGCCCAGGACGCGGGTGAGGCCCTGGGTGATGGCGGGGCCGAGCAGCGCGAGCCCGACGGCGAACAGGATGGACGCCCAGGTCGCCGGGGTGGCGATGAACGGGCCGGTGACGAAGTTGAACGCGGAGAACACACAGGCGCCGCTGAACACGAAGCAGAGCACGGCGAACAGCAGCCGCACCTTGCCGATCCGGAACTGCTGCCCCTCGTCGTCGCCCAGCGCCTCGATGGCGCGGGTCCTGACCACCCGGCGGCTGGCGATGGCCGCCGCGCCGACGGAGGTGAGGACGGAGACGAGGCCGGCGGCCACCACCGGCAGCCAGCCCTTGTAGTAGACGACGCCCTCGGGGGCGATGCCGATGTCCACCAGGCGGTCGAAGATCAGCTTTCCGATGTCCCGGCCGGGCACCATCGCGATCAGCGTGGCCAGCACCGCCACCACCAGCGTCTCACCGATGATCATGCGGCGCAGCTGGGCGGGGGTCCCGCCGACGGCCCGCAGCAGGGCCACCTCGCGGTGCCGCTGCTGGAAGGAGAGCGACAGCGTCGACGCCACACCGAGCAGGCCCGCCATGACGGCGAGGGCACCGAGCAGCCCGGGCACCAGCACCAGGTCGGTCATGTCGATGTTGGAGCGCTCGGCCTCGCCCCGGTTGTCCCCGGACAGCACCGAGACGCCCTTGCCGACCGTGTCGGCGATGGCCTGCTCGGTCTTGGCCGGGTCGGCCCCCGGTTCGAGGAAGACGCCGATCGCCTCGACCTGACCGGGGTCGTTGGTCAGCCGCTCGGTGTCGGCCGCCGAGAAGAACAGGGCGTGCCGGTCGGTCGTGCGGGACGCGTCGGCGACACCGCTGACCTGGAAGGTCTGCGTGCCGCCGGCGACGGCGACCTCGATGGAGTCACCGACCGAGGCGCCCAGGCTGCCCGCCACGTCGGAGTCCACGACGACCTCGCCGGCCGCCTTCGGCTCCGCGCCCTGGCTCAGCCGGTAGGGCATCAGCTGGGCGGAGGACCAGCCGTAACCGAAGGAATCGTGGTCGGCCTCGGCGACGGTCTTGCCGTCCTTCAGGGCGCTCGCCGGGAACCAGACGTCGGGCACCGCCTTGGCCACACCGGGCACGTCCGCAACGGTGCCGACCAGGCCGGCGTCGAGGGGCACCTGCTCGGACAGCGAGGCCACCGGGTTGTTGTGCTGTTCGTAGTCGGCGCTGCCGGTGACCACGATGGGGGCCGCCGCGAGCCGTTCGGCGGGCATCACGGCCCGCAGCCCGGTCTCCATCATGCTGCCGGCGGCGGTCATGATGACCCCGCACACCAGCAGCGCGATGAAGGTCGCGGCGAACCCCTGCCAGCGGAACCGGAGCGTACGCAGGGACAGACGGAACATCACACGCTCCCGGCAGTCATCGCGACGGGCTGCGCCGCGACCGCATCGCTGAGGTGTGTGAGCTGCTCGGCCACGGCGGCCGCGGTGGGCCGGTGCAGTTCGGTGGCGATCTGGCCGTCCGCGAGGAAGACCACACGGTCGGCGTAGGAGGCGGCCACCGGGTCGTGGGTGACCATCACGATGGTCTGGCCCGCCCGGTGCACCGACTCGCGCAGGAGCAGCAGCACTTCGCGGGCGGTCTTGGTGTCGAGGGCGCCGGTCGGCTCGTCGGCGAAGACCACGGTCGGCTGCGTGACCAGCGCGCGGGCGATGGCCACACGCTGCTGCTGGCCGCCGGAGAGCTCGGAGGGGCGGTGGTGCTCGCGCTGGGTGAGACCCACCCGCTCGATGACCTCGTCCACGAAGGCCTTCTTGGGCTTGCGCCCGGCCAGCTGGAGCGGCAGGACCACGTTCTGACGCACGGTCAGGGCCGGCATCAGGTTGAACGCCTGGAAGATGAAGCCGATGCGGTCACGGCGCAGCAGGGTGAGGTTCTTCTCGCTGAGCTTGCTGAGGTCGGTCCCCTCCAGGAAGACCTGGCCCGACGTCGGCCGGTCCAGCCCCGCCGCGCAGTGCAGCAGGGTGCTCTTGCCGGATCCCGAGGGGCCCATCACCGCGGTGAAGGTGCCCCGCTGGAAGCTGACGGAGACTCCGGCCAGGGCGGCGACACTGTTGTCTCCCCGGGTGTAGATCTTGCGGACCGAATCCAGCCGGACGGTCTCGTGTGTCGGGCTTCCGTAGGCGTCAGCCACGGTGTTCCACCTCGTTTCGTGATGGGCTTGCGGACAGGGATGTCGGTCACTCCGCCGTGCGGACCGCGACCTCGGGACGGACGGGCGCGTACGGCTCGGTGGGCGCCGGGGATTCCTCGGGCGCCTCCTGCTTCTCCTGGGTGACCGGGATGTGCCGCAGCCGCAGCACGGCGAGCAGCGCGGCGCCGAGTGCGACGACGAGGCCCGTCGCGGCGGTGGCGTGCATCGCGTCCACGAAAGCGCCGTGGGCGGTGCTCAGGATGTCGGCGGCCGGGGCGCCGGTGAGCCGCGCCGCACTCTCCGCGGCACCGCCCAGGGTTTCCCTGGCCGGTTCGAGGGCGGCCGCCGGGATGCCGGAGCCGATGTGGTCGTCGAAGGAGCCGCGGTAGACGCTCGCGCCGATGGTGCCGAGCACCGCGATCCCCAGGGCGCCGCCCAGTTCCTGGTGGGTCTGGGTGAGGGCGGAGACGGAACCGGCGTTCTCGGGCGGCGCCGCCGCGACGACCAGGTCGGTGACCATGGTGAGGACGATCGCGGAGCCCACGCCGATCCCCACCACGCCGTAGACCAAAAGCGTCATGTTCCGCTCGACGCCGATCTGGGTCATGGCGGCGAAGCCGGTGGCGCCGAACACGAATCCCGCCGCGATCACGTAGGCGGGCCGCACCGTGCGGGCGAGTATCACAGCGAAGGGGACGAGAAGGAAGGTGAGGGCCGGCGACGCCATGGTCCACAGCGCGGACTCCAGGGGGCGCATGCCGAGCACGCTCATCAGGTACTGGGTGGTGAAGATGCCGTAGCCGATGAGGCAGAAGAAGGCGATGAGGCTGAGTGAGATCGCGGGCGCGAACCCACGGTTGCGGTACAGCTTCAGGTCGACCATCGGGTCGGCCAGGCGCGACTGGCGCACCAGGAACGCCGCGCCGATCACGAGGCCGACGGCGATGCTGGCCAGGGGCACGGCCTCGAACCCGCCCGCCGCCCCTTCCTTCAGGCCCCAGATGACCGTCAGGACGGCGGCCAGCGACAGCACCGCGCTCAGGACGTCGAACCGCTGCCGGGTCTGGGCGCGGAACTCCGGCACCAGCAGCGGTGCCGCCACCAACAGGATCAGCAGGACGGGGACGTTGATCAGGAAGATCGAGCCCCACCAGAAGCTGTTCAGCAGGCTGCCGCTGATCACGGGACCGATCGCGGCACCGGCGGACAGCCCGATCGACCAGACGGCGATCGCGGTGCTGCGCTGCTTGGGGTCGCGGAACATGTTGGTGACCAGGGCCAGCGTCGAGGGCATCAGGGTGGCCCCGCCGAGGCCCTGCAGGGCGCGGGCCGCGATCAGCATCTCGGCGCTGGAGGAGAAGGCGGCGGCCACCGAGGCCACGCCGAAGAGCGTGGCGCCGATCAGCAGCAGCCGCCGCCGGCCGATGAAGTCGCCGATGCTGCCCATCGTGATGAGCATGCCGGCGAGGATGAAGCCGTAGATGTCGACCATCCACAGCTGCTGGGTGCTCGAGGTCTCAAGGTCCGCTGCGATCGACGGCACTCCGAAGTAGAGCACCGTGATGTCCATGGAGACCAGGAGGAGAGGAAGCGTGAGGACGGCGAGTGCAATCCACTCCTTGCGTCCTGCCCGTGTGTGCGTGGGGGTCATTACGTGCGTCCTTTGTCGCCGGTTGATGGCCATCGCGGTGCCGAATCACCATGAAAACAACTGGGATTCGCAGTGCGCAATCCATTCAAGCGGTCGACGCGTTGCCCTCGCCATGACCGGCACCCCCTAACAGCCCTTTGACCACCCCTAATCGGGGGCTCATTTCCCGACTGTTTTTCGAGCAGCTCTCAAGTGCTTTTCAAGTGCTTTTCAGTTCACAGTCCCTGCTTGACGATCGCTCCGCCGTCGACCTTCAGGTGCAGGCCGGTGACGTAGCGGGACTCGTCCGAGGCGAGATAGACGACGGCGTGCGAGACGTCGATCGGGTTCACGAACGGGATCGGCATCGACTGCAGGCCGGTGAAGATCGGGTCGACGTCCTCGCGGGTGGGCTCGTCCAGGTCCGGGCGGAAGGTCTTGTACACCGCGTCGTTGAGCAGCATGTGGGTGTCGACGTTGGTCGGGTGGACGGCGTTGACGCGCTGTCCGGCGCCGGCCACCAGCTGGGAGAGCGTGTTGACGTACTCGACCAGCGTGTGCTTCGCGAAGCGGTAGGCCGCGAATCCCGGACCGGCCGGCGAGACGTCGCCGTGGCCGGGCTGCAGGGCGGTCATCGAGCCGATGACGATGATCGAGGCGCCCTCGCCCAGATGCGGCAGCGCGGCGTGCACCGTGTTCATGACGCCGCCGAGGTTGATGTCGACGGTGTCGGCGAACGCGCCGATCGGGCGGCCGGCGCCGATCGGCAGGATGCCCGCGTTGGGGATCACCACGTCGAGCCGGCCCAGTTCGGCCACACCCTCGTCGACGGCGGCCTTGAGCGCGTCCCGGTCGCGCACGTCCGCGACCCGGGTGACGATGCGGCGGCCCGCCTTCTCGACCAGCCGGGCGGTCTCCTCCAGGTCACCGGAGCCTGCCATCGGGTAGGGGACGGACGCGATGTCCTCGCACAGGTCGACGGCGATGATGTCGGCGCCCTCTTCGGCCAGCCGCACGGCGTGACTGCGGCCCTGCCCGCGCCCCGCCCCGGTTATCAAAGCCACTTTTCCAGCCACCCGGCCCATGTGGACCCTCCCTCATTCGTTGCGTCAGATTCAGCCAGAATTGTTTTTCGCCAACGGGTATTTCTCGGCTCATTATCTGCACCCTGACCAACCGGACGGAGCGCGCATCACCCCCTAAAAACCTAGGGGTCGACTGCTGCGGCGAGGGCCGCGCACCATCTATTCCAGGCCGTCAACTCACGTCGTTTGAAGGGAGTCGGCCATGGCCGCTGAACAGGTGACCGAAGAGAGCCGGACCGCGGACGAGCCCGACAGCGGGGATCTCGTGTCCGAGGAGCTGCTGGTCGAAGAGGTGTCGATCGACGGCATGTGCGGTGTCTACTAACCAGGAGCCCGACGTGTTCACTCCCGAGCGCCCCTACCGGTGTTCTGCCAGCGTGGCGCTGCGCCCGGAGCCGTTCGGAGCGCTCGCCTACGACTTCCGCACCCGGCGGCTGAGCTTCCTCAAGACGCCGGTGCTCGTCGACGTCGTACGCACCCTCGGCGACCATCGGGACGTGCACAGTGCGCTGCTGGGCGCGGGCGTGGCAGGCGCGGAGCGTGCGGCCTATCTGCAGGCGCTGGCCTCGCTCGCCACCAGCGGCGTGATCGAGCCCCGCCCCGGCGGGACTCGATCCGTGTCTCTCCCGGAGCGTGCCGCGTGAGGCTCGTCGACCACTTCGAGACCGGCCTCGATGCCCCGATCTGCCTGACCTGGGAGCTGACCTACGGCTGCAACCTGTCCTGCGTGCACTGCCTTTCGTCGTCCGGCCGGCGCGACCCGCGCGAGCTGACCACCGAGGAGTGCAAGGCCGTCATCGACGAGCTCCAGCGGATGCAGGTCTTCTACGTGAACATCGGCGGCGGCGAGCCGACCGTGCGCCCCGACTTCTGGCAGCTCGTCGAATACGCCACCGCGCACCAGGTGGGCGTCAAGTTCTCCACCAACGGCGTGCGCCTGACCCCCGAACGGGCCCGGTGGCTCGCCGCGAGCGACTACGTGGACGTCCAGATCTCGCTGGACGGGGCGACCGCGGAGATCAACGACGCGGTGCGGGGCGCCGGTTCGTACGCCACCGCGACGCGGGCGATGGGCAACCTGGCGGACGCGGGCGTGCGGGACTTCAAGCTCAGCGTGGTGGTGACCCGGCACAACGCGGGCCAGCTCGACGCGTTCAAGGCGCTCGCCGACGCGCACGGAGCCCAGCTGCGCCTGACCCGGCTCAGGCCCGCCGGGCGCGGCGCCGACGTCTGGGACGAGCTGCACCCGACCCAGGGCCAGCAGCGCGACCTGTACGAGTGGCTGCTTGGGCAGGGCGAGGGGGTACTGACCGGTGACTCCTTCTTCCACCTCAACGCGCTCGGCTCGAGTCCGCTGCCGGGCCTCAACCTGTGCGGGGCGGGCCGGGTGGTGTGCCTGATCGACCCGGTGGGCGACGTGTACGCGTGCCCGTTCGCCATCCACGACGAGTTCCTCGCCGGCAACGTCCGCTCCCCGGGCGGCTTCGCGGCCGTATGGCGCTCCTCCCCCCTCTTCGCCCGGCTGCGCGCCCCGCAGACCGGCGGCGCGTGCACGGCGTGCGCGGCCTACGACGTGTGCCGCGGCGGCTGTATGGCCGCCAAGTTCTTCACCGGGCTGCCGCTGGACGGCCCCGACCCGGAGTGCGTCAAGGGCAACGCCGAAGGCGCGCTCGCCGCGGTCGGCGCGGGCCAGACGCCCAGGCCGGGCGCGGACCACTCGCACCGCACCGAACGTGCACCGCGCTCGGGCCCGGTCCCGGTCAGCATCGGCTGGGGACCGCCCGCCGCCGCACCGGCACCCGACCGGGCCTGCGACACCAGCCCGCTGGCCGGGTTCACCGTTCCTAAAGACTGAGCGGGAGTGAGTCCTGTTGCCAGGACTCATGCTCAGCCGAACGCCCCGGACGGTGTTGGGCGTTCTGGTCCACCGCGTTCGCTCCGCGTCCGGCGCGCACGGATCGGGTCCGTGGTCCGGGGAGGCGGGGGCGGTGTCCCTCACGCCCCGGGGCGCCCGGTCGGGCCTGGACGGTCCGATGCCCCTGCTCATCACTCCGGTGAGCAGGGGGCGGTGCCGTCCGTCGCCGGATCGGGTGTCCCAGGGCGCGCCTTCCGATCGCCACGGCAGCCGCGTCGTGGCGGGTCGTCTTGCGAGTCTTGCTGGTGTGGGGCTTTTGCCAGTGCTGGGCGCCCCACTTGGAGGTGTAGGCCGGGTCGACGGCGACGATGGTGATGCCGAGTTCGGCAGCCATCGACACCAGCCGGGCCCGCAACCTGCCCACGGGCATGCCGGAGATGAGGTTGCGGAACCGCTTGCGGCGGCTGTGTTTTTCGCGGGTGGTCTCGGCGGTGAAGTCGAGGTCCTCGATGGCAACCGCCAGGCCGTGCCGGGCGGCCCAGTGCAGGAGGCGGATCAGGGCGTGGCGGACTTGCGCGTCGCGGTGGCCGGCGGTGCCGGACAGGTCGTAGCCGAAGTGGAGCGGGTCGCCGACGGGGTTGCCGTGGTGGTCCAGGCGCCAGGCGGCCAGGTGGTCGGCGTTGGTGTCCACCCCCACCAGGCCGTGCGCGCGGGCCGCCTGCAGCGGCACGAGAGCGACGGGCGGGTTCGTCCACGACGCGGTCAGGTACCAGCGGCCCCGGTCCGTGTCTTCGTGGATGCGGTAGGCGACGGCCCGGTTTGCGGTGACGCGGTCGGCCCACTGCTCGCCCCGGTGCGCGAAGCTCACCCGGGCGGTGAGCACGTACCGGCCGTGCGGGGCGTTCACCAGGTGCGCCAGCGGCGCCGGGAGCTTGAGGGAGACCTCGCCGTCGGGCGTGACGCGGATGGTCTCGTTGCCGTACCGCTTGCCGGATTCGCCGTCGGCCTGCAGGAACCGCCGCCCGGCCTGCCACCGCTTGCGCCATTCCGGCTCGGTGAGCTGCGCTTGCTTCAGGTGGTGCCGGGTGTTCAGCAGCCGCTTCCCGCCGCGCACCACGTGCACGATTCCGGCCTCCCGGTCGGCCCGCGCCGCGTCGAGCCGGTCTTCGAGCAGGTGCAGGCGGCGGGACTTGGCGAACCACTCCTGCCGGGTGCGGTAGCCGCCCGGCGCCTGCTTGGTGCCCTTCTCACCGACGGGCCTCGACAGCCGGTGGGTGATCGTCTCGATTCCGGCCCGAAGGCTCTGGATGTGCGCGAGCTGGCCGCGCCGGGCGAGCGCCCACTGATCGTGGGTGGCCTTCGTGATCGCCCCGGCCCAGCGCGAGGAGGACTGCCTTGTGAGGGTGCGCTTGCGCTCGGCCCACCGCCCGGCGCCGTGCTCCATCCCGGCCGCACACCGCGCTTTGAGATCACGGGCGGCGAGCGTGCCGAGCAGATCACCGACCAGCCGAAGCACCTTCTCATCCCCGGCACTCAAGCCCTTGAGCCGGGTACGGACCGCCACCCCCGAGGGGCCGGGCACCACGAACGGCGCCGCCACCTCCCGCAGCCCACCCACCGGACACCCCCACACACAACACACGCCGAAGAACCCACTGCCCCACCCAACGACCCACCCCCCGCAGGGGTCACGCATTCGATGCGAGAACTTTCGTTCCCAACGTGGACACCCGCACCCGCCGCCGCCAGGACACTCACTCGTACACACCACAACGCGCCCGTGCGCAGACAATCGACAGCAGCTCATTACCCCGGGCCGGGCGCCCCGCTGCGGCCGCCGGGCGGACGGCCGGGCCAGGGATCCGGCCGGGGCGGGCGCCGCCCGGCGGCCCGGTCGTCCGGCTCGGCCGGCGGCCGGAGTTGACGATCAGGCATGGGACACAATCTGACTGTGCAGTTCACGATTCTGGGTCCGATGGAAGTGCGGGGCGCCGACGGCGAACCGCTCGAACTCGGCGGTCCGCGGCCGCGTTCGGTGCTCGCGCTGCTGCTGGCGGCCCCGGGCCGGGTGGTGACCGTCGACCGGCTGATCGACGAGGTCTACGGCGACGACCCGCCGACCGGTGCCGCCAATGCCCTGCAGTCCCAGATCTCCCGGCTGCGGCGCCGCCTGGGCGTGACGATCGAGTCGCTGCCGGCCGGCTACCGGCTGGACATCGACCCCGACGACGTCGACGCGCACCGCTTCGAGCGCCTGGCCCGCCAGGGACGCCAGGCGCTGGCCGCCGGCGACCACGGGCGGGCCGCCGCCGTCCTGCGGGAGGCCCTGGGGCTGTGGCGCGGACCGGCCCAGACGATGCAGGCCGAGCGGCTGGAGGAGCTGCGCCTGGCGGCGGCCGAGGACCGCTTCGAGGCGGAACTGTCCCTGGGTGAGGCCGGCTCGCTGGTGCCCGAGCTGCAGCAGCTGGTCGCGGCGCATCCGCTGCGCGAGCGGTTGTGCGGCCAGCTGATGCAGGCGCTGCACGGCAGCGGCCGGCAGGCCGAGGCGCTCAGCCTGTACGAGCGGACCCGGGCGATGCTCGCCGAGGAGCTCGGCACCGACCCGTCGCCGGAACTGGCCGCCGTCCACCTGGAGTTGCTGCGGGCCCAGGCCCCGCCGGCGCAGGCCGCGCCGCGCCAGGTGCCCGCCCAGTTCACCAGCTTCGTGGGCCGGGAGACGGAGCTGCGCCGCATTGGCGAACTGCTCGGCACCGCACGGTTGGTCACCCTCATCGGGCCCGGCGGTGTGGGCAAGACCCGGCTCGCCGTGGAAGCGGCCGCCCGGGAGAGCGGCGAGGTGTGTTTCGTGGAGCTGGCTGCGCTGGCGGACGGCACACAGATCCCGGCGGCCGTGCTCGGCGCCCTGGGGCTGCGGCCCTCCTCCAAGGGCGGCCAGGACTCCGAGGAGCGGCTGGTCAGCGCGCTCGCCGAGCGCCGGCTGCTGCTGGTCCTCGACAACTGCGAGCACGTCCTTCAGGACACCGCACGCCTGGTGCGGCGGCTGCTCGGTGCCTGTCCCGGACTGCGGCTGCTGGCGACCGGGCGGGAGGCGCTGGGGCTGACCGGTGAGGCGCTGTGCCCCCTGTCGCCACTGGAACTCCGCTCGGCACAGCGGCTGTTCAGGGACCGGGCTGCGGCCGTGTCCTCCGCGTTCGCGGCATACGACGAGGAAGGGGCGGTCGTGGCACGTATCTGCGCCGCCCTGGACGGGCTGCCGCTGGCGCTGGAACTGGCGGCGGCCCGGCTGCGGACGCTGTCGGTCGAGGACGTCGCCGCCCGCCTCGACGACCGTTTCCGGCTGCTGTCGCGCGGCGACCGCACGGCCGCGCCCCGGCACCAGACGCTGCGCGCGGTGGTGGAGTGGAGCTGGGAGCTGCTGGACGACGACGAGCGGGCCATGGCCCGCCGGCTGACCGTCTTCGCGGGCGGGGCCACCCTTGCGGCCGCCGAGGCGGTGTGCGCGCTGCCCGACGCCGAGGAGCTGGTCGACTCGCTGGTGGGCAAGTCGCTGCTGGAGGTGCGGGACGGGCGGCTGCGGATGTTCGAAACGGTGCGGGCGTTCGGCGCCGAGCGGCTGGCCGAGGCAGGCGAACAGGAGCGCTTGCGGGCCGCGCATGCCGCGTACTTCCTGGCCCTGGCGGAGCGCGCGGAGCCGTATCTGCGCCGCACCGAGCAGGTTCAGTGGCTGGCCCGGCTCACCGCCGAACAGGACAACTTCCAGGCGGCACTGCGCTGGTCGGTGTCCGCGGACACCGAGGCCGGGCTGCGCCTGATGTCGGCGCTGACCTGGTACTGGTGGCTGCACGGGCTGCACGGCGAGACCGCGCCGCTGGCCGCGGCGCTGCTGGCGGCGACCGGCGACGAGCCGCCCGAGGGGCTGGCGGAGGAGTACGTGCTGTGCGTGCTCAACGCGCATGCGAAGGACGGTTCGTCACCGGCGGCCGCCTCCTGGCTGGACCGGGTGCAGGCGATCCTGCGCGGCATCGACCGTCCGCTGCGCCGGCCGGTGCTGACCGTGCTGTGGGCGGTGATCGGCGGTCCGGGGCGGGCGTCCGACGAGGACACGCAGCGCCGGCAGATCGGCTCCGACACCTGGTCGCGGGCGGTGAGTTTGATGGGCGGCGGCTTCGAGCCGTGGTTCGCGGGCCGGCCGGACGAGGCGGAGGAGCAGTTCGCCACCGCGCTGGCCGGGTTCCGGGAGACCGGTGACCGCTGGGGGATGGCGAACTCGCTGGATCCGCTGGCGATGTTCGCCGACTGGCGCGGGGACCGGGACCTGGCGGTGGCCCGGCTGGACGAGGCCCTGACCCTGACCGGGCAGCTGGGCGCGCCCGAGGAGACCGCCGACCTGCTGCGCCGCCGCGCGGACGTGCTGCTGCGCGGCGGGGATCTGGACCGGGCCAGGACGCACTACGAGCGGGCGGCCGAGCTCGCCCGGCGCACCGGCGTCCCGGACAAGGTGGCCGCCGCGCAGCGCGGACTGGGCGACGTGGCGCGGCTGTCGGGCCGGGCCGGCGACGCACGCCACTGGTACGAACGCGCGATGGCCTCCGTCGCCGACGGCTGGACCGGTGACGCGGAGATACAGCAGGTGTTCACGGGGCTCGGCCGGACCGCGGAGTTTGAGGGGCGCGGTGCTCAGGCCCGCTCCTGGCACGAACGCGCCGTGACGCTGGCCCTGGAGCGCGGCACCCCGGCCGACCTGGCCGACGCGGCGGAGGGCCTGGCCGGGCTGGCGCTGCTGGAGGGCGCCGGCCAGCGCGCGGCGCTGCTGCTCGGGGCGGGGGTGGTGCTGCGCGGTATGCCGGTCGCCGGGGATCCCGACGTGGCGCGGATCGCCGCGGCGGCACGACAGCTGGCGGGTGCGCCGGCCTATGAGCGGGCCTACGCGCGGGGCAGGAGCCTGACCCAGCGGGAGGCGCTGACCATCCTCGGTCAGGGACGGTCAGCGGACGGTACCTGACCGGTAAGCGGCGGCGGCCATGCTCCTTTCCAGAAGCGGACGAACACCGCTTGGACACCCACTGGACGAGGAGCACACCATGAACGAGAGCACCCGCAAGCCGCTGCAGAACATGACCGTCCTGATCTCCGGCGCGAGCGTCGCGGGCCCGGCGCTGGCCTACTGGCTGAACCGGTACGGCGCCACGGTCACCGTGGTCGAGAAGGCCCCGGCGCTGCGCGAGGGCGGCTTCGCGGTGGACTTCCGCGGCGATGTGCACCGCACGGTGCTGCAGCGCATGGGCGTCTGGGGGGAGATCCACCGCCGTCAGACCCACATGGGCGAGCAGGTGATGCTCGACGAGAACGGCGCCGAACAGGTGCGGCTGCCGGCCGAGTTCATGAGCGGCGAGGTGGAGATCTTCCGGGGCGAGCTGTCGAAGATCCTGTACGAGCGGACGCGGGACGACGTCGAGTACGTCTTCGGGGACTCCATCACCGCGCTCGACGAGCGGACGGGCGAGGTCCGGGTCACCTTCCAGCGCTCCGCGCCGCGCACCTTCGACCTGGTGGTGGGCGCCGACGGACTGCACTCGAACGTGCGCCGGCTGGCCTTCGGCGACGAGTCCCGCTTCATCCGCTTCCTCGGCCACTACGTCGCCGGGTACGACGCCCCCAACGACCTCGGCCTGGACCGCACCGCCCGCTGGTTCAACGCGCCGGGCCGCGCCCTGGGCCTGTCCAACTACGACGGCGACCCGGACCGTGCGGGCGTCTGCATGGTCTTCGCCTCAACGGAGCTGGCGTACGACCGGCACGACGGCGCGCAGGTCAAGCGCATCCTCGCCGAGCGCTACGCCGGGCTCGGCGGCACGACGCCGCAGGCCCTGCAGGCCCTGCAGGCTCTCGACAGTGCGCAGGACGTCTACTTCGACGCGATCGCCCAGGTGCGCATGGACCGCTACTCCAAGGGCCGTGTGGTGCTGCTCGGGGACGCCGGCTACGGAGCCACCATGGGCGGCATGGGCACCGGACTGGCCGTCGTCTGCGCCTATGTCCTGGCCGGGGAGCTGGCCGTGCACCGTGACCACCGCACCGCGTTCGCCGCCTACGAGGCCGGGATCCGGGAGTTCGCCGAGGGCTGCCAGAAGACCGCGAACGGCGCCGGCTCTTTCCTCGCCCCGCCCACCCGGGCGAAGATCCGCAGCCGCAACCGCATGTACCGGATGCTCAGCTCCCGCCTGATGTCGGGGCTCTTCGAGCGGCTGTCGGTCAAGGCGGCGAACAACATCCGGCTGAAGGACTACCCCGTGCCGGCCGACCGGTCGGCGGCGAACAGCGTCTCGTGACGCCCGCACCGGCCGCGGCCGGTCCGCAATCCCGTCCGGCGCACCCGCCTCGGACGGGATTTCCCCTTTTCCGATTTCCGGCGCCGCTCCAGTGATATTCGAGAGGTGTGGTCCGGGCACCTCGCGCGGTGCCGCATAGTGCGGTCGAGCCGCTTTGATAGGGGGAGTTAGGGGTTTGACCGGCCCTGTCTCGAACCTACCGTGGTCGTCGAGGATTCGATCCGGGATTTGAATCCGGTGTTTCCGCGAACCGAGCCACAACTCGAGGCAGGAGTGCGGCATTGGCCAGCCACTCGTATTCGGCACGAGAAGAAGAAGGAAAACTCGTCCACGGCCTGCTGGACGACGCCGCCGCCGAGGTGCCCGACGCCCCCGCGATCCGCGACTCGTCCGGATCGTGGACGTACCGGCAACTGAGCGAGTACAGCCGGGCGTTCGCCCTCTGGCTGCGGGCCCAGGGCATCGGCCGGGGTGACCGCATCGTGCTGCAGCTGCCGACCGGGCGTGAACTGGCGGCGATGTTCTACGGGGCGGCCCGGTGCGGCGCGGTCTTCGTGCCGGTCAACCCGAAGATGAAACCCTTCCATCTGCGTCACGTCGTCGCCAACGCCGAGCCCAAGCTGCTCATCGGCGACGCGAGCACCGCCGGACGCATCCGCGAGGTGGCCAACCCGGTGCACCTGCTGGACGGCCTGTGGGCCGAGGTGGAGGCACTGCGCGCCGACGCCGGCCGTTTTGAACCCGAGCAGGTGCGCTGCGACGACGTGGCCACCCTGATCTACACCTCCGGCAGCACCGCCGCCCCCAAGGCGGTGGTGTGTCCGCACGCCCAGGTGACCTTCGCCTCCCGCGCGCTGACCGAGGCGCTCGGCTACCGCCGGGACGACGTGGTGTTCTGCCGGTTCCCGATGTCCTGGGACTACGGCCTGTACAAGGTCGTGATGACGTGCGTCGCCCGCTGCGAGATCGTGCTCGCGGACCGGGAGTCCGATCTGCTGCTGCTGCGCCGGATGCGGGAGACCGGGGCGACGGTGGTGCCCATCGTGCCCTCCTTCGCCTCGATGCTCCTGACGCTGTCGCGGCGCGACGGCGGCGATCCCCTGCCGGTGCGGCTGTTCACCAACACCGGCGCCGCCCTGCCCCAGGCGACCATCGACGCACTGCGCGAGCACTTCCCGGGCGCCCGGGTGGTGCGCCAGTACGGGCAGACCGAGGCCAAGCGCATCACCGTGATGCCGCCCGAGGAGGACCGGGAGCGCCCCGACTCGGTCGGCCTGCCGCTGCCCGGCACCCGGGTGCTGATCCTGGACGCCGAGGGCCGCGAGGTGCCCACCGGGGAGACCGGCGAGATCGTCGCCGTCGGCCCGCATGTGATGCCCGGGTACTGGAACAGCCCGCAGGCCACCTCGCAGGCGTTTCGGCGGCTGGCCGGCACCGGCGAACCCTGCCTGCACACCGGGGACTACGGCAGTCTCGACGAGGACGGCTACCTCTACTTCCGGGGCCGCCGCGACGACATGTTCAAGCGGAAGGGCTTCCGCATGAGCACCCTGGAGATCGAGGGCGCCGCGCTGGACATCCCCGGCGTCCGGGCCGCCGCGGCGCTGCCTCCCGGCGAGGGGCACGACCTCGCCCTGTTCGTGGAGAGCGAGCTGCCGCCGGCCACGGTCCTCAAGGAGGTGGCCCAGCGCCTGGAACCCGCCAAGGTCCCGGCCCTGTGCCGCGTCCTGAGCGAATTCCCGCTCACCCAGCACGGAAAGAACGCCCGGCAGGAGCTGGCCGCCCTGCTGCTCGACGGGAGTGGAAAATGACGACCGGGTCCACAGATCCCACCGATCTCGCGCGGCGCTACGGCACCCCGCTGTACGTGTACGACCTGGACCGGGCCCGCGCCGCCCGGCGCGACCTGTTCGGCTGGCTGCCCGAGGGCTTCGAGGTCTTCTATGCCTTCAAGGCCAACCCGCACGTCGACCTCGTTAGGGCGCTGCGCGACGGCGAGGGCCCGGCCTGCAAGGCCGAGATCAGCTCGACGGGCGAGCTGGCCGCCGCGCTGGAGGCCGGGTACGCCGGCTGCGACATCCTCTACACCGGCCCCGGCAAGACCCCCCAGGAGCTGCGCGAGGCCCTCGCGAGCGGGGTGCGGACCTTCTCCGCCGAGTCGCTCACCGACCTGGAGCACATCGGCGCGGCGGCCGTCGAGCACGGCGTCGTCGCGGACTGCCTGCTGCGCATCAACAGCGCGCAGGCGGGCGCCACCACCAGCATCCGGATGACCGGCGCCCCCACCCAGTTCGGCATCGACAGCGAGACGATCCCCGCCGTGGCCGGCCGGCTGCGCGCGGTGCCGGGTACCTCGGTCGCCGGGCTCCACCTGTTCTCGCAGAGCAACGCCCGCGACGAGGCGGCGCTGATCGACGAGCTGACGCACACCATCGAGGTGGCGGCCGCCGTCCAGGAGGAACTGGGCGTCCCGCTGCGGCTGCTGGACATCGGCGGCGGGTTCTCGGTGCCGTACGCGCAGCACGGCGAGCGGGCCCGCTACCCCAAGCTCAGGGCCGAGCTGGAGGCCTCGCTCGACGTGCACTTCCCGGGCTGGCGCGAGGGCGCGCCGCGGCTGGCGGTGGAGTCCGGCCGCTATCTGTCCGGCGACAGCGGGACCCTGGTGGCGCGGGTGAGCAACGTGAAGGTCAGCCGGGGCAAGAAGTTCGTCATCCTGGACGCCGGCATCAACACCTTCGGCGGCATGTCCGGGCTGGGCCGGCTGCTGCCGGTGTCGGTGCACGTCGAGGCGGACGGCGAGCGGGAGCAGGCGAGCCTGGTCGGCCCGCTGTGCACGCCCGGCGATGTGCTGGGCCGGCAGATCGAGGTGCCGCCCCTGTCCCCCGGCGACCTGGTGCGCATCCCCAACACGGGGGCGTACGGGCCGACGTCCAGCCTGCTGATGTTCCTGGGCCGTCCCGCCCCCACCGAGGTCGCCGTCGAGGGCGGTGCGGTGGTCTCCGTCTCCCGCATCGAGCACGTACGCACCTACCGGAGCGAGGGACGCGGCGATGACTGAGCGCCTGGCCGTCGAGCGGGCCGGGGAGCTGTACCCGGCCACGCCGAAGGGCACCGTGATCGTCAGCTCCGTGGCCTCCGACTCGCACACCTGGAACCTGGTGTTCCTGCAGCTGCTCATCGAGGAGTGCGGCTACGAGGTGATCAACCTCGGCCCGTGCGTGCCGGACGAGCTGCTGGTCGCCGAGTGCCGTGAGCGCCGGCCGGAGATGATCGTCATCAGCAGCGTCAACGGTCACGGCTACCAGGACGGCATGCGGGTCATCGACAAGCTGCGCAACTGCGATCCGCTGGTCGCGACACCCGTCGTGATCGGCGGGAAGCTGGGCACCGACGGCGGCGAGGGACAAGACCGGTCGGGCGAGCTGATGGCCGCCGGGTTCGACGCGGTCTTCGAGGACGGCACGGATCCGATCGCCGCGTTCCACTCCTTCCTCACCGCGCTGCCGCAGCCCGAGCGGCAGATCACCAGCCGGACGTCCGCATGAGCGGCCTCCATCCGGCGCGGCGGCTGCGGCCCGTCCAGCAGGCCCCGTCCCCGGTGGACTTCGGGGAATTCGTCCGCAGGCAGGGCGGCGGCGGCCGGCTCGTCGTCCAGCCCCGCATGGGCTTCGGCGCCCCGGAGAAGATGCGCGAGGGTCTGCTCGCCACCAAGGAGGCCGACGCCACCACGGTGGGCACCCTCACCCTCGACAGCTACACCCGCGTCGGCGACCTGGACGCCGTCGACAGCGCGCTGCGCCGCGGCATCGACCTCAACGGATACCCCGTCGTGAACCATCCGCCGGCCACCACCGCGGCGGTCCTGGAGGGCGTGCGCGACGCGGGCTTCCCGGTGCAGATCCGGCACGGCTCGGCCACGCCCATCGACATCTTCTGGGCGATGATGCGCCTGCGCCTCAACGCGACCGAGGGCGGCCCCGTCTCGTACTGCCTGCCCTACGGCCGTACCCCGCTCGCCGACGCCGTGCGCAACTGGGCGGGCTGCTGCGAACTGTACGTACGGCTGCGCCAGGTGGGGATCGAGCCCCACCTGGAGACCTTCGGCGGCTGCATGATGGGGCAGCTGTGCCCGCCCAGCCAGCTGGTCGCGATCAGCTTCCTGGAGGCGATGTTCTTCGCCCAGCACGGCATCCGGTCGCTGTCGCTCAGCTATGCGCAGCAGACCCACATGGGGCAGGACCAGGAGGCGGTGGCCGCGCTGCGCCGGCTGTGCGCCGAGCTGCTGCCCACCCGCAACTGGCACATCGTCGTCTACGCCTACATGGGGGTGTACCCGCAGACCTCGCGGGGCGCCTACCGGCTGCTCGGCCGGGCCGCCGAACTCGCCGTCAGCACCGGGGCGGAGCGGCTCATCGTCAAGACGGCCGCGGAGGCCCGCCGCATCCCGACGATCTACGAGAACGTCCTGGCCCTCGAGTACGCGGGCCGCAGCGCCGAACTGACGGCCCAGCAGGACCCGGCGGCCGCACAGGGCCCCCAGGGCACCGCCGGCCGGTCCGACTCGCAGACCTACCGCGAGGCACGCGCCCTGGTGGACGCCGTGCTGAATCTCGACGGGGACATCGGCCGCGCCCTGCTCACCGCTTTTGGGCGCGGGTATCTCGACGTGCCGTACTGCGTGCACCCCGACAACGCGGGCCGCACCCGCAGCCGTATCGACGCGGACGGCAGGCTTAGCTGGGCGGACATCGGCAATCTTCCGCTGGCCTCGATCGTGGAACTCGGGCCGTCCAGAAGGATCTCTTCCGCGGATCTGATGAATGACCTCCATCACATTCGCCGCAGGTTCGACGAACCGCCTCGGGAACTGGGTGAATCGATCGAAGCGGAACTGGTCCGGGGTTAGTGGAATCAGTAGGGGCTTATAGGGGTGTGGGCACGCAGTTCCCCCGCCTTAGAGTTTCAACTCCGGGTGTTTCTCGGGGATATCGACATTTCCTGGTGTGGTAACAGAAATTTTAGGTGTGGAGTGTGCAGATGAGCGGGTCCGGAAGCTTCATTTCTGACACCCAGCACGAGCCGGGCGACGCGCCGGGCAAACGTTTTGCCCTGGTGAACCGACTGGAGCCGCTGCCGGCCGCCGAACAGGTACGGGTCCTGCTCGACCTGGTGCGCGCCGAAGCAGTCGAGGTCCTGCGTGCCGCCCTGGCCGAGCCGCCGGCCGCGGTCCGCCCCGACCTGCCCTTCAAGGAGCAGGGGCTGGACTCCCTCGGCCTGGTCGCGCTGCACGTGCGGGTGAACGCGGCCACCGGACTCGCCCTGCCGCCCACCGTCGGCTTCGACCACCCCACGCCGGCCGCGCTCGCCGCGTTCCTGCGCGCCGAACTCCTCGGCGCCGGCGCGGACACCGCCGACGACCTCGCGCCCGTGGCGCGGATCACGGCCGACCACGACGATCCGATCGTCGTGGTCGGCTTCGGCTGCCGCTTCCCCGGCGGTGTCGACAACGCCGACGACCTGTGGCGGCTGGTCGACGAGGGCCGGGACGTGCTGGGCGACTTCCCCACCGACCGCGACTGGGACCTGGACAACCTCTTCGACCCGGACCCGGCCACGCCGCGCAAGAGCTATGTGACCAAGGGCGGTTTCCTGGAGACCGCCACGCAGTTCGACGCCGACTTCTTCGGTATCAGCCCGCGCGAGGCGCTCGCCATGGACCCGCAGCAGCGGCTCGTGCTGGAGACCGCGTGGGAGGCGCTGGAGGACACCGGCATCGCCCCGGACTCCCTGCGCGGCAGCCGCACCGGCGTCTTCCTCGGCGCCGAGGTCCACGACTACGGCGTCAAGGCGAGCGAGGCCCCCGAGGGTCTCGACGGCTATCTGATGATCGGCACCGCGCCCAGCGTCGCCTCCGGACGCATCTCGTACACGCTGGGCCTGGAGGGTCCGGCGATGACGCTGGACACCGCCTGCTCGGGTGCCGTCGTCTCGCTGCACCTGGCCGCGCAGGCGCTGCGCCGCGGCGAGTGCACGCTGGCGCTCGTCGGCGGGGTGACCGTGATGGGCAGCCCGAGCATCTTCACCTCGTTCAGCCGTCAGCAGGGCCTGGCCCCCGACGGCCGGGTCAAGGCGTTCGCGGCGGCCGCCGACGGCACCGGCTTCTCCGAGGGCGTCGGCCTGCTCGTGGTGGAGCGGCTGTCCGACGCCCGCCGGCTCGGCCACACCGTGCACGCGGTGGTGCGCGGTACCTCCGTGAACCAGGACGGCGCCAGCAACGGTCTCACCGCGCCCAGCGGCACCGCCCAGCAGCGGCTGATCCGCCAGGCCCTCGCCGACGCCGGGCTGACCTCGGCCGAGGTGGACGCCGTCGACGCGCACGGCACGGGCACCCGGCTCGGCGACCCGATCGAGGCCCAGGCGATCCTCGCCACCTACGGCCAGGACCGCCCGGCCGGCGAGCCGCTGTGGCTCGGCTCGGTGAAGACCAACCTGGGCCACACCCAGGCGGCGGGCGGCGCGGCCAGCATGATCAAGATGATCATGGCGATGCGGCACAACACGCTGCCCAAGACCCTGAACGTGGACGAGCCCTCCCCCCACATCCGCTGGGAGAGCGGCCAGGTGCGGCTGCTGTCCGAGCCCCGCCCCTGGGAGCGGGGCGAGCGTCCCCGCCGGGCCGGTGTGTCGGCCTTCGGCATCAGCGGCACCAACGCGCACGTCATCCTGGAGGAGCCGCCGGCACCCGAGGAGCCGGCGGCCGCCGTGCCGGACCGCCCGGAGCCCGCGGCCCGGCCCCTGCCGCTGGTCGTCTCGGCGCGGACCGCCCCGGCGCTGCGCGCCCAGGCCGAGCGGCTGCTCGGCTTCCTGGCCGGCGAGCCCGACGCGTCCCTGACCGACATCGGCCACTCGCTGGCCACCACCCGGGCCGCCCTCCCTCACCGCGCGGTGGTCCTGGCCCAGGACCGGGCCGGCCTGCAGCGCGCCCTTGGCGGCGTCGTCGAGGAGCAGCCGGCGCCGGGCCTGTTCCTCAACCCGCGCGGCCACAGTGCCGACACCGCGGGCCGGCTCGCGTTCCTGTTCACCGGCCAGGGCAGCCAGCGCCTGGCCATGGGCCGCGAACTGTGCCGTACGCACCCGGTGTTCGCCAAGGCCCTCGAGGACGCCATCGCTCATCTCGACCTCCAGCTCGACGTCTCCCTGTGGGACGTGCTCTTCGCCGCCGAGGGCAGCGCGGAGGCCGAACTGCTGCACCAGACGCGCTATGCGCAGTGCGCCCTGTTCGCCGTCGAGGTGGCGCTGTTCCGCCTCGTCGAGTCCTGGGGCGTGCGCCCCGACTACCTGGCCGGGCACTCGGTGGGCGAGCTGGCCGCCGCGCACGTGGCCGGCGTGCTGAGCCTTCAGGACGCCGCGACGCTGGTCGCCGCCCGGGGCCGGCTGATGCAGGAACTGCCCGCGGGCGGCGCGATGGTCGCCCTGCAGGCCGCCGAGGACGAGGTGGGGCCGCTGCTCACCGACCGGGTGAGCATCGCCGCGATCAACGGCCCGACCTCCGTCGTGGTCTCCGGCGACGAGACCGAAGTCCTGCGCGTCAAGGACCACTTCGACGGGCTGGGCCGCAAGTCCAAGCGGCTGCGGGTCAGCCATGCCTTCCACTCGCCGCTGATGGAGCCGATGCTGGCCGACTTCCGCCGCGTCGCCTCGATCATGACGTACCGGGCGCCGCAGATCCCGGTCGTGTCCAATGTGACCGGTCAGCTGGCCACCGCCGAGCAGCTCTGCTCGCCGGACTACTGGGTGAAGCACGTCCGCGGGGCGGTCCGCTTCGCGGACGGCATCCGCTTCCTGGAGGCCTCGGGCGTCACCGGATACCTCGAACTCGGCCCGGACGCCGTGCTGTCGGCGATGGGCCAGGAGTGCGTCACCGCCTCCGGCGCCATCTTCGTCCCGGCGCTGCGCCGCGAGCGCGACGAGCAGCACGAGCTGCTGTCCGCGCTGGCCCTGCTGCACACCTGCGGCACGGACGTCGACTGGGGCGCCTGCTACGACGGACTCGGCGCCCGCCGGATCCCGCTGCCCACCTACGCCTTCCAGCGGCGCCGCTACTGGCTGAGCGCCCCGCACGCGGGCGGGGATGCGGCCGGTCTCGGCCAGATCGCGGCCGGCCACCCGCTGCTCGGCTCGGTGCTGCGGCTGGCGGCGGGCGACGAGGGCACCGATGGTGTGGTGCTGACCGGGCGGGTGTCGCTGCGCTCGCACCCGTGGCTGGCCGACCATGTCATCGCCGGGGTCCCGCTGCTGCCGGGCACCGCGTTCGTGGAGCTCGCCGTGCGGGCCGCCGACGAGGTCGGCTGCGCGCTGGTCGAGGAGCTGACCCTGGAGGCCCCGCTGGCCCTCCCGGCGGCGGGCGGGGTCGCGCTCCAGGTGGTCGTGGGCGCCGCGGACGGCGAGGGCCGGCGCACCGTCGGCTTCTTCTCCCGCCCCGAGGACGCCGACGACGACGGCTGGACGCGGCACGCGGCCGGCCTGCTCGCCCCGTCGGCGCAGCAGGAGGCGAGCGCCGAGTCGTTCGGCATGGCCCAGTGGCCGCCGGCCGGCGCCGAGAGCGTCGACATCAGCACCCTGTACCCGGACATGGCCGAGAACGGCTACGGCTACGGCCCCGCCTTCCACGGCCTGCGCGCGGTGTGGCGCCAGGACGGCGAGGTGTACGCCGAGGTCGCCCTGGACGGCGATGCCGCGTTGCAGGCCGGGGCCTTCGGGCTGCACCCGGCGCTGCTGGACGCCGCGCTGCACGCCACGGACTTCGCCTCGCCGCAGCCCGTCCCGGACGGCACCCGGCTGCCGTTCGCCTGGACCGGGGTGTCGCTGTACTCCTCGGGCGCCGCGGCGATCCGGGTGCGGATCGCGGCGAGGGGCACCGACTCGGTGTCCCTGTCGATCGCCGACCCGTCCGGGGCGCCGGTGGCCCGGATCGACTCCTTCGTGCTGCGCCCGGTCGACACCGGGCAGCTGCGCGCCGCCCACGGCGGTGCCGCTCCGCTGCGCGTGGAGTGGTCCTCCATCACCGCCCCGGCGGCGGCCGGCACGGACGGCTGGCGGATCCTGCGCCTGGACGCGGCCGGCGACGGCGGCGTTCTCGAAGCCGTCCGCGCGAACACGACGCGGGCCCTGGCGGCCGTACAGGACTGGCTGGCCGGCGAGTCCGCGGGCGAAACCCGGCTTGCCATCGTCACCTCGGGCGCGGTCACCGCGACAGGGCAGGACGGCATCGACCTGGCCATGGCCCCGGTGTGGGGGCTGGTGCGCGCGGCCCAGGCGGAGCACCCGGGCCGGATCGTCCTCGTCGACACCGACGCGGCCGCCGACGAGCGGCTGCTGTTCTCGGCGTTGGCCACCGGCGAGCCCGAACTCGCCGTACGCGGCGGGGAGATACGCGTGCCGCGCCTGGTGCGGACCGCGGCGCCGGGCGACGAGGTGTCCGCTCCGTGGGATGCGGATTCCACCGTCCTTGTCACCGGCGGCACCAGCGGCCTGGGCGCGCTGGTCGCCCGCCACCTGGTCGCCGAGCACGGCGTGCGCCACCTGCTGCTCACCAGCCGGCGCGGACCCGACACCCCCGGCGCCGGCGACCTGCGCGAGCACCTCACCGCCGCCGGCGCCACCGTCACCCTCGCCGCCTGCGACGCCGCCGACCGCGACGCCCTGACCGCCGTCCTGAACGCCGTCGACCCCGACCACCCGGTACGCGGCATCGTCCACGCCGCCGGCGTCATCGACGACGGGCTGATCGCCTCACTCACCCCCGAACGGTTCGACACCGTGCTGGCGCCCAAGGCGGACGCCGCCTGGCACCTGCACGAACTGGCCGGCGACCTCGGCCTGGACCTCACGGCGTTCGTCCTGTTCTCGTCCACCGCCGGGTTCCTGGACGGCGCCGGGCAGGCCAACTACGCGGCCGCCAACGTCTTCCTCGACGCCCTCGCCCAGCACCGCGCGGCTCAGGGCCTGGCGGCCACGTCGCTCGCCTGGGGTCTGTGGACCGGGGAGGTGGGCATGGGCGCGGCGCTCGACGCGAGCGCTCTGCAGCGCATCGCGAAGCTCGGTCTCGAGCCCCTGTCCGCCGAGGAGAACCTGTCCCTGCTGGACGCCTCGCTGCGCGGCGGCACGGCGGCCGTCGTGCCCGTGCGGGTCGACGGCAACGCGCTGCGGGACCGCGCCGACGGCGTCCCCGCCGTGCTGCGCGCCCTGGTCCCGGCCACGGTGTCCCGGCGTACGGCGTCGGCGGCGCCCGCCCACGGCGGTGCCGTCTCGGTCGCGGACTCGCTCTCCGGCCGGCTGGCCGGGCTGTCCGCAGCGGACCGTACGCAGGCCCTGCTCGACCTGGTCCGCGGCCATGTCGCGGCGGTGCTGGGTCATGACGGCGCGAACGCCGTCGACCCGGGCCGTGCGTTCAGCGAGAGCGGTTTCGACTCGCTCGCCGCGGTCGAGCTGCGCAACAGCCTCAACGCGGCCACCGGGCTGCGGCTGACCGCCACCCTGGTCTTCGACTACCCGACCCCGCGCGCCCTCGCCGAGCACATCGCGAGCAAGCTCGCCCCGCAGGAGGGGCAGCCCGCCACTGCGCAGGCCGCCCCCGTCACGGCCGTCACCGACGACGACCCGATCGTCATCGTCGGCATGAGCTGCCGCTACCCGGGCGGGGTCGGCTCGCCCGAGGAGCTGTGGGAGCTGGTGGCCCAGGGCCGCGACGCCATCTCGCTCTTCCCCGCGGACCGCGGCTGGGACGTCGACGCCCTGTACGACCCCGAGCCCGGGGTCTTTGGCAAGAGCTCCACCCGCGAGGGCGGATTCCTCTACGACGCCGCCGAGTTCGACCCGGAGTTCTTCGGCATCAGCCCGCGCGAGGCCCAGGCCATGGACCCGCAGCAGCGGCTGCTGCTCGAGACCTCCTGGGAGGCCCTCGAGCGGGCCGGCATCGACCCGCTGTCGGCCCGCGGCACCAGCACGGGTGTCTTCGCCGGCGTGATGTACCACGACTGGGGCTCCCGGCTCGGCGGCCGGGTCGCCGACGAGTACGCGGGCTATCTGGGCAACGGCAGCCTCGCCAGCGTGGTCTCCGGCCGGGTCGCCTACACGCTGGGCCTGGAGGGCCCGGCGGTCACCGTCGACACCGCCTGCTCGTCCTCGCTGGTCGCCCTGCACTGGGCCGTCCAGGCGCTCAGGGCCGGCGAGTGCTCGCTGGCGCTGGCCGGCGGTGTGACCGTCATGTCGACGCCGGACACCTTCATCGACATGAACCGGCAGCGCGGCCTGTCCTCCGACGGCCGCTGCAAGTCCTTCGCCGCCTCGGCCGACGGCACCGGCTGGGGCGAGGGCGCCGGCGTGCTCGTCCTGGAGCGGCTGTCCGACGCCCGGGCAGCCGGCCACCGCGTCCTCGCGGTCGTCAAGGGCTCGGCCGTCAACCAGGACGGCGCAAGCAACGGACTGACCGCGCCCAACGGGCCCTCCCAGCAGCGCGTCATCGAGCAGGCGCTCGTCACGGCGGGACTGACACCGGCGGAGGTCGACGCCGTCGAGGCGCACGGCACGGGCACCACGCTGGGCGACCCGATCGAGGCGCACGCGCTGCTCGCCACGTACGGGCAGCAGCGGCCGGACAGCGGTACGCCGCTGCAGCTCGGCTCCATCAAGTCGAACCTCGGCCACACCCAGGCCGCCGCCGGTGTCGCCGGCATCATCAAGACCGTCATGGCGATCCGGCACGGGATGCTGCCGAAGACGCTGCACGTCGACGAGCCCTCGCCCCAGGTCGACTGGGAAGCGGGCGCGGTTCAGCTGCTCACCGAGGCGAAGCCGTGGCCCGAGAACGACCGCCCGCGCCGGGCGGGCGTGTCCTCGTTCGGCATCAGCGGCACCAACGCCCACGTCATCATCGAGCAGGCCCCGCCGGCGGAGCCGGCCGAGCCCGTGTCCACCCAGGCGCCGGTGCTCGCCTGGCCGGTCTCCGGCAAGACCCCGGCCGCCGTCCGCGCCCAGGCCACCCGGCTGCGGTCCTTCCTGGACACCCTGCCCGACGGCGAACTCACCGCCGCGGGCCTGGCCCTGGCCACCTCCCGCGCGGCACTGGAACAGCGCGCGGTCGCGATCGGCACCGGCCGCACCGAACTGGCCCGCGCCCTGGACGACATCACCGACGGCAACGGCATCACCCAGGCCACCCCCGGCAAGCTGGCGTTCCTGTTCACCGGCCAGGGGGCGCAACGGATCGGCATGGGCCGGGAGTTGTACGAGGCGTTCCCGGTGTTCGCGGAGGCCTTCGACGCAGTGCTGGCCGAACTGGACGGCCTGCCGCTACGGGAGGTGATGTGGGGCGAGGACGCGGAGGCGCTGAACCGCACCGAGTTCACCCAGCCCGCCCTGTTCGCCATCGAGGTCGCCCTGTACCGGCTGGTGGAGTCGTGGGGCATCAGGCCCGACTACCTCGCCGGGCACTCCATCGGCGAGTTCGCCGCCGCACACGTGGCCGGAGTCCTGTCCCTCGCCGACGCCGCGAAGCTGGTCGCCGCGCGCGGCCGTCTGATGCAGGCCCTCCCGGCGGGCGGCGCCATGGCCGCGCTCCAGGCCACCGAAGAAGAAGTACGACCGCTGCTGGCCGACGGCGTCGGTATCGCCGCCGTCAACGGGCCCACCGCGGTGGTGGTCTCCGGCGACGAGACCGACGTCCTGCGGATCAAGGCGCACTTCGAGGCGGAGGGCCGCAAGAGCACCCGCCTGAAGGTCTCCCACGCCTTCCACTCCCCGCTGATGGAACCGATGCTGGCGGACTTCCGCGACGTGGCCGCCTCGATTTCGTACGGCGAACCGTCCGTCCCCATCGTCTCCACGCTGACCGGCGAGACGGCCACCGCGACCGAACTCGGCGACCCCGACTACTGGGTGAGCCACGTCCGCGACGCCGTCCGCTTCGCCGACGCCGTCCGCACCCTCGACGCCTCCGGCGTCACCAGCTACCTCGAACTCGGCCCCGACGCCGTCCTGACCGCGATGGGCCGGCAGACCATCGAGGACGCCGCCTTCATCCCGGCCCTGCGCCGCAACCGCGCCGAGATGACCGAACTGGTCTTCGCCCTCGCCCGGCTCCACAGCGCCGGCACCCCCATCGACTGGACCGCGTACTACGACGGCACCGGCGCCCAGCGCGCCGATCTGCCCACGTACGCCTTCGAGAAGAGGGAGTTCTGGCTCGACACCTCCCCGGAGCCGGCCGTGGCCACCGATGCCACCGGTCATGGGCAGGTCGCCGCAGGGCACCCGCTGCTCAGTTCGGCGATCACGCTGCCCGACGGCGGCGGGGCGATCCTGACCGGGCGGCTGTCGACGGCGACGCACGCCTGGATCGCCGACCACACCGTGCTCGGTACCACCCTCCTGCCCGGCACCGGCCTGGTCGAACTCGCCATCCGCGCGGGCGACGAAGCAGGCACCCC
>NZ_JBQQBS010000072.1:0-49783 GCF_052245395.1 Streptomyces sp. 4N124
GTACCAGCCGTGCAGCACCGGGAGGATGTCACGCATCGTCGGCTCCTTTCACCACCGCCGCAAGCCGCTCCAGCGCGGCCACGCTGTGCCCCTCGACGAACGCGTCCACGCTCGGCAGCGCCGCCGCACGATGGCCAGTTCGCGGGCGAAGCCGGGGTGGTCGAACCAGTGATAGAGGCAGCGGCGCTTGAGGGCGTCGTGCACCTCGCGGGTGCGGTTGGAGGTCAGGACGACGACCGGCGGCTGCTCGGCCCGCAGCGTGCCCAGTTCGGGGATCGTGACGGAGAACTCGGACAGCAGCTCCAGCAGGAACGCCTCGAACTCGTCGTCCGCGCGGTCGATCTCGTCGACCAGCAGCACCGACGGATGCGTCTCCAGGGCACGCAGCAGCGGCCGGGCGATCAGGAACCGCCGGTCGTACAGCTCGCCCTCCAGCCGGTCGGCGTCGGTGACCCCGGCCGCCTCCGCCGCCCGCAGATGCAGCAGCTGGCGCGGGAAGTCCCAGTCGTACAGGGCCTGGGAGGCGTCGATGCCCTCGTGGCACTGCAACCGGATCAGCGGGGCGTCCAGCGCCTCGGCGAGGGCGGACGCGAGCGCCGTCTTGCCCACGCCCGCGTCGCCCTCGCAGAACAGCGGCCGGTGCAGGCGCAGGGCCAGGAAGCAGGCGACGGCCAGACCCTCGTCGACGAGGTACCCCGTCTCCTCCAGCCGGGCCCGCACCTGCTCCGGCCCGTCGATGTGCGTGATCGGCCCTCACCCCATTCCGGCGGCGGCCAGCACCGCCCGCTTGGTGAGCACGCGTGCGAGATGCGCCCGGTACTCCGGCGACGCGGACGTGTCCTGCGACGGCCGGGTGCCTTCCGCCGCCGACTGTGCGGCCCGCGCCACGTCCTGCGCGTCACCTGCACCCGACAGGGCGTTCTCGGTCGCGGACGCGCGCAGCGCCGTAGAGGCCATGTTGGTCAGGCCCACGCGCGCCTCGGCGATCTGCCCGTTGTCGCGCCGCACCAGCGCGGCCACGCCGACGATCGGCCAGGACTGTGCCACCCGGTGGAACTTCTCGTAGTGGAAGCCCCAGCCGTCCGTCTTCGGGATCCGCACCTCGACCAGGAGTTCGTCGGGTTCCAGCGCGGTCTGCAGGTAGTCGACGAAGAACTCGCGCGCCGGGATGGTGCGCCGCCCGCGCGGTCCTTGCGCCACCAGTTCGCCGTCCAGCGCCAGTACCGCGGCGGGCGGGTCCCCGGCCGGGTCCGCGTGCGCGAGGGAGCCGCCGAGGGTGCCCCGGTGGCGTACGGCGGGATCCGCGACCGTGGCGGTCGCGGTCGCCAGCAGTCCCGCGTGGCGGCGGACCAGCGGGTCGTGGATGACGTCGTGGTGGGTGGTCATCGCGCCGATGACTAGGGTGTTCCCGTCCTCGCGCACCCCGCGCAGCTCGGGGATGCGGCCGACGTCGACGACCAGTTCGGGGAAGGCCAGCCGTAGCCGCAGCAGTTGCAGCAGGCTCTGCCCGCCGGCCAGCACCTTCGCGTCCTCGCCCGCGTCGGCGAGCGTCCGCACCGCCTCGTCGACGCTGCTCGGCCGGGCGTAGTCGAATGCCGGGGGGATCATCGCGCCGCCTCCTCGATCGCTTCCCACACCCGCTGCGGGGTGCAGGGCATCCGCACGTCGGTCACGCCCAGCGGGCGCAGCGCGTCCACGACCGCGTTGACGACGGCCGGGGTCGAGGCGATGGTCCCCGCCTCGCCGACTCCCTTGACCCCCAAGGGATTCAGGGTCGACGGCGTCTCCGTCCGGTCGGTCACGAAGTCCGGCAGGTCCGCCGCCGACGGCACCAGGTAGTCGGCCATCGTGCCGGAGACCAGGTTGCCCTCGTCGTCGTAGACCGCCTCCTCGTACAGCGCCTGCGCGATGCCCTGGGCGATACCGCCGTGCACCTGGCCCTCGACGATCACCGGGTTGATGACCTTGCCGACGTCGTCGACACAGACGTACGACCTGATCCGTGTCTGTCCGGTCTCCGTGTCGACCTCGACCGCGCACAGGTGGGTGCCGTGCGGGTAGGAGAAGTTCTCCGGGTCGACGAGGTGCTCGGCGTTGATGGTGGGTTCCATGCCGTCGGGCAGGTCGTGCGAGGAGAACGTCTCGAAGGCGACCTCCTGGATGGTCTTGCGGGCCTCGGGTGAGCCCTTCACCGAGAAGACGCCGTTCGTGAACTCCAGGTCGTTCTCGCTGGCTTCGAGCAGATGCGCGGCGACCTTGCGGGCCTTGGCGACCACCTTCTCGGCCGCGTGGTGCACGGCGATCCCGCCGACGACCAGCGATCGCGACCCGTAGGTGTCCATGCCCTGCGGGACGGCCCTGGTGTCGCCGTGCACCACCTCGACGTCCTCGAACGGCACGCCCAGCGCATCGGCGGCGATCTGGCTCCAGCAGGTCACATGGCCCTGCCCGTGCGGGCTGGTGCCGGTGACGACCTCGACCTTGCCGGTCGGCAGCATGCGGATGGTCGCCGCCTCCCAGCCGCCGGCCGCGTACCGGAGGTCCCTGAGTACGCGGCTCGGCGCGAGCCCGCACATCTCGGTGTACGTCGACACGCCGATGCCGAGCCGTACGGTGTCGCCGCGCTCGTTGCGGTCCGCCTGCTCGGCGCGCAGCTTGTCGTAGCCGAACATGTCGAGTGCCTTCTCCGTGGCGGCCTCGTAGTTGCCGCTGTCGTAGGTGAGCCCTGCGACGGAGGTGTACGGGAACTCCTCGTGCCGGATCCAGTTGCGGCGCCGCAACTCGATGGGGTCCAGGCCGAGTTCGACGGCCAGATCGTCCATGATCCGCTCGATGGCGAAGGTCGCCTCGGGTCGGCCGGCGCCCCGGTAGGCGTCGGTCGGCGTGCGCGTGGTGAAGACGCCCGTGCAGGTGAAGTCGTAGGCGTCCATCTTGTAGATCCCCGGGTACATGAAGGCGCCCAGCAGCGGAGTGCCCGGGGTGATGATCATCAGGTAGGCGCCCATGTCGGCCAGCAGGTCGACCTTCAGGCCGAGCAGCTTGCCGTCGCGGGTGGCGGCGATCTCGATGTCCTGGATCTGGCCGCGGCCGTGGTGGGTGGCCTGGTAGTTCTCGGAGCGGGACTCGGTCCACTTCACCGGCCGGCCCAGCTTGCGCGCCACGACGAGCGCGAGGGCCTCCTCGCCGTACACCTGGAGCTTGGAGCCGAAGCCGCCGCCCACGTCGGGCGCGATCACCCGCAGCTTCTGCTCGGGGATGCCGGTGACCATCGCCAGCAGCACCCGTGCGATGTGCGGGACCTGGGTGGAGGAGTACAGGGTGTACTCGCCGGAGGCCGCGAGCGGGGTGACGACGACCGCGCGGGGCTCCATCGCGTTGGGGATCAGGCGTTGCTGTATGTAGCGCCGTTTCAGGACGACGTCGGCGCGCTCGCGTACCGCGTCGTAGCTCTCGCCGGTGGCGAGCGGCCAGACGTAGCAGCGGTTGGTGCCTTTGTCGGAGTGGACCAGCGGGGCGTCCTCGGCGAGCGCGTCCTCCAGGTCGAGCACCGGGGGCAACGGCGTGTAGTCGACCTCGATCGCCTCCAGCGCGTCCGCCGCCGTGTACCGGTCCCGTGCCACGACGACCGCGATCGGGTCGCCCGCGTACCGCACCTCGTCGACCGCCACCGCCGGATGGTCCGGCATGACGATGTCCTCGGTCACCGGCCATACGCACGGCATCGAGCCCATGCCGTCGGCGAGGTCGCGCCCCGTGAAGGCGGCGATGACGCCCGGCCGGTCGAGGGCCGCGGAGACGTCGACGCGGTCGAGGCGGGCGTGCGCCATGGGGCTGCGCAGGATCGCCAGGTGCAGCAGACCGCTGACCTGGATGTTGTCGGTCCAGTTGGTCTGGCCCGTGATCAGGTGGGCGTCTTCCTTGCGGGCCCGCGAGCGGCCGACTTCGGGTTCGGCCATCTGGTCGGTCATGCCGGCACCTCCTGCCCGGAGGCGGCGAGCACCGCGCGCACGATGTTCTGGTAGCCGGTGCACCGGCAGAGGTTGCCCTCCAGGGCCTGGCGTACGTCGTCCGAGCTGGGGTGGGGGTTCTCCCGTAGCAGATCCCGGGCCGCCATGATCATGCCGGGGGTGCAGTACCCGCACTGCAGTCCGTGCTGCTCGTGGAACGCCTTCTGCAGCCCGGTCCACTCGCCGTCCCGGGCGAGCCCCTGGACCGTGGTCACTTCGCTCCCGTCCGCCTGGACGGCAAGGACGGAGCAGCTCTTGACGCTCTCCCCGTCCAGTTCGACCGTGCAGGCCCCGCAGTTGGAGGTGTCGCAGCCGATCGGGGTGCCGGTCAGACCGAGGCGGTCGCGCAGGTAGTGGATCAGCAGAAGACGGGGCTCGACCTCGTCCTCGTATGTCGTGCCGTCCACGTTCACCGAGATGTGGGTCATGTGCCCTCCAGGCCATGCGGCGGAAGCGAGGGAAATCAGCGACGAAACGTGATGCAGGTCACTCGATGTACGTCACTCTATGACCGCGCCCTGACGACGGCGAGTGCTGCGACGGGCTTCGTTGACGGTTAATCCATTGCCGTGGTGCGCCCGCTTCTGCTGCACTGCTGGGGAGACACGTCGTCACACACGAGGAGCACAGATGCGCACTGCGTGCATGTCCACTCACGAAGGAATCCCTCCGATGACCAAGGACATGACGCTCAGTGCACCTGCTCAATCTCGGAATTCTCGCGCACGTAGACGCCGGTAAGACCAGCCTGACCGAGCGGCTGCTGTACACCGCCGGAGTCGTCGACGAGATCGGCAGCGTCGACGCCGGCTCCACGCAGACCGACTCCCTCGCGCTGGAGAAGCAGCGCGGGATCACCATCAAGTCCGCCGTCGTCTCGTTCCCCCTCGACGACGTGACGGTCAACCTCATCGACACCCCCGGCCACCCGGACTTCATCGCCGAGGTCGAGCGGGTCCTCGGCGTGCTCGACGGCGCCGTCCTGGTCATCTCGGCCGTCGAGGGCGTCCAGCCGCAGACCCGCGTCCTGATGCGCACCCTGCGGCGGCTGCGCATCCCCACACTGATCTTCGTCAACAAGATCGACCGGCGTGGAGCGGGGTACGACGGGGTGCTGCGGGCGATCGCCGAGCGGCTCACCGCGGCGGTCGTACCGATGGCGTCGGTGACCGGGCTCGGCACACGCGGCGCCCGCGTCACCCCGGAGCTCGCCCCGGCCGCGATCGACGTCCTCACCGACCACGACGACGACCTGCTGTCCGCCTATGTCGAGGACACGGTCTCGTACGACCGCCTGCGCACCGCCCTCGCCGACCAGACCCGGCAGGCCCTCGTCCACCCCGTCTACTTCGGGTCCGCCATCACGGGCGCGGGTGTGGACACGCTCATCGGCGGGATCAAGGAGTTGCTGCCCGCGGCCGAGGGCGATCCGGAGGGGCCGGTGTCGGGCACCGTCTTCAAGGTCGAGCGGGGACCGGCGGGGGAGAAGATCGCCTATGCGCGGATCTTCTCCGGGGCGCTGGCCGTCCGCGACCGGATCCGTTTCGGCGACGGTGACACCGAGGGCAAGATCACCGCGATCAGTGTCTTCGAGGAGGGCGCGGACTCCCGTGACGAGACCGTCCCGGCGGGCCGCATCGCCAAGCTCTGGGGCCTCGACGCCATCCGGATCGGCGACGCGATCGGCGAGCCGCGCAAGGCGTACGAGCACTTCTTCGCGCCGCCCACTCTCGAAACCGTCGTCGTCCCGGGCGCGGGCGTGGACAAGCGGTCCCTGCACCTCGCCCTGACCCAACTCGCCGAACAGGACCCGCTGATCGGCCTCCGCCACGACGAGATCCGGCAGGAGACCTCCGTGTCCCTCTACGGCGAGGTCCAGAAGGAGGTCATCCAGGCAACGCTCGCCGACGACTACGGCCTGGACGTCACCTTCCGGGAGACGTCGACGATCTGCATCGAGCGGCCCGTGGGCACGGGAGCGGCCGCCGAGTTCATCAAGAAGGGCGCCAACCCGTTCCTCGCGACGGTCGGCCTGCGTGTCGACCCGGCGCCGACCGGCTCGGGCGTCGCGTTCCGGCTGGAGGTGGAACTCGGTGCCATGCCGTACGCGTTCTTCAAGGCAGTCGAGGACACCGTGCGCGAGACGCTCGGACAGGGCCTCAGCGGCTGGCAGGTCACCGACTGCACGGTCACCATGACCCACTCCGGCTACTGGCCCCGGCAGAGCCACGCCCACCAGGGCTTCGACAAGAGCATGTCCAGCACCGGCGCCGACTTCCGGGGCCTGACGCCACTGGTCCTGATCGAGGCGCTGCGCAGGGCGGGCACCCAGGTGTACGAGCCCATGCACCGCTTCCGCATCGAGACGCCCGTGGACACCCTGGGCGCCCTGCTCCCGGTGCTGGCCGCGCTGCGGGCCGTACCGCAGACCACCGGGACCACGGGTGCCACCAGCGTTCTGGAGGGTGCCGTTCCCGCGGGCCGGGTGCACGAACTGGAGCAGCGGCTGCCGGGGCTCACCCGGGGTGAGGGTGAGCTGGAGAGCGTCTTCGACCACTACGCGCCGGTCGCCCACGGCACGGTCCCTCAGCGTCCGCGCACCGACCACAACCCGCTCAACCGCAAGGAATACCTGTTGAACGTGACGCGCAGAGTGAGTGGTTGAGCTGGCCGAGACTTAACTTACTCCAGAGTCAGGGGTGTTGACGGTGTCCTGAAATTACCGGACGGTAGTGAACATGCCGAATAAGCGTGCGCGTGTGCTCCTTGTTCTGGTTCTCCTCTGTGGATTCCTGTCGGTGGCGGGCACCCGCCCCGCCACCGCTGCCTCCGTCCCCGACTCCCTCTGGTTCGACGAATCCCCGCTGACCGTGCAGAACGGCCGCTTCACCGACGGCCACGGCCGCGAGGTCGTGCTGCGTGGCTACAACGTCTCCGGCGAGACCAAGCTGAAGGAGAACAACGGCCTGCCCTTCGCCTCGGTCGCCGACGCGAAGAAGTCCGCGACCGCGCTGAGAGCGCTCGGCGGCGGCAACTCGGTCCGCTTCCTGCTGTCCTGGGCGTACGCCGAGCCCGTGCGCGGCCAGGTGGACAACGCCTACCTGGCCGCCGCCACCGCCCAGATCGGCGCGTTCCTCGATGTCGGGATCCGGGTGTATCCCGACTTCCACCAGGACCTCTACTCCCGCTGGCTGTTCGACTCGGACAGCTGGTACACCGGCGACGGCGCCCCCAAGTGGGCCGTGGACCTCGGTGACTACCCGGACGAGTACTGCGGGATCTGCCCCTTCTGGGGCCAGAACATCACCTCCAACGCGGCCGTGACGGAGGCGACGTACGACTTCTGGCACAACACGTACGGCCTGCAGGACTCGTTCCTCGACACCGCCCAGAAGACGATGGCGTACCTCAAGCAGAACCTCACGACCGCTCAGTTCGCGGCCGTCGTCGGCTTCGACCCGTACAACGAACCCCATGCGGGCGTCTATGACTCGGGCCAGTCCAGCCGGGCCTGGGAGAAGGACGTCCTGTGGCCCTTCCATGTGAAGTTCCGGGCGCGGATGGACGCGGCCGGCTGGCAGGACAAGCCCGCGTTCGTCGAACCGAACCTGTTCTGGAACGCCAACCTGGACTTCCAGAAGCAGGAGGGCGGCCTGCTCGACGTGGGCAACCTCGGGCCGCGCTTCGTCTTCAACACCCACTTCTACGACCAGAAGGCGATCTCCGGCATCTTCATGTGGGGCAAGGCGGCGGACGGACAGTACGCGGGTGACTTCGGCACGGTGCGCGACCGGGCCTCCGCCACCAAAGCGCCCGCGATCGTCAGCGAGTTCGGCCACCCGCTGACCGGCACGGTCTCCGACAAGGCGCCGACGGTTCTCAAAGCGATGTACCAGGCCCTCGACTCCCGGGTGCCGGGGGCGAGTTGGTGGACGAACCCGGCCGGCTCCGGACCCGTGCTCTCCGGCAGCCAGTGGCAGTGGGACATCTACCACGGCCGCCACCACGAGCTGATGAACGACAACCCCGACAAGGTGCAGACCGAGGGCGACGCCTGGAACGGCGAGGACCTGTCCGCCGTACGCCTCGACGACTCCGGTAAGGCCGTCCTGCGCCAGGACGCACGGCTCCTCGACCGCGTCTACCCGAGCGCCACCTCCGGCACGACCGTCGCCTTCACCTACGAGGACCGCTCCCGCGACGGCTCCACGACCCTGACCTGGAACCCGGTGCCCAGCTCACTGCCCCGTGTGGCCCAGCTGGTGGGCTCCGGGCAGTACAGCCTGCTCGTATGGCGCTCGGGAAGCGGCTCGGCACCCACCGAACTGCACCTCCCGGCATCCTTCCCGACCTCGACCACCACCGTCGTCTCCGACCTGGGCACGGCGTACGCCCCGCCCGCGTACACGCCGTCGACCCCGATCGCGGCGGCTTCCGAACCCGGCGGCAGCGGCAGCCGCCGCCTGCTGCTGACGGACTCGGACTCCGGCACCCTGCACTACGCACTCGTCACCAACGGCGCGACGAATCCCTCGTCGTCCCTGCTGAACGCGGCGAAGGCCGAACTGGCGGCCTGGGCGACCCAGCGCATCGGCTGACGCCCGTCCCTGACGTCGGGGTCGACCCTGGATCCCGACGTGAGGGCAGGTGAAGCAGGCTTGGCCTGGTCGCCGTAGGATCACCCACCGTTGACGGGCACATCTGTGGGGGAGACGACGTTGCCGAAACCCGACGACCGACGCGCGGCCGTCCCGCGCTTCGGGACCGAACTCGTCGCCTGGGTGGCCACGCCCTGGGCGCTGGCCGGGTACTCCTGGCCGCTCGCGGCGCTGTCCGTGGTGGTGCTGATCGGGCTGCCGACCGTCTTCACCACACCGGGGGACAAGGCCCACGGGATCGTGCCGGTACCCGGGGCGGTCACGATCCTTCTGGTGCTGCTCCAACTGGTCGCGGCCGTGGTCTGCGCATGGCTGGCCTGGCCCGTGTGGGCGGCGGTCGCGGTGTCCCTGCTGGCCGCCGCCACGCTGGTCACGGAACGCCCGCGGTGGCGGTGGCTGGTGTCCGGGCACCGCGCCACCGCCTGAACCGCTCGGGCCTCAGCCGGTGGTTCCCGTCCAGTCCGCGGCCACATGCCCCAGCCGCACTCGCTGCGGATGGTCGCCGACCGGGACGGACACCGTCTTCTTGCCGGTGGCGAAGTCGATGGCCGTGACCTGGTCGGTGCCGCTCTCCGACACCACGCAGCTCTTGCCGTCGCCGCTGACGGTCGCCCAGTACGGCTTCGAGGCGGTGACCAGCGGGCCCTCCTGGAGGGTGGCGCGGTCGACGACCGTCGCGTAGTCGTCCATCGTGCCCGCGACACACAGCTTGCTGCCGTCGGGGCTCATCGAAATGCCGTGGTGGCGCGAGTCGTTGACGAAGGTGGTGCGGTCGTCGTTGGTCGCCGGGTTCTTGGGCAGTGTCTTCGTACGGGTGATCTTGTCCGTCGCGATGTCGTACTCGAAGAAGCCGTTGAAGAACGACACCTGGAAGTACAGCTTGGACTCGTCGGGCGAGAACACGGCGGGCCGGACGGCGTCGGAGTAGTCCGTGAGGCCGATGGCGTCCAGCCGCTGCCGCATGTCGATGACCTTGACCCGCTCATACGTGGTCGCGTCGACGACGGTGATGTACCGGTTGCCCTTCGTCCAGTCCAGCCAGGGCGCGTCGGTCGCGGTGTTCACATCGCCGATGCCCATGTTCCAGAGGTACTTGCCGTCCTTGGTGAAGATGTTCTCGTGCGGCTTGTCGGCGGTGGCGGCCGAGCCGAGCTGCTTGCCGGTGACGATGTCCAGTACGTGCACGGTGTTGGAGGTCGAGGCGGACACGGCGACGCGCTTGCCGTCGGGGGAGACCGTCATGTGGTCGGAGCGGTAACCCGACACGGGGAAGCGCCAGTTGATGTCACCGGTGGCCAGGTCGATCGAGACCACGTCGGCGAAGCTCGGGCGGGAGACGACCACGGACGAGCCGTCCGGCGTGGTGTACATGTCGTCCACGAACTGGTCGTGGCCCTCGCCGACGCTGTTGCGGATGGCCATGAAGTAGATCCACTTGATCGGGTTCGCGTTGATCTCCGCCATCCGCTCGTCCTTGTCGGGGATGACGTTGATGCGGCCGATCTTCGCGAAGTCGCCGGAGGACTTGATGACGTCGGCGGTGCCGTCCCAGTTGTTGCCGACGAACAGGACTTCGCGCAGGGCGGCGGCGTCCGAGGTGGCGGCGGTGGCTGCGGTCGCGGGAGCGGTGACGGTCAGGACGAGGGCGGCGGCCATGGAGCAAAGGTGCCTGGGGCGGATGGCAGGCATGGGTGCTCTCTTCTCTGGGGGGGGCGGGTGCCATGGGTGGAGCAGGCCAAGACGGGGTGCTGAATCTGAACACAAGTACTTTCACAGTGGACTTACTGAAAAGTAAGGAGGGGGTGTCCTGTTCGACAAGACCGCGTACACGACAAAATTGATCGACGGGGACAGGCGAGGGAACGGGGAGGGTCCGTGACGGGCAGGCTCAGGGCGCCGACCGGCCGGTACAGGGGCAAGTCCGCCGAGGAGCGGCAGGCCGAGCGCCGCCGCCGCTTCCTGGACGCCGCGCTCCAGCTGTTCGGCGACACACCCGGCTACCGGGCCACGACCGTCGCCGCGCTGAGCGAGGCCGCCGGGCTCTCCACCCGCCAGTTCTACGAGGAGTTCCGCACCCTCGAGGACGTCCTGGCCGCCCTCCACCTCCAGGTCAACGACTGGGCCGAGGAGGCCGTGCTCGCCGCGGTGGCTGCCGCGGACGACCTGCCGCTCGCCGAACGCGCCACCGCGATCTTCCGCGCCTACGCCGCCAACGTCACCGCCGATCCACGCCGTATCCGCATCACCTTCGTCGAGATCATCGGCGTCAGCCCGCGTCTGGAACACCAGCGCCTGGCCCGCCGCGCCCGCTGGGTCGACCTCGTCTGCGCCGAGGCGGAGGCAGCGGTCGCCCGGGGTGAGGCGGCGCCCCGCGACTACCGGATCGCCGCGACAGCCTTCATCGGCAGCGTCAACGGCCTGCTCCACGACTGGAGCGCCGGGTGGGTGGACGCCACGCTGGAGGAGGCGGTGGACGAGTTGGTCCGGCAACTGCTGGGGATTCTGCGGCCGGCGGGGTGGGAGGCGGGGTGACGGTCGCTTGCGGGCCGCCGAGTTGACGGTGCGGCGCATGGTCGTTCCGGCCGCCGACGATGCGCTTCGTGCGTGTCAGCCGCTCAGCCGGTTCACCGCGGCAAGGACCGACGTGACCCCGTCCTCACTCCGGATCCGTGCCCCCAACGCCCGCGCCCGCTCCCCGTACCCGGTATCCCGGGTCGCCCGCACCAGCGCCGAGGCCAGCGCGTCGACGCTGAGCCGCCGCAGCGGGACCGCCCGCGGAGCGACACCCAGGGCCACCAGCCGTGCCGCCCAGAATCCCTCGTCGAACTGGATGGGCACCGGCACGGCCGGCACTCCGGCGCGCAGGCCGGCCGCGGTCGTGCCGGCGCCCGCGTGATGAACCACCGCGGCGACCCTCGGGAACAGCAGCGCGTGCGGTACCTCGCCGATGGTCAGCATGTCGTCCCCGGCGGCTTCCAGCCCGCCCCAGCCGCGCTGGATCACCCCGCGCAGTCCGGCCCGGCGCAGCGCCCGCACGATGTCCGCGCTGAGCCGCTCGGGGTCGGGCACGGTCGCACTGCCCAGGCCCACGAAGACCGGCGGCGGCCCCGCCTCCAGGAAGTCCCGCAGCTGCGGCGGGAGTCGGTCCTGACGGTCGTACGGCCACCAGTACCCTGCCACCTCCAGCCCCGCACGCCAGTCGCGCGGCCGGGCGACCACCAGCGGGCTGAACCCGTGTTGCACCGGCCACCTCTGCCGCTCCCGGCGCCGCAGCCCCGCCGCCGCCCGGACGGGCGGCTGCCCCAGCCGGGCCCGCACCTGGGGCACGGTGGAGGCGAAGACGTGTTCCACGGCCAGACCGACCCCGTGTCCGGCGACCCGGTTGCCGACCGCACCCCATGAACCACCGCCGAGCACGGCGGGCCCGAACTCCCTTGTGGGAGCGACCGGTTGGAGGTAGACGCCCAGGCTCGGCAGCGACAGGCCCTCGGCGACGGTGTGTCCCAGCGGCGCCAACGAGCTGGAGAGCAACAGGACATCGTGCGTGCGGGCCGCCGCCACGAGGTCGTCCGTCATCCGCCCGACGAGTGCCCGCGCCAGGGCGACGACCCGCGCGAGCTTGCCGACGCCGGTCGTGCTGCGGTGCAGCCCCCGCCCGCGCGAGGACTCCAACTCCTCCCGCGGGTCCACCGGAAGGGGATGAAACCTGAGCCCTGCCCCCGCGACCAGCGGCTCGAAGCAGCCGTGGGTGACCAGGGTGACCTCATGCCCGGCTCGGGAGAGTCCGTGCCCGAGGCCGGTGTAGGGGGCCACGTCGCCCCGGGAGCCCGCCGTCATGATCGCTACGCGCACGACGGTCAGTGTTCCGTCGACGCGGGACCGCGCGCAATCCCGCACCCACGCGCGTCACATCCGTTGACTTCCGCCCCTGGCGGCTCTACTTTCAGCGCGCCGTTTCGTTCGGATAACCGATCCTCGTTCGATATTTCGGCCAGATCTCGGCCATCGGCAAAGGAGCCGCATGTTCCGCACCCTCGTCCTGCGCACGGTCGCCTTACTGGCGGCCGTGGCAGCCGTCCTCCTCGTCGCCAACCCGACCGCACCCCTCAAGGCGGCCCCCGCCGCCGTGGCGACCCGTCAGATACCGGTGCCCACCGCCCCGATGGGCTGGGCCTCCTGGAACAGCTTCGCCGCGAAGATCGACTACAACGTCATCAAGCAGCAGGTCGACGCGTTCGTCGCCGCCGGTCTGCCGGCCGCCGGATACAAGTACATCAACATCGACGAAGGCTGGTGGCAGGGCACCCGCGACAGCGCCGGCAACATCACCGTCGACGAGGCCGAGTGGCCCGGCGGCATGAAGGCCATCGCCGACTACATCCACAGCAAGGGCCTGAAGGCCGGCATCTACACCGACGCGGGCAAGGACGGCTGCGGCTACTACTTCCCGACGGGCCGGCCCGCCGCGCCGGGTTCGGGCAGCGAGGGCCACTACGAGCAGGACATGCTCCAGTTCTCGAAGTGGGGCTTCGACTTCGTCAAGGTCGACTGGTGCGGCGGCGACGCCGAAGGGCTCGACGCGAAGTCGACGTACCAGGCCATCAGCGATGCGATCACCAAGGCCACGGCGGCCACGGGCCGTCCGCTGACCCTCTCGATCTGCAACTGGGGCAAGCAGAACCCGTGGAACTGGGCCCCGGGCCAGGGCGCGATGTGGCGGACCAACACCGACATCATCTACTGGGGCAACCAGCCCTCCATGACGAGCCTGCTGGCCAACTACGACACCAACCTCCACCCCACCGCCCAGCACACCGGCTACTACAACGACCCCGACATGCTGATGGTCGGCATGGACGGCTTCACCGCCGCCCAGAACCGCACCCACATGAACCTCTGGGCGATCTCCGGCGCACCCCTCCTCGCCGGGAACAACCTCGCGACGATGTCCGCCGAGACCGCGAACATCCTCAAGAACCCCGAAGTCATCGCCGTGGACCAGGACCCGCGCGGCCTCCAGGGCGTCGAGGTCGCCGAGGACACCACGGGAGCCCAGGTCTACGGCAAGGTCCTGTCCGGCACCGGCAACCGCGCCGTCGTCCTCCTCAACCGCACCTCGGCCGCGAAGAACATCACCGTCCGCTGGGCCGACCTCGGCCTGACGAACGCCTCCGCGACCGTCCGTGACCTGTGGGCGCGGCAGAACGTGGGGTCGTACGCCACCGGCTACACGGCCAGTGTCCCGGCGGGCGGCTCCGTGATGCTCAAGGTCACCGGCGGCACGGAGGCGGCGGGCAGCACGTACGAACCTGCTTCCACGGGGCGCTTCACCGGCGTGACGGCGGCGAACACGGGCGTGAAGGTCGTGGACGTCTCCTACACCAACAACACCTCCGCGACCCGCACGGCGACCCTCCAGGTCAACGGCCAGACCAGCACCAAGGTCGCCTTCCCGCCGACCGGATCCGCCGCGGGCACCGTCTCCGTCCAGGTCTCCCTCTCCAAGGGCTCCGCCAACACCCTCACGCTCACCGGCGGCCCCGCCGTCGAGGGCATCGCGGTCCGCCCCCTGCCCGGCACCGACGGCTCCCTCGTCGTCGGCACCCAGTCGTCCCGCTGCCTGGACGTCAACGACAACACCATCACCAACGGCACCCAGGCCGAGCTGTGGGACTGCAACGGAGGCCGCAACCAGTCCTGGACGTACACCCCCCGCAAGGAACTCGTGGTGTACGGCAACAAGTGCCTCGACGCCTACAACCTGGGCACGACCAACGGCACCAAGGTCGTGATCTGGGACTGCAACGGCCAGGCGAACCAGCAGTGGAACATCAACGGCGACGGGACGATCACCAACGTCCACGCCGGTCTGTGCCTCGACGCCTACAACGCGGGGACGGCCAACCGCACCCCGCTGGTGCTGTGGTCCTGCGGCACGGGCGCCAACCAGAAGTGGACGCTCACCTAGGGACGGTGTCGCCGCCCCGGCCGTCACGGCCGGGGCGGACGACGGCTACTCGTCCCACGCCTGGATCATGGTCTGCTCGGCGATCTTGCCGTCGCGCAGCGACACCATCGACTCTGACAGGACCCGGACGCCGTCCGAGTACTCGCAGGACTCGCTGAACGCGACGTCGTCGCCCTGGACGACACACCGCTCCAGCTTGTGCGTCTTGATGTCGCGGCTGTAGACGTCGGCGAGCATCTCGGCGATCTCGTCCCGGCCGTGCAGGACCTTGGGGTGGCTGGGCTGGGTGTTGCGGTCCACGATCCGCAGCTCCGCGTCGTCCGCGTAGAGCGAGACGAGCGGCTGCTCGGAGTGTCCTTCAATGGCCTGGCGCAGTGCGTTGCTGTCGAACGTGCCCATCATCGACCTCCTTCGAAGGCCGCGGCCCGACGAGGAGCGGGCCACCGGAGCCCTCACCTCCGAGCCTCCTCCGCCCCGCCGGGCCCGGCAAGCGCAGCCGCGGTCTGCGACCCTTGACATTGCCGCAGCCGGCTCGCAGCATGCGCGGTAGAGTGGATCAACTTTCACACGGCGAACACAAAGGTCGGCAGCATGCCCATCACGCGTGAACTGTTCATCGGCGGCAAGGACGTGCCCGCCGCCTCCGGCCGCACGACCGAGGACATCAACCCGTATACGGGGGAGGTGTACGCGACGGTCGCCGCGGCCGGACCCGAGGACGTGCGCCGGGCCGTGGACGCCGCCGACGCTGCGTTCGAGGAGTGGGCGGCGCTCGCCCCCTTCGCGCGCCGGGCGATCTTCCTGAAGGCGGCCGACCTGCTGGACGCCCGCGGCGACCAGGTCGCCGAGCTGATGGCGAACGAGGCCGGCGGCACCCGCCCGTGGGCGTACTTCAACGTGGCCCTCGCGGCGAACATGCTGCGTGAGGCCGCGGCAGCCGTCACCGCGCCGCGCGGTGAGGTGCTGAACGCCCAGGCGCAGGGCGCGTTGGGGCTCGCGGTGCGTGAACCGCTGGGCGTGGTCGCCGCGTTCGCCCCGTGGAACGCGCCCGTCATCCTCGGCGTACGGGCCGTCGCGGCGCCGCTCGCGGCGGGCAACACCGTGGTGGTCAAGCCGAGCGAGGACGCGCCGCTGGCCTGCGGGCTGCTGATCGCCGACGTCCTGCGCGAGGCCGGACTCCCGGACGGCGTGCTGAACGTCGTCACCAACGCCCGTGAGGACGCCGCGGAGATCGCCGAGACGCTGATCGCGGACGCGCGGGTGCGGGGCGTGAACTTCACCGGCTCGACCCCGGTGGGCCGGGTCATCGGCGAACACGCGGCCCGCCATCTCAAGCCCGCCGTCCTGGAGTTGGGCGGCAAGAACGCGGTGATCGTGCTCGACGACGCGGATGTGGACTACGCCGTCAACGCGGCCGTCTTCAGCGTGTTCATGAACGCCGGACAGATCTGCATGTCCGGCGACCGCATCCTGGTGCACGAGTCGCTCGCCGAGGAGTTCACCGAGCGCTTCACCACGAAGGTCGCCTCCCTCCAGTCCGGTGACCCGGGTGACCCGCACACCGTGGTCGGCCCGCTGGTGGCCGCGTCGTCCGCGCAGCGCGTGGCCGGACTGGTACGGGACGCCGTCGCCAAGGGGGCCAAGGTCCTCGTCGGCGGCGGCGAGCCGGAGGGGGCGGTGCACCCGGCGACCGTCCTCACGGAGGTACCGCAGGAGGCCGACCTGTACCACGCCGAGGCCTTCGGGCCGGTGTGCGTGGTCGAGTCGTTCGCCGACGACACCACCGCCATCACCCTCGCCAACGACACGGAGAACGGCCTGACCTGCGGCATCATCACCGAGAACGCCACTCACGGGCTGGCCGTCGCCCGCCGGATCCGGACCGGGATCGTGCACGTCAACGACCAGTCGGTGGCCGACGAACCGCACGCCCCGTTCGGCGGAGCCAAGGCCTCCGGATACGGGCGCTTCGGCGGTCGCTGGGGCATCGAGGCCTTCTCCAACACCCGCTGGGTGACCATCGCCACCCAGCAGGCCCACTACCCCTTCTGACGGGACCTGTCAGCCGACCGTCGCCAGGAACTGCGTGGCCGCCAGCTCCGCGTACAGCGGGTCGGCGGCCACGAGTTCGCGGTGCGTGCCCACCGCGCGCACCTTGCCCGCGTCCATGACGACGATCCGGTCGGCCATCGTCACCGTCGACAGCCGGTGGGCGACCACGAGCACCGTCGTCGTACGGGCGACATCGGCGACGGTGTCCCGCAGCGCCGCCTCGTTCACCGCGTCCAGCTGCGAGGTGGCCTCGTCCAGGAGCAGCAGCCGGGGGCGGCGCAGCAGGGCGCGGGCGATGGCGACCCGTTGACGTTCACCGCCGGACAGCTTGGTGCCGCGATGTCCGACGAGCGTCTCCAGGCCGCCCGGCAGCCTGTCCACCATGCCGTCCAGACGGGTCGTCTTCAGCACCCGCGCGAGGGCCGCGTCGTCCGCGTCCGGGTTCCCCAGCAGCAGGTTCTCCCGCAGCGAGCCCGACAGGACCGGCGCGTCCTGCTCGACGTAGCCGATCGCGGACCGCAGCTGGGGCAGCTCCCAGTCCGCCAGATCCCGGCCGTCGACGGTGATCACGCCGGACTCGGGGTCGTAGAACCGCTCGATGAGCGAGAAGACGGTGGTCTTGCCGGCGCCGGACGGGCCGACGAACGCCGTCATGCCCTGCGCGGGCACCTCGAAGGTCACGCCGTGGTGGACGTACGGCAGGTCGTCGGCGTACCGGAAGCGGACGTCGGTGAAGGCGAGCGCGGCCGGCTGTGTGCCGGGCGAGGGCAGCGGGGCGGGCAGGGCGGCCGGTTCGGCGGGCAGCGCCAGCGCCTCCTGGATACGGGCGAACGCCGCGGCGCCCGTCTGGTACTGGGTGATCGCGCCGACGACCTGCTGGATCGGCGACATCAGATAGAAGACGTACAGCAGGAACGCCACCAGGGTGCCGACGTCGACCGCGCCGGTCGCGACCCGTGCCCCGCCCACCGCGAGGACGGTGATGAACGCGATCTGCATCGCCAGACCGGCCGTATTGCCCGCCGCCGCCGACCACTTGGCGGCCCGCACGCTCTGCCGCCAGGACTCCTCGGCCGCCGAGTGCAGCGTCTGCTCCTCGCGGTGCTCCGCGCCGGACGCCTTCACCGTGCGCAGCGCGCCCAGGATCCGCTCCAGCGAGGCGCCCATGACACCGACAGCGTCCTGCGCCTGCTTGCTCGCCCGGTTGATGCGCGGCACGATCACGCCGAGGATCGTGCCCGCGCCGAAGATCACGGCCACGGTGACCCCGAGCAGGACCGGATCGACCAGGCCCATCATCACGATCGTCGCGACCAGCGTGAGCCCTCCCGTGCCGATGCCCACCAGGGAGTCGGTGGTGACCTCACGCAGCAGGGTGGTGTCGGAGGTGATCCGGGCCATCAGGTCGCCCGGCTCGCTGCGGTCCACGGCCGCGATCCGCAGCCGCAGCAGATACGACGACAGGGCGCGCCGCGCGCCGAGCACCACCGACTCGGCGGTGCGCCGCAGCACATACCCACCCAGCGCGCCCACCGCCGCGTTGGCGACCACCAGACCCGACATGACGAGAAGCGCGCCGGTGATGGTCCGGTCGTGCGAGAGGTCGTCGATCAACTCCCGTGCCACCAGCGGCAGCAGCAGCCCGGTGGCGCCGGTGACGAGGGAGAGCACGGCACCTGCGAGCAGGGCCCAGCGGTGGGGTCTGACGTAACCGAGAAGGAGCCGCCACGTGGGCGTGCTGCTCTTCGTCGCTGCGATGCTCACGGCGCTCCTTGGGAGTCGGGCGGAGTACTCAGGCTACGGTCCCGGGATGACCGGATCCGAACGGGTTTCCGGGGTGGCGCGGGCCCTGAGGTAAAATACCCCTAAGGGTATGCAAAGGGAGTGATCGTGGAGCTGCAGTTCGAGGGTGACGAGCTCAAGTCGGTGCTGAACCGGCTGAGGCGGGCGCAGGGGCAGATCTCCGGAGTGATCAAGATGATCGAGGAGGGCCGTGACTGCGAGGACGTCGTCACCCAGCTCGCCGCGGCATCCCGCGCACTCGACCGGGCCGGATTCGCGATCATCGCGACCGGCCTGCAGCAGTGCCTCACCAATCCGGCCCAGGGGGAGCGCGACGGCGAGAGCCCGGAGCAGATGAAGGCCCGGCTGGAGAAGCTGTTCCTGTCGCTCGCGTAGAGGTACCGGTGGCCTGATCCGGCGGGTGACGTTACTGATCAGTCGCACGTAGTGTCGACTGGCCAGGACATCGTTGGTGAAAGGGGCCCACCATGGCGCAGGAAGTGCGCGGCGTGATCGCACCGGGCAAGGACGAGCCCGTCCGGGTGGAGACGATCCTCGTACCCGACCCCGGGCCGGGAGAAGCCGTCGTCCAGGTCCAGGCCTGCGGGGTCTGCCACACCGACCTGCACTACAAGCAGGGCGGCATCAACGACGAGTTCCCCTTTCTGCTGGGCCATGAGGCCGCCGGTGTCGTGGAGGCGGTCGGCGAGGGCGTCACGGACGTCGCACCCGGCGACTTCGTGATCCTCAACTGGCGCGCGGTGTGCGGCCAGTGCCGGGCCTGTCTGCGCGGCCGGCCCTGGTACTGCTTCGACACCCACAACGCCGGCCAGAAGATGACCCTCGCCTCGACCGGACAGGAGCTGTCCCCGGCGCTCGGCATCGGCGCCTTCGCCGAGAAGACGCTCGTCGCCGCCGGACAGTGCACCAAGGTCGACCCGGCGGTCTCGGCGGCCGTGGCCGGGCTGCTCGGCTGCGGAGTGATGGCGGGCATCGGGGCCGCGATCAACACCGGCAACGTCGGGCGCGGCGACACGGTCGCGGTCATCGGCTGCGGCGGCGTCGGGGACGCGGCGATCGCCGGTTCGAGCCTGGCCGGTGCAGCGAAGATCATCGCGGTGGACATCGACGACCGGAAGCTGGAGAAGGCCCGCTCCATGGGCGCCACCCACACGGTCAACTCGAAGGAGGCCGACCCGGTCGAGGCGATCCGCGACCTCACCGGCGGCTTCGGCGCCGACGTCGTCATCGAGGCGGTCGGCCGCCCGGAGACGTACAAGCAGGCCTTCTACGCCCGCGACCTCGCCGGCACGGTCGTCCTCGTCGGCGTCCCCACCCCCGACATGAAGCTCGAACTGACGCTGCTGGACGTCTTCGGACGCGGCGGGGCGCTCAAGTCCTCCTGGTACGGCGACTGTCTGCCCTCCCGCGACTTCCCGATGCTGATCGACCTGCATCTGCAAGGCCGCCTGGACCTGGAGGCGTTCGTGACCGAGACGATCCAACTCGACGAGGTGGAGAAGGCATTCGAGCGGATGCACCACGGCGACGTCCTGCGCTCGGTGGTGGTGCTCTGATGGCCGCCCGCATCGAACGCCTCGTCACCTCAGGGCAGTTCACCCTCGACGGCGGCACCTGGGACGTCGACAACAACGTGTGGATCGTCGGCGACGACCACGAAGCCATCGTCATCGACGCCGCCCATGACGCCGACGCCATCGCCGAGGCCGTCGGCGACCGCCGGCTGACCGCGATCGTGTGCACCCACGCCCACAACGACCACATCGACGCCGCACCCGCGCTCGCCGACCGCACCGGCGCCACCATCTGGCTGCACCCCGACGACCTGCCGCTGTGGAAGCTCACCCACCCGGACCGCGACCCCGACGCCCATCTCGCCGACGGGCAGGTGATCGAGGCCGCGGGCGCCGACCTGACCGTGCTGCACACCCCCGGACACGCGCCCGGCGCGATCTGCCTCTACGACCGGGGCCTCGGCACCGTCTTCACCGGCGACACCCTCTTCCAGGGCGGCCCGGGCGCCACCGGCCGCTCCTACTCCCATTTCCCGACGATCGTCACCTCGATCCGGGACCGCCTGCTCACCCTGCCGCCGGAGACGAAAGTCCTCACCGGACACGGCGACTCGACGACCATCGGGGCGGAGGCCCCACACCTGGAGGAATGGGTCACCCGTGGCCACTGACGCCGTATCCCCAGCCGACGAGATCGTGACCCTGCACGGCGTCACCGTCCTGCGCTGCGCCCCCGACGGCCCACCGCTCGACGGCGAGCGCGCGGCGCTGGACCTCATCGGCGACGCCGGGTGGAACGAGGCGGAACTGATCGCGGTGCCCGTGCAGCGTGTACCGGAGGCGTTCTTCCAGCTGCGTTCGGGGATCGCGGGTGCGATCGTGCAGAAGTTCGCCCAATACCGGCTGCGCCTGGCCGTCGTCGGGGACATCTCACAGCACGTCGCCGACAGCCGGGCCCTGCGGGACTTCGTGTACGAGAGCAATCTGGGCAACCAGCTCTGGTTCCTGTCCGGCTACGACGATCTGGAAGAGCGGCTGCGCCGCCCGACCGGGTGAGCGCCTGAAAAAACCCGACAGAAGATGTCCGGCTTACCCGTCACCCTCGTATCAGAGACGGTCACACGGGAGGCAGGACATGTCACAGCCACTGCAGGGCAAGGTCGCGCTGGTCGCCGGGGCGTCACGGGGAGCCGGACGCGGTATCGCCGTGGAACTCGGGGCGGCCGGCGCGACCGTCTACGTCACCGGCCGCACCACGCGCGCAAAGCGCTCGGAGTACGACCGCCCGGAGACCATCGAGGACACCGCCGACCTGGTCACCGAGGCCGGCGGCCACGGCATCGCCGTACCCACCGACCACCTCGACCCGGCACAGGTCCGCACCCTCGTGGACCGCGTCGCCGACGAGCAGGGCCGCCTCGACATCCTGGTCAACGACGTCTGGGGCGGCGAGAAGCTCTTCGCGTGGGACAGCCCGGTCTGGGAGCACGACCTCGACAACGGGCTCAGGTTGCTCAGGCTCGCCGTCGAGACGCACGCGATCACCAGCCACCACGCCCTGCCGCTGCTGCTGCGCCACCCCGGCGGCCTGGTCGTGGAGATGACCGACGGCACCGCCGAGTACAACCGCGACAACTACCGCGTCAGCTTCTTCTACGACCTGGCCAAGTCGTCCGTCCTGCGTATGGCCTTCGCCCTCGGACACGAACTCGGCCCGCGCGGCGCCACCGCCGTGGCCCTCACCCCGGGCTGGCTGCGCTCGGAGATGATGCTCGACCACTTCGAGGTACGCGAGGAGAACTGGCGCGACGCCCTCGAGATCGTGCCCCACTTCGCCATCTCGGAGACCCCGCGCTACGTCGGCCGCGCCGTCACCGCCCTCGCCGCCGACCCCGACGTGGCCCGCTTCAACGGCGAGTCCCTCTCCAGCGGCGGCCTCGCCCAGGTCTACGACTTCACCGACCTCGACGGCAGCCGCCCGGACGCCTGGCGGTACCTGGTCGAGGTACAGGACGCGGGGAAACCGGCGGATGTGACCGGCTATCGGTGAAGGTCCCGGCTCCCGATGAGGTCCCTGCCACCGGTGAGTTCCAGCGCTGCTCGCCGGTGGCAGGGGCCAGCGTGCCGAGTTGGCGCCGCGGCAGCGTCAAGTCGTCGCGTACGGCGGCGTAGTAGCCCTCACGCCCGGCGCGCTGGGCCTCCAGCAGGGCCTGGGTGCCGCTTACTGCCCGTCGCCGTGATGCGGCGGCGGGCTCCGCGGTGGGCGCTCTCCTTTCGGTAATCCGTCAACCGTTTGCTCGGACGGGAAGTTCGGCGATGCTGAGGGCGAAGTCCAAGTTCCCCACCCCATGGTTGGCGAGGCCCACCGTGACCACGCCCGCTCCTTCCAGCCAATGCGCCATTTTCAGGCCGCCGACGTCCAGCGGGCGCAGCCCGAGGGTCTCGATGAACGCCTCCACACTTGCCTTGGCCCGCGCATTGTCGCCAGCGATGAAGACGTCGGGCCGACCCTTCTCCAGGACATGACGGAAGACGGTGTTGAACGCCTTCACCACGCTGGCGCCGGCCGGGGCGACCTTGGCCACTTCCTGCGCGATCGAGGTCTCCTCGCGGTGAGCCAGCCCGTCGAACGTGGAGTTGAAGGGATTGCTGATGTCGACGATGACCTTGCCCGCGAGAGCGTCTCCGTACTCGGCGACGACCGGCACGACACCGTCGTACAGCAGGGCCACGATGACGATGTCCCCGGCCGGAGCGGTGCCCCATTCTCCCGTCGTGGTGCCGCCGCCGAGAGCCTTGGCCAGGTCAGCGGCCTTGGACTGATCGCGGCCCATGACCTCGACGGTGTTGCCGCCCGCCACCGCCCGCGCGCCGATGGTGCGGGCCATGTTCCCGGCGCCGATGATGCTGATGTTGCTCATGAGATGTCCTGCCCCAGTGGTGTGTTGTTCGGTTCAGATGGCGGTGGTGCCGCCGTCGGCGACGAGTTCCATGCCGTTGACGTAGCTGGAGTCGTCGGAGGCGAGGAAGAGGGCGGCGCTGGCGATTTCGTCGGGGCGGCCCATCTGGCCGCGGGGGATGAGGGACTCGAACTGGCGCCTGGTGGCCTCGTCGAAGAGTTCTTCCTGCTTGGCGGTGGCGACCTGGCCGGGGGTCAGGACGTTGACGCGGATGCGGCGGTCCTTGAGTTCGTTGAGCCAGATTCGGGCCCAGGCCTGCTGGACGGCCTTGCTGCCGGCGTAGACGCTCCAGCCGGGGAAGGCGCCGAGGGAGGCGTTGGAGCCGGTCATGAGGATGGAGCCGCCGTCGTTGAAGAGCGGGAGGGCCTTCTGGACGGTGAACAGGGTGCCGCGGGCGTTGAGCCCGAACCAGGTGTCGAACTGGGCCTCGGTGATCTCGCCGAGCGGGGCGGGCTCGCCGCCGCCGGCGCTGGCCCACAGCACGTCGAGGCTGCCCTTCTCCCGCTTGACGGTGTCGTACAGGCGGTCCAGGTCGTCCAGGTCGGCGGCGTCGCCCTGGACGCCGGTGACGTTGCGGCCGATCTGCTGCACGGCCTCGTCCAGGGCCTCCTGGCGGCGGCCGGTGATGAAGACGTGTGCTCCCTCGTCGACGAACAGCTTCGCGCCGGCCAGCGCCATGCCGTTGGTGCCGCCGGTGATGACCGCGACCTTGCCGTCAAGCTTTCCCATGGTCGTTCCCTTGAGTCGGTGGTGCCGTGTGTACCTGAGGCGATGTCGTTATGTACACCGCCCTGTTTGTTTAAGGTACGGGGCGGGCAGCCGGGACGCAAACTATGTACACCGGTCGTTACCTGGCCGCTGTACGATGGAGCCATGACGGAGTTGGAGAAGGGCCCCACGGGCCGCCGCCGCGGCCGGGGCGCCCGCGAGCGCCTCATCAGCGCGTCCCAGCAGCTGTTCCGCGAGCAGGGCATCAACCGCACCGGCATGAACGAGCTTTGCGCGGCGGCCCAGGTGTCCAAGCGCACGGCCTACCAGCACTTCACCGGCAAGGACGAACTCGTCGCCGAGTACCTGCGCCGGTTCGACCCCTCCGTTCTGTCCGGCGTGTTCGACCGCACCGACCTCACGCCCCGCGAACGGCTCCTCGCCGCCTTCGACATCCCCCCCGCGACCCCCCTGTGCCCCTACATCGGCGCCGCCGTCGAACTGCACGACCCCCAGCACCCCGCATCCCAGTACGCACGCGACTACAAGAAAGCCGTCGCCGCGCGGCTCGCCGACACCGCCCGCGAAGCCGGCGCCGCCGACCCTGAACAGCTCGGCGAGCAGCTCGCGTTGCTCATCGACGGCGCCGCGGCCCGCACCCGGGTCCTCAATGCCGACGCCTTCCCCACAGCCGCCGCCATCGCCGCCGTCCTCATCGACAACGCCATCCCCGCAACAGCGGGAGATGACCGGCGGCGGGAGGAAGTGTCGATCTGATCAAGCGGTGGACGGCACTGCTCGTGAAAGCCCGAGGCTAGGGCTGGAGGCGGACCGTCATGTCCACCGTCACGTCGTCACCTGCCGCGAGACCGTGCGGATTGCGGACAGCGTTCTTGAGCGGCAGCAGGTAGCGGCCGTCCTTGGGGAAGAGTGACGTCTCGAAGGTGATATCGCCGATCCGGGCCTGGACCGGGATCACGCCCCAGCCATATGTGGCCATTACGGCCACCTCCCGGATGTCGGCGGAGTCCTCGTCCGGCACGGGGACGAAGTAATACGGCGCCGGCCCGCGCCATTCAATCACCCGGCCGGCGAAGACGAGTTTCATGAGTCAGTCCCGTTTCTCGAGGACGGCCAGGTCACGCTCGGCGAACATGCGGTGCCACCACTCCTCGTTGAGGACGATCAGCAGGCACTCGCGGACGGGGAAGGTGTCGCCCTCGTCCGGCCAACCGGGGCCAACGAGCGGCTCGGTCCGGCTGTCGAGCTGCTCGTCGGTCAGGCCGTCGACCACCCGCCGCATCATCGCCATCGCGTCCAGCCGCAAGGCCAGCGCATCGTCGAGTGATGGGCGCGCGTCACGGTCGTGCGGTACGCCCGGCCGGGGATCCATTTGGTCCCACGGCAGGGACAGCGGGTGCCACGGGCTGGGATCGCCCAGGACGCAGCGGCCGACCCACGACTCGGTCGCGAACGCGAGGTGGCGCAGGGTCTGGATGAACGACCACTCGCCGCCGACCGACTCGTGCAGCCTCTCCGGGGCCAGTCGGCGCGCCCGCGCGATCGTCGCCTCCCACAGCCGCTCGTTGAGGTCCCAGCCCTCCCGGAACCCCTCGGGGGTGGTCGGCCGGAACTTGGGGCGGTCGGGATGCCGGCGGTCCAGCTCGGCCTCCACGAGCGGCGCGACGTCGACTCCGTTGACAACGAGGTTATGGATCTCGCCGTCGATGGTGGTGTCGACGATCTCGACGCCGCGCATCACGACACGGTGGAGCTCACATGCCCGGAACGTCGCCCCGTCCAGGTTCACCATGGTGAACCGTGCTCCCGTCATGTCGGCGCGCTCGAACTCCTTGCCGTGGAAGTCGGCGGAATCTCTGCCATTCATGGCGGCCAGAGTAGGGCCAGAGCGCTGCCTACCGGGACCATGCGGTGATGGCGGCCTATTCAGCTTGGGGAGTTGACCGGGGCGCCTCGCCGAGCAGGAGACTGCGAACGACCGCCGGATACGAGCCGAGCGCGCCGATCACGACGCCGATGAGCGCGGGCAGTTGTTGTATGAAGGCGGACATGCGCGCACGGTATCTGCCGTGTTGATCGTTCCGGTACTAGGTTCGGAGCCATGACGCACACGACACGCTTCGACGGGTACGGAGTTCTCGTCACCGGCGCGGCCCGCGGTATCGGCGCGGCCGTCGCCCTGAGGCTTGCCGAGGAGGGTGCACGCGTACTCGTCACCGACAGGGACGGGCCCGAGGCGGACAAGACGGCGTCGGCGCTGCGTGAAGTGGGCCTGGTCGCCGAGGCGTTGGTGTGCGATGTGGCGGACCGGACCTCGGTGGAGGCCGCCGTCGCGCACGCCGTCGAGTCGTTCGGGTCCCTCGATGTCCTGGTCAACAGCGCGGCCTGCTGCACTCCCGACACCGCGCTCTTCGAGGACGGCCCGGACGAGGCGTGGGACCGTGACCTCGACATCACCCTGACCGGCGCCTACCGCTGCTGCCGCGCCGCCCTGCCTCACCTGGCCGTCTCAGGGCGCGGCGCAATCGTCAGCATCGGCTCGGTCAACGGCGCCTACGACTTCGGCAACCACGCCTACAGCGCCGCCAAGGCGGGCCTCGCCTCCCTGACCCGCACGCTCGCCGGGCACGCCGCCCCGCGCGGAGTCCGCGTCAACCTGGTGATGCCGGGCACCGTGCGCACGTCCGCCTGGGAGGGCCGGGACGACGAACTCGACGCGCTGCGCCCGCTGTATCCCCTGGGCCGCGTCGGCGAACCGGAGGACATCGCCGCGGCTGTCGCCTTCCTCGCTTCCCGTGACGCGGCGTGGATCACCGGCACGACCCTCGCCGTCGATGGCGGCATCACCGCGGTCAACACCGGGTTCCGGACGGTCATTCGGCGACCCGGAGAGGCGTAAGCCCTCCGCTGGGTATGCGGGTCGTTTCACCGCGGGCCGGTGGGGCTGGTCGCGCCCACGCGGCGGAGCCGCATATCGATACAGCCCCGCGCCCCTTCGGGGCGTTCAGACCTCTGCTAGCGCCGAGCGGAGCGCGCCCAGGATCCGGTCCACATCGGCTTCCGATGTGCGCCAGTTGGAGAACGCGGCCCGCAGGCCGGGCGTGCCCCCGTAGACGGTCGGCGTCAGGAACGTCTCGCCCGACTCGGCGACCGCCTGCGCCAGGGCGTCCACGCGCTCCCGGGTCGGCTCGTCGGCCAGGGTGAAGCAGACGACGTTGAGGCGGACGGGCGCGAGCAGCTTGAGGCCGTCCAGTTCGGTGAGGCGTTCACCGAGGTCGCGGGCGAGTGCGACGGTGCGTTCGACGATCTCCCGGTGCCCCTCACGGCCGTACGCCATCAGGGAGAACCACGCCGGCAGGGCCCGCAGTCGGCGTGAGCTCTCCGGCGTGAGATGGAGGAAGTCGGGGTCCTCGGTGGGCAGTCCGATGTACGGGGACGCGTTGTGGAAGACCCTCACCTGGAGGTCCTGGCGGCGGGTGAACTGGACGGCCGCGTCGTAGGGCACGTTGAGCCACTTGTGCAGGTCGACGCAGACCGAGTCCGCGGCGTCGAGACCGTCGACGAGATGCGCGTAGGCGGGGGAGAGGGCGGCGAAACCGCCGAACGCGGCATCGACGTGGAGCCAGAAGTCGTACCGCTCCTTGAGCGCGGCGACGGCCCGCAGGTCGTCGAAGTCGACGGTGTTCACGGTCCCGGCGTTCGCCACGACGATCGCCGGACGCCCGGCCAGCGCTTCCAGGGCGTCGGCGAGCCGGTCGACGTCCACGGCCTCGCGGTTGCCGGGCAGGAGCGGCACCGGACGCAGCCGGTCCCGGCCGATGCCGAGGACGGACAGCGCCTTGAGGACGGTGGAGTGCGCGCTGCCGGACAGCACCTCGACCGGGCCGAGCGCCCCGACGCCGTCCCGGGCCACGTAGACGCCGGCGCGCTCGCCGAGCCATTCCCTCGCGATGGCGAGCCCCCCCAGGTTGGACGCCGTCGCACCAGTCACGAACACGCCGCTGTGTGCCCGGCTCAGCCCGAACAGCTCCCGAAGCCAGCTCACCGTCTCCCGTTCCAGAGCGGTCGCCCACGAGTCGGCGGCATTGATCACGTTCTGGTCGTACGTGCTCGTCAGCCAGTCCCCGGCGAGCGCGGCCGGCGTCGCCCCGCCCGTCACGAAGCCGAGATAGCGCGGGCCCGCCGAACCGGACAGACCCGGCGCCCACCGCTCGGCGAACCGCGCGAGAGCGGCCTCGGCACCGACCCCGTCGGCCGGGAGGTGCGCGCGGTCGGGTGCCTTGTCCAGGCGTACGACCGGACGCTCGGTCATCCCCGCCAGCTCCCGGGCGGCCAGGTCACGGACGGACTGCAGGAGTTCGGGAAGCCGGGCGAGGTCCTCGGCGAGTGCGCGTTGCATGAACGGCAGCGTAGGCGCGCCCGTCGACCAGGACGCGGTCCAATCCTGGGTGACTGGCCCCGAATCCCCCATCACGCGGAATGTCACCGTTTTGTCGCGGCGCGAGACCCACCACAACCGAATGCGCCGGACGCCGGTCTAGCTGGTGGCAAACGACACGCACATTCGCATGAAGGGCCAGGCCATGGGGGACATACGCAGACGGGGAGCCGTCGCTCTCGGGATCACCGGACTGGTGGCACCGCTCACGATCGCGCTGGGCGCCACGCCCGCGCAGGCCGCGAGCTGCACCACACAGACCGGCCCGTACCAGAAGCAGGTGGAGAAGTTCCTCGGCCGCCCGGTCGACGGCAAGCAGTCCGCCGCCGACTGCAAGGCCATCCAGAACTTCCAGACCAAGCACGGCATCACGCCGAACATCGGCTACGCGGGTCCCGTCACCTGGGGCGTGATGGACCTGATGAACAAGCAGAAGGCCGTCGGGAACAACCCCAACAAGGCCGGCAAGTGCCCCGTGAACAAGGGCCGTATCGCCTGCGTGAACCTCACCCTCCAGCTGAGCTGGATCCAGGACGGCAAGAAGCTCGTGTACGGGCCGGTGCCGGTCCGCACCGGCCGCAACGGCTACGAGACCCGCACCGGCCTGAAGAAGATCTACTGGCGGAACATCGACCACGTGTCGACCATCTACGACGTCCCCATGCCCTACGCCCAGTTCTTCGACGGCGGCCAGGCCTTCCACTCCGCCGGCGTCAGCATGTGGAACCCGCCGGGCTCGCACGGCTGCGTCAACATGACCAAGACCGTCGCCAAGAAGTACTGGTCGCTGCTGAAGAAGGGCGACGACGTCTTCGTGTACGGCCGCAAGCCGGGCACCTGACACACGGCGCCCGGCCCGCCGGGGACGCGTCACTGAGACGGTGCGTCCCCGAAGTCCGGGATCTCCAGCCTGGCCCCGCCCTGCCGCGCCGACTCGTGCGCGACGATGCCCGGCAGGGTGTAGCGGGCGGCGACCCACGCGTTCACCGACGGCAGGCTCCGCGTGTTGACCGCGGTCACGAAGTCGTCCACCAGGAAGTGATGGCTGCCCTCATGGCCGTTGTGCAGGTGGTCGAACTCCCGGGGCAGCCGCGACCGGTCGTGCACCGGAGCCGAACCGGAGGTGAAGGCGGCCCGCAGATCCGGCGCGATGTGCTGCAGTGACGGGTCGTCAGGAGACAGGGTGGGCTTGGGTTCCAGCAGCTCGCTGATGTCCTTGACGCCCTTCTTGTCCTGCCAGAACGCCACCGTCGCCAGCTGCTCCATGCTCGCCTCCGTCCCGAAGAACCGGAAACGCGACTCCCGGATGTGGGACGGATAGCCGACCCGCCGGAACTCGTTCGTACGGAACGAACCGCCGCCCGCCACCTCGAACAACGCGGTCGCGTTGGAGACATCGTTGCCGAACTGGCTGACCTGCTGGTCGAAGACGCCGTCGCCGCGCTCGTCGCGCACCCCGAGCGCCGACACGCTCACCGCATGCGTCTGCCAGGCACCCAGCACCCCGCCCACCGAGTGCGTCGGATACAGCAGCGGGGGATAGGAGGCGGTCGCCTTCCAGTTCTCGCCGCCGCTGTACTGGTACGCCTCGTAGAACCCCAGATCCATGTCGTGGACGTAGTCGCCCTCGGCGTAGAAGATCCGTCCGAAGGCGCCCTCAGCGATCTGGTTGCGGGCGTGGACCGTGGCCGGGTTGTACTGGCTGGTCTCACCCATCATGTACGTCAGTCCGGTCGCCTTGACCGCGTCGATGATCGCCGCTATCTCCTCCGTGGTGATCGCCATGGGGACGGCGGAGTAGACATGCTTGCCGGCGTTCAGGCCCTGCAGCACCAGCGGGCCGTGGGTCCAGCGCTGGGTGAAGATCGCGACCGCGTCGACCGCCTTCGACTCGAGCATCGCTTCGTACGAGGGGAAGGTCCCGGCCAGTCCCTGCGCGGCGGCGAGCTGCTCGGCCCGCTCGGGCAGCAGATCGGTGACGTAGACGTCGCCGACACCGGGGTGGGCGTGGAACAGCGTGGCGAACTGGCCGGAGAACTGGCCGGCGCCGACGATGCCGAGGGAGAACGTCATGAAAATGCGTGCCCTTCACTGGGAGAGGACCAGGTTGATCTGGTCGTTGGTCGAGTCGAGGGTGCTCACGGACTTGCCGTTGCCATAGATGTCCTCCATGGCGGGCGTCATGAGGGCGGTCACGTCCGCCGCGTAGTTGGTGATCGGGAAGGAGAAGGTCCGGAAGTCCTTCTGGTCGGCCACGGGTTCGGTGAAGGCCGAGACGTCGATGCCCTTCTTCTCGTAGGCGGCGATGGCGGCCTCGGTGCCGGCCGGAGTGGCGGGGAAGACGACCCCGGCCCTGCCGACGACGGTCTGGCACTTGTCGGAGGCCAGGTAGGCCACCCACTTGCGGGCGCCCGCCTTGTTCTTGGCGTCCTTGGTGATGGAGTCGGCGAGGCCGTTCATCATCGTGGCGCGTTTGCCGGTCGGCCCGACGGGGGTGACGGCGGTCTTGATGTCGAGGCCCTTGAAGCCGTCGTAGGCGGAGATCATCCATGCGCCGTCGAGGGCGGCGGCGGCCTTGCCCGCGGCGACCTGGGTGTTGGCCTGGTTCGACTGGATGTTGTAGTCGGAGAGGGGAGCCATGTATCCCTTCTTCGCCAGGCCGAAGTACCAGTCGATCACCGACTGGAAGGTCTTGCTGTCGTACTGGTACTCCGTGCCCCAGCGCGCCTTCTCCGTGTAGCTCCACCCGGCGGAGGCGGCGAAGGAGCTCCACTGCGTCTGACCGTCGCCCATGCCGCCGCCGTTGCTGGCCAGCCCGTACACCTTGACGTTGTTCTTGTCGAAGCCCGGCTCGTCGCCCCGCCTGCCCTTGTTGTCGACGGTGAGATGGGCGATGGCCTTCTCGAAGGTGCCGCCGTCCTCCGGGTTCCAGGCAAGGCTGCCCAACTGCTCCGCGGTGAGCCCGGCGTCCTTGGCCATCTTGTCGTTGTAGAAGAGCGCCACGGTGTCCCAGTCCTTCGGGGCGCCGTAGCGGTGGCCGTCCTGGCCGATCCAGTTGGCGGCGAGGCCCGGCTGGTAGTCGGCGTCCTTGATGCCGACATCGTCCAGCGGCTCCAGCACCTGCAGATCGGCGAACTGGCCGAACTTCTGGATGTGGTCGGTGAACACGTCCGGCTGGGTGCCCGCGATGAAGCCCGCGGTGAGCTTGGTCCAGTAGTCGCTCCAGCCCAACTGCGTGATCTCGACGTGCAGTCCGGGGTTCTCCTGCTCGAACCCCTTCGCGCAGGCCTGGTAGGCGGGCAGTTGGTTGGCGTCCCACAGCCAGTAGGTGACCGTGTCCGCCGACGAGCCGGTGCCGCCTTGCGCGCATCCGCTGACCAGGGACAGCGCCAGCGCTCCGGTCGCCGCTACGAGCGTACGCATTCGCATCGAAGTCCCCTTACTTGATCCCGGTGAAGCTGATGGAGCTGACGATGCGGCGCGCGAAGAACCCGAACAGCACCAGCATGGGCAGCGCGGCGATCAGCGTGGCCGCCATGAGGCCCGACCAGTCGACTCCGGTCGCCGGGGTCTGCGCCCGGAAGATCGCCAGTGCCACGGTGAGCACGCGTGAGCCGTCGCTGTAGGAGACCATCAGCGGCCAGAAGTAGTCGTTCCAGGACGTGATGTACGTCAGGACCGCCAGCGTCAGAACCGGTGTGGACGCCATCGGCAGCAGCACCCGGAAGAAGATCCGCACCTTTCCGGCTCCGTCGAGGAGGGCCGCCTCCTCGACCTCTCGCGGGATGTTCATGAAGAACTGCCGCAGGAAGAACACCGCGAACGGCGTCATGAACATCGTCGGCAGCGCGATCCCCACCAGCGAGTCCACCAGGCCGAGTTCCTTGATGAGCACGAAGTTCGGCAGCAGCGTGAAGATCGTCGGCACCATCAGCCCGGCGAGGAACAGGGCGAACACCTTGTCCCGGCCGCGCCAGCGCAGCCGCGCGAAGGCGTATGCGGCCATCGCGGAGAAGAAGATCTGGCAGACGGTCACAAGCGTGGAAACGATCACCGAGTTGAGCAGATAGCGCCAGAACTTCAGTCCGCCGCCCGCACCGCCCTGAGCGATCGCCTCCTCGGCCGACTGGAGACCGAGTGCTCGCTCGAAACCTCCCGTGGTCGGGTCGACCGGAAGCGGATCGGCCGGGTTCGCGGCGAGTCCGGAGTTCGTGGACAGCGCGGTGCGCAGGATCCAGTAGAACGGCAGCAGGGTGATGAGCACGATCGCGGCCATCACCACCCAGGCCACGACCCGGCCGGGGGAGAGCCTGCGGCGCTGTGCGCGCCGTACGTTCGGCACCTTCGTCGGTGTAGCTGTCACGGCAGCCATGTCGGTCGCTCCCCTCCGTCAGCCGAGGTCGGTCTGGCCGGCCCTGGTGAGCCGGTACTGGACGAACGTGATCGCGCTCAGCACGACGAGCAGGGCCACGGACATCGCGGACGCGTAGCCGAACTGGAAGCGGCCGAAGGCGGCGCCGTAGATGTAGTACTGGAGCACGTTCGTGGCGTTGGCCGGGCCGCCCGCGGTGGTCACGGCGACCGTGTCGAACACCTGGAACGAACCGATGACGGTCATGATCAGAACGACCGCGAGGACCGGCCTGAGCAGCGGCATCGTGATCCGCCAGAACATCCGCCACTCGCTCGCGCCGTCCACCTTCGCGGCCTCGTACATGTCGTTCGGGATGGCCTGCAGCCCGGCGAACAGCAGCAGCGCGGTGTAGCCCACGTGCCGCCACACATTGATCAGGGCGATCGTCGGGATCGCCCACGTCTCGTCCGCCAGGAACGGGATCCGGTCCGCGCCGACCGCCGCGATGATTTCGTTGCCGATGCCGAGCTGGGTGTCCAGGATCCAGAGCCAGACGATGCCCGCGACCACGTTCGACATCAGATAGGGCGTGAGCACGATCCCGCGCAGCACCGCCGACTGGGTCAGCCGCTGCAGCAGCACCGCGATCGCCAGCGCCGAGACCGTCTGCACACCGATGTTGATCAGCACGTACTCGACCGTGACCGTCAACGAGTCCCAGAAGATCGGGTCGTTGACCATGCGGACGTAGTTGTCGAAGCCCACCCACTCCGCCGGGGTGAGCAGATTGAACCGGGTGAAGCTCAGGTAGATGCCCCGCAGCGTCGGCCAGAGCAGGAACACCACGAAGCCCAGCAGGGCCGGGGCGAGGAACACCGCGGCGAGCCGTCCGTCACCCCGGTTCTCGCCGGCGCTCGCCCGGTCCGTCCTCGGTCTGGTCCGTGCCCCCTCCGCGGCGCCCGGTGGCAGGCGCGACGGTGGGCTGCTGGAGGCGATGGTCATCGGAGACTCCCTCGTCTGCGGCTCGTCCTCAGGCCACTTACTTTTGTAGCGGAAGAATCCTGACGTCAAGAGGCGTGCGAACATCTTTTGCCAGCCGGTGCGGCACCATAGAGTTGGTCATGTTGATTTCGTTGCAAAAGAATCTCCGGGGGTCGACATCATGACCGCAGCAGCCGCCAGCTGGCTTCCGCTGAGTCCGGGCGAGCGCTCGGTGGCGATCGAGGTACTCGTCCACGGCCCGCTGTCGCGCACCGAACTCGCCCGGCGGCTGAACCTGTCGGCGGGCAGCCTCACCCGGCTGACCAAGCCGCTGCTGGAGTCCGGCCTGCTGATCGAGGCCCCCGAGACGCCCGCCCTGCCCGAGGTCCGCCAGGGGCGCCCCTCGCAGCCCCTCGACGTCGTCGCCGAATCCCGCTCCTTCATCGGCTTCAAGATCACCGAAGACATGGTCTACGGCGTCGTCACCACCCTCAGAAGCGAGATCGTCGCCCGCCACGACCGCCCGCTCGCCACGCACGACCCCGCTGAGGTCGCCGACCTGCTGCGGGAGATGACCGAGGAACTGGCCCGCACCCACCCCCGGCTCGCCGGGATCGGCATCGGCGTGGGCGGGCTCGTCCAGGACCGGACCATGGTGGGGGAGTCGCCGTTCCTGCAGTGGCGGGACGTGCCCCTGGCCGAGCTCGTCGAGGAGCGCACCGGGCTGCCGGTCGTCGTCGAGAACGACGTCGCCGCCCTCGTCGAGGCCGAGACCTGGTTCGGCGCCGGCCGCGGACTCGACCGGTTCGTCGTCCTCACCATCGGCGCCGGCATCGGCTACGGGCTCGTCCTGGGCGGGAAGCGGGTGCCCTACGCCGAGGAGGACCGCGGCTTCGGCCGCCACTGGATCATCAACCCCAACGGGCCGCTCACCCCCGACGGCGCCCGCGGCAGCGCGGTCTCGCTGCTCACCATCCCCAACATCCGCTACCAGGTGCAGGCCGCCACGGGTGAGGACCGGACGTACGAGGAGATCCTCGCCCTCGCCGCCGCCGGCGAGCCCATGCCCGCCCGCGTCATCGACGAGGCCGCGCGCGCCCTCGGCACGATCGTCGCCCAGATCTCCAACTTCGCCATGCCGCAGAAGATCGTGCTCGCCGGAGAGGGCGTCGGCCTGATGGATGTCGCCGGGAAGACCGTCGACGAGGCGATCAGGGCCAACCGGCATCCGCTGGCCGCGCCCGTCGACCTGGAGACCAAAGTGTCCGACTTTCACGACTGGGCGCGCGGGGCCGCCGTACTGGCGATCCAGGTGCTGGTTCTGGGGGCCGTTGAAAGATGAATCGAATCAGGGTGGTTGAGGCGGAGCGGCGTGAACTGGGCCACATGCCTTGATAGATGACGTGATCAGCAACACGGTCCGATATGTCTGGAATATGTGTGATGACTCACGTGGCCTTCACGTCTGGAGCCGTATGCTTCACAGCATGTCCACCACTGTTGAACCCGCCTCCGCAAGGACGGCTGACGAGGTCAACGAGGAGATCCGGGCCCTGTGGCGCCGGTCGGGCGGGACACTGAGCGGCGAGCAGCGCGAGAAGTACCAGCGGCTCGTCCTGGAGTGGGCCGCCGCGGCCCCGCAGCCGGCGAGGGCGGCCTAGCATCCGCTGAAGGCCGCCGCGCATCATCGGCGGCCCGGATTTCCCTCACCGGCCCACGTTCTCATCAGCTCCACGTCGCCGAGTAATAGCGCTGGTAGGCCTTGCGGTCCTGTTCCGCGCGGATGTACCGGGTGGCCACCAGCGCGATCAGGCTGCCGCCCATGACCAGCAGACCCGGGCCGATGTTCCGGGGATTCGCGAGCCGCGACAGCAGCGTCGACGCGTCCACGATGCCCTCCACCGGAGCCGACGACCCGGGCGACGCGTCGCCGGGAGCGATCGCGCCCTGCGTGGCACCGGCGGACGGCTCCGCCGACGGCGAAGCGCTCTGCCCGCCGCCTGCCGGAGCGGCCACCAGCAGCTTCAGACCGAGCTCACCCAGCGCCTTCGTCACCGGCTGGAAGAACGTCGTACCGCCCGACGCGCAGTCGCCGCTGCCGCCCGAGGTCACGCCCAGGGCGACCCCCTCGGAGAACATCGGCCCGCCGCTGTCACCGGCTTCGGCGCACACATTCGTCTCGATCAGACCGCTGACCGTGCCCTCCGGGTAGTTGACCGTCGCGTTGACCGCGGTCACCTCACCGTCACGGAGCCCGGTCGTGCTGCCGCTGCGGAACACCTTCTGCCCGACGGACGCCTCGCCCAGGCCGGTGATCCGCACGCCCCGCCCCTCGCCGATGGAGACGACGTCGGCGCCGTCGCCCGCGCGGCCGTTCTCGTACTGGACCAGCGAGTAGTCGTCGCCGGGGAAGCTCTGCGTGGTCGTCCTGCCCACCTGCTCCCTGCCCCGGTTGTCGGAGAACCAGACGGAACCGGTGGGCCCGCAGTGGCCGGCGGTGAGGATGAAGTCGCGCTGTCCGTCGGTCACATTGAAGCCCGCGGAGCAGCGGCCCGCGGTGGACAGGATCGGCTGCGCCCCGTTGATGCGCGTCGTGAAGGTGCCCTCGGTGCGCTCCATGCGCACCGAGCCGCCGATGGCGTCGGCGATCTCGTTCAGCTCGTTCCAGTCGGCGGTGGAGACGGTGCTGTCGGCGCGCACCACGACCTCGTTGGACCGGTAGTCCACGGCCCACGCCGTGCCGGCCACCTTGGGCGTCGAACCCAGCGTCGACGTGGCCGACTTGAGGTCGCGCATGCTGTATTGCACCATCTTGGCCTCGGCCCCCGCCCGCTTCACCTCGGCGGCGGCCTCCTCGTCGGTGACCGCGACGACCGACCGGCCCTGGGCGTCGACCCAGCTGCCCGCCGTACGGGACGTACCGAGCCGGGACACCAGCCCAGCGCCCGTGTCCCCCGCGGACTGCGCCAACGTACGCGGCAGCTCGGCGCCGTCGGACGGCTCACTCGCCACCGCCCGCGTCACCATCGTGCCTCCCAGGAGGAGTCCGCCGACCGCCGCCAGACGTGCCACTCGCCGGACGACCCGTCGTCGTGCGTGCCTCATGCATGGCTCCCGAACCCGAACAGCGCGGTGTCAACACCACGGGGCACTCCGTCAGTTGAGCGCACCCTCCCTAGGTACGTGGCTCGGCCCCCGGGCGTTCAGAGGATCGGTGATCCTCTCAGCGCGCGCGGCTCGTCCATGCTGTCGTCCACCGGTCCGAGCCGCGCCCAGCTGCGTTCGTCGCCCCAGATGGACGCCGCGTCCACGTACGGCCGTACCAGCGCCGTGAGGACGGGGTCGCCGTGTCCGTTCAGCTCGTCGGAGGCGATCTTGCGGGCGATCCCGGCGAGGAAGTCGGCCAGCTGCACGCGCGGATCCAGCCCCGCCTGGACGAGCCGCAGCCCGCCGAGCCCGAACCCGGCCTGCCGGGCCGACTCCTCGATCCAGGCGATGCGGTCCGGCGTGAGCATGTTCTGCCGGTCGTGGACCAGCCGCACCATCCGGCCGCCCGCGCTCCAGTACGCGGCGGTGTGGACGATCGCGGGCAGCAGCGGATTGAGAAGGGGAATCAGGGTCGGACCGTGCAGAATTCCCGCCCGATAGGCATCCGCCCGGGAGCGGGCCGCCGCGAGCCGCTGCAGGGTTCCCGCCAGTTCCGTACCGGAATGCTCTCGCAGCAGTTCGTGGACCGTTCGGAAGAAGGTCTCGACCGGCAGCTGTGGCGCTCCGTCGTTCCTGACCCGCAGCAATTGGTTCGCCGCCTCGAGGAATTCCCGCCAGTTCCCCTCCCCGAAAGTCCGAGGCCCGTGCCGGAACAGCACGACGGCCGCGGAGCTGTCGCCGAGCAGCAGGTCGACGGCCCGGTCCACCACGAAGAACGCCTTCTCGGTGAGATGCACATGCGCGTGCCCATGGATCGGGCCCGAGGGCGCGAGCAGCCATTCCAGCACCGCGCGGTGTTTCTCCCGCAGAAGATGGTTCGCCTTGTACTCCTCCGCGGGTGAACGGATCCGGTCCCTTATCTCCTGCACGAATCCGGCCGCGGAATCCATGGGCAGCAGCACACTGCCGTGCGCGAAGACATCGGTGTTCCCGCCGGTGAGATTCTCCCCGTCCGACCCCGACTCGTCGCAGGCCACCTCGGGAATCCCGTCGACCGTCACCGTCCGCCCCCCGTGATTCCACGTCACGCCACAGCCCCCTATCTTGTGCTCCATGACCAGGATCCCGCACGAAACGTCCGGTGAACCGAATCCGCTGCATGCCCTCACTCTCGACCGTCTCCGATGCCGTACGAGCATGAAATGGCGCACCTACCCCGACGACGTCCTGCCGCTGTGGGTGGCCGAGATGGACGTGCCGCTCGCCGAACCCGTCGTCCGCGCGATCACCGACGCGCTCACGCTCGGGGACACGGGCTATCCCGCGGGCACCGCCTACGCCGAGGCGCTCGCCGGCTTCGCCGGAAAGCGGTGGGGCTGGGACGGGCTCGCCGTGGAGCGCACCGCGATCGTGCCCGATGTGATGCTGGGTGTCGTCGAGATGATCAAACTGGTCACCGGCCCCGGGGATCCGGTGGTGGTGAATTCACCCGTGTATCCGCCGTTCTTCCAGTTCGTGGAGCACATGGACCGGCGGGTGCTGCAGGCCCCGCTGGGCGCGGACCTGCGGATCGACCTCGGCACGCTGGAGGAGGTCTTCCGGCAGGCGGTCACGGACGGTCGACGCGCCGCCTACCTGCTGTGCAGTCCGCACAACCCGACGGGCACGGTGCACACCGCCGACGAGCTGGCCGCGATCGCCATGCTCGCCGACCGGTACGGGGTGCGCGTCGTCGCCGACGAGATCCACGCGCCGCTCGTCGCCGGCGGCGTCGACTTCGTGCCCTATCTCAGCGTGCCGGGCGGCGAGGACGGTCTGTCGCTGATGTCGGCCTCGAAGGCGTGGAACCTGGCCGGGCTCAAGGCCGCGCTCGCGATCGCGGGCCCCGCTGCCGCCGCCGACCTCGCCCGGATTCCCGAGGAGGTCAGTCACGGCCCGAGCCACCTCGGCGTCATCGCCCACACCGCCGCCCTGCGCGACGGCACCGCCTGGCTGGACGCGCTGCTCGCCGGCCTCGACGACAACCGGCGCCTGCTCGCCGACCTGCTGACCGAGCACCTCCCCGCGATCCGCTACCGCCCGGGCGAAGCCACCTACCTCGCCTGGCTCGACTGCCGCCCGCTCGGACTCGGGGACGACCCGGCGCAGGTCTTCCTTGAGCGCGGGCGCGTGGCGCTGAACTCGGGCATCCCCTTCGGCACGGGCGGGACGGGACACGTACGCCTGAATCTGGCGACGTCGCCGGAGGTGCTGGAGGAGGCGATACGACGGGTCGCGACGGCGTCGGGATGACATGACCGGGCCTAGACTTGCCGGTCATGGATGACACGGCGTTGCAGCGGCTCGGTGCGGGCCAGTACCTGCTGGTCACCAGCTATCGCAGGAACGGCACTCCGGTCGCCACCCCGGTGTGGGTGGTGCGCGACGGGGACACGCTCGGCGTCTGGACCCCCGCCGACTCCTGGAAGGTCAAGCGGATCCGGGCGCGCGGCGATGTCCTCGTCGGCCCCTGCGATCTGCGCGGGAACCCGACCGGCGACCAGATTCCGGCCACCGCCGAGATCTGCGACGAGGCCACCACCGCCCGCTACCGCACACTCCTCGCCCGCAAGTACGGCATCGTCGGGCGCCTCACCCTGCTCGGCAGCAGGATGAGGCGCGGCCTGAAGGGAACCGTCGGCATCCGTGTGACGCCGACTCCCTGAGGTGGCCGTCTAGGACGCGTCCAGCACCGTCCCGTTCATCACCGCCCCGTCGCTCTGCGGCTCACCGAAGTCGTCGATCTGCCGGAACCGCACGGACTCCGCGGGCTCGGTCGCCGCGTCCCCGATCGTGGGCAGGGTCACGTCGACGGAGGTCTGCCCTGCGGGGACGTCCATCCACAGGTAGAGGCCCTCCAACTGGGAGAGCGGGCGCTCCGGGTCCGGCGACTCACCCGAGTACTCCTGGAGCCACTGCGGGTCGACGTCCTTCGTGGACAACTCGGCGCCACCGGTCACCGGCTCCACGCGGAACAGGGGCCAGATCTCCGTGTCGGCGGGCTCGGACAGGGTCACCCGCCACTTCAGTGGCTGGCCCTCGGTCACCCGGTCGGCGACCGGCGTGACGCCGATCGTCGGCGCGGGGTCGTCGTTCGCCGCGGTCACGCCGCCCCGGTACGAGCCGATCACCGAGTTCCGGACCGCCTTCACCAGCACGTCGTGCGTCACGTCGTACGAGAAGCGGGTGTTCCCCTCGACCTTCACCGGCACGTCGATGTCGTTGCCGCCGGGCCGTACCGTGACGAGCCGTTCCTCGCTGTTCCCGGTGTCCGGGTTCACGACGTACACCCGGACCTGGCCGCTGCCCTGTCCGGACACCCGCACGGGCACCCGGTAGGTCCGCACGCCCGAGTCGCCCTCGTCGACGGTGAGGCGGCCGATGTCGACGCGTGGCAGCGTGGCCTCGCGGACCGCGGGTGTGCCGGGGCGCCAGCCCCAGGCGTCCATCAGCCAGGCCTTCCCGGACCCGGAACGCGGCGTCAGCTGCAGGGAGTTGATGTGCCGCAGATCGAGACCGGCGCGGCCGGCCGCCGCCAGCGGTACGCGGACCTCGCGGGCCCAGTACGAGGCGGTCCGCTCACTGCCGGGCAGCCCGTCCACGCGGACCCGGCCCAGAGTGGCCCGTCGCCCGGAGGTGTCGGCCACAGCCACGTCCAGCTGGGTGCCGGTCGTGTTCGGCGGCACGATCACGCGCAGCGTCAGCCCCTTGGCCCCGCCGAGGGACAGCGGTTTGTCGGTCCGCACCCGGGCCGCGGACCCCGGTTCGGACCAGCGCAGCGCCACCGCACGGCGCCCGGACTCCGGTCCCGCCTCCCAGGACGCGAAGTGCGGGGAGGCGCCCGGGGTTTCACGGTCCAGGCAGGTGACGGCCGGGTCGGGGTCGGTGACGGAGCACAGCTTCCCGCCCGTGACGGAGACCTTGCCGTCCGGCAGGAAGCCGGCGCGGCGGTTCGCGCCGACCGCGTGTGTGAGGACGCGCGCGGGATCGGCGGAGGGTGCCCGCTTGCCCGAGCCGTCCAGCAGCGGACGCACCCGGTCGTCGCCGGCGACGAACAGCCTGGCAGCCGCCGCGATGTAGGTGGCGCCCGCCTTGTGCTGCTGGTCGGCCGTCAGCCGGGTCCGGGTGCCTGGCGAGCACACCGGGTCCGGCTGCTCCTCGTCGTCGTAGAAGTCGTCGTCCGCGGGCGCCTGGGCCTGGCCCGGCGTCCACTCGCTGTTGAAGAAGTTGTGGTTGGCGCCGACCACGTAGACGGCGCTGTGCAGTGCGCTGCCCCGGCTGACGCCGCGGGTGCCGTCGACGTACACCTCGCCCTGGAGATCGGAGACGTCGCCGTCACAGCCCGGCAGGATCGTCAGGGACGGCACATCGGGGACCGGGTTCTGGCCGAAGATCGTCGGGCCGATGAGCACGGTGCCGCGGATATGCCAGCGCACGCGGCCGTGGTAGCCGTCCTGCTGGGCGGGCGGCGGGTAGAGGCTGTCCATCGCGGCACGGTTGACGCCCTCGCCGCCGCGTGAGTGCCCGACCAGCAGGACCCGCGAGAGGTCCGTCTTCGGCGATTTGCGTACGATCGCCGGGGCCGCGTCCGGGTGCCCGGCCCAGTCGGCCCAGCGGGCGAGATGCTGCCGCACCAGCGACGAACGGGCCTGCGCGCCGCCGTCCTCGGCCGCGAAGTCCTGGCCGTTGACGCCGTTGGCCGAGATCGACACCGTCACATAGCCCTGCGAGGCCAGCAGCTTCTGGTCGCGCAGATAGCCGCGGTGGCTCGGGATCGACTTCGTTCCGGTCGGGCAGGGCCAGTCGCCGGTGACGTCCTCGGTGCCCTTGTAGCAGGTGGCGTGGCGGCCGTGCAGGAAGAGCGCGAGGGGGCGCTTGCCGGTGGCGCCGTCCGGTGCCACCACCACGGCCTGCATCTCCACGGGCTGCGGGAAATCGGGCAGCTTCACGGAGTCGAGCTTGTACTCGCCGGTGACCGTCCGGTACGAGCCCGGCTTGCCCGGGTCGACGGAGTTGGCCGGCAGTGCGGCCGGCGGGTTCGCCACCGCCGGGGAACGCCGGTCCTGCCGCTCCTCCTCGGCGACACCGGCCGCGTCCAACCGCCGCCCGCCGGAGAGCACTTGAAGGTCCTTCGCGGAGTTCAGCGGTACGGCTTCGAGGTCCAGCCGGAACGTACGGCCGTCCTTGCCGGGCACCGGTCTGCCCAGCAGCCGGTCGCCGTCGTAGAACTCGACCCGCGCGTCACCCATGGGCACCGGCTCGGCCGATCGCCACACCAACTGCCGGTCCTGGCCCGCACCGGTGACCTGCCAACCCGGTGGAAGGTCCGCCGACACCGAGAGCCGGGCTGCTCCGGCCGGCTGTGCCTGCGCCAGTCCTGGTGCTGCCCCCACCACCGCGAGCACCGCCGCAGCGGTCACCCCTATTCGCCGGGCACGTAACAACGTTGTCCTCCTCCGCCCTGGGCTCGGGCACTCCGGCTGGTCCGGACGGCCCTCACGCCACGGAGGACGGAGTGTGGGGTCTGTGGGTTGCCTGTGAAGAGGGGCAAGTGGGGTTGGAGGACAGGACTTGGCCCAGGACTGGCCGGGACAGTGGGTGGGAAGGGGCTTGATCATGAGCCGATCAACTCCTCTGCGCGCGGCGGTCGTCGGTACCGGCCACCGTGCCCAGACCTTCACCCGCGCCCTCGCCGCACGTTCCGGCCACCGGGTCGTCGCCCTGTGCGACCCCAACCCCACCCGGATGGCCTTCCACAACCGACTGCTGACCGCCGCCGGCGAACCGCCCGCCACCCAGTGGGAACCCGAGCAGTTCACCGACCTGCTCACCAAGGAGGACATCGACGAAGTCGTCGTCACCACCGTCGACGCCGAGCACGACCGCTACATCGTCCCCGCGCTGAAGGCGGGCTGCCGGGTCGTCACCGAGAAGCCGATGACCGTCGACGCACAGCGCTGCGCCCGCATCCTGGACACCGTCCGGGAGACGGGCAACTCCCTCACCGTCGCCTTCAACTACCGCTTCAACCCGGTGCACGAGAAGGTGCGCACCCTGCTCGCCGACGGTGCGATCGGCGAGATCCTGTCCGTCCACTTCGAGTGGCTGCTCGACATACGCCACGGCGCCGACTACTTCCGCCGCTGGCACCGGGAGAAGCGGCACAGCGGCGGACTCATGGTGCACAAGTCCTCGCACCACTTCGACCTGGTCAACTGGTGGCTCGCCGACGAGCCCGCCGAGGTCTTCGGCTACGGCCGGCTCGGCTTCTACGGCCAGGAGGCGGGCGCCCGTCACGGACTGCGCCGGCAGTACGAGCGCGCCCACGGCGCCGAGGCAGCCGCCGACGACCCCTTCGCCCTGGACCTCGCGGCCAACGACACCCTGCGCGCGCTCTATCTCGACGCGGAACAGGACGACGGCTACCTCCGCGACCGCAACGTCTTCGGCGGGCCGATCACCATCGAGGACGACATGGCCGTCCTCGTCCGCTACCTGCGGGGCGCCACGATGACGTACCACCTGACGGCCTACTCCCCGTGGGAGGGCTACCGGGTCATGTTCAACGGCAGCGCCGGCCGTCTGGAACTAGAGGTCGAGGAGAGCAACTGGCAGCCACCCGTGACCCGGATCGCCTCCCGCACCGGCGCCCTGCACGGGGACACGGCCGCCGAGCACGCGGGCGGGGTGCGGCTCACACTGCGTCCGTTGTGGCAGCCGCCGACGGAACTCGACGTGGAGACCGCGCACGAGGCTCACGGTGGGGGAGACCCGCGCATGCTGGCCGCGCTCTTCGGACCGGTCAGCCCCGGGGAACCGGTGACCGGCGGCGAGGCGGCGTCACGTCCGGCCACGGAACGGGACGGGGCGCTGGCTCTGGCGGTCGGGCTCGCCGCCAACTCATGCTTCGAGACGGGGCGGCCGGTGGCGGTGCGGGACCTGATACCCGGTGTGTACGTGGAGCCCTGAGCGGGTCCGGCGCGGTTCAGCCGCGCCCCCGAAGGGGCGCGGGGCTGTATCAATGTGCGGCTCCGCCGCGTGGGCGCGACCAGCCACTACGGACCCGCGGCCAAAACACCGGTCTTCCTGCGGAGCGCTTCGCGTCAGCTCCAGGCCCGGTACGGCTCGTCGACCAGTTGGAACACCGGCTCGCCGCGGACGGGGTCCTTGGCCGTCGACAGGCGGACCCGGTCGCCGCTGTGGATGCCGATCGGCGGGCCGATGACCCGGCCGCGCACCACGAACCCCTCGGCCATCTCGACCAGGGACACATTGCGCGCGGCGGGGGTGTTGCGGTGCACCACGGACGAGTGGCGGACCGTACCGACGCCCTCGCTGCGCTCGGTGCGCAGGTCGCTGCCCTGGCAGACCGGACAGAGCAGACGGTGGTACATGGCGGTGCCGCACCAGGTGCAGCGCTGGTAGAGGATGGCATCCGCGTCCCGGGGGGCGGGGTCGAGTACGCCCGTCGCGGAGCCGGCTGTCGGACGAGCAACGCTTCCTGAGTGGTGGTACACGCTGGTCAACTCCCTGCACTCGGCCGGAATCCCACGTGCGCGGGTCGCCCGTGCACGCACGTGCCCGGTTCACCGTGCCACCGTGCACAGGCTCAGCGTATGGCACTCAGTGCCACGCGTAAAGGTACTGAGTGCCCCTGGATGTGGAAGGGGTGTGGGGATCAGTCGCGTCCGAGCGTGGACTCGATCTCCTGGACGACCCGCCACAGGGGCGCGCCCCGGCGGGAGACGACGACCACGACGTCCTCCGGCTGCTCGCCCGCGAGCGGGGCGGAGGGGGCGGGGGACGCGCCGAAGGCGGACTGTACGTAGCCGAGGGCGTGATCCACGGCCGAGTCCGCGTCGTCCTGTCCGTCCGAACGCAGCCAGGAGCGCAGGGCGTTGTTGTGCGCCGCGACCACGGCCGCCGCGATCACGTCGGCCTGCAGCGTCCCGTCCCGCCGGCCGGCGAACCGTCCGCGCAGATACTCGGCGAGGGCACGTTCGTAGCGCCACACCACGGACAGCTCGTACGCCCTCAGCCCCGGGACCTTCTTGGTGAGGCGATAGCGCTGCACCGAGAAGGTCGGGTTCTCGGCATACATGCGCAGCACCAGCCGGGCCGCGTCGCAGACCCGCCGCACCGGCTCGTCGTCCTCGCCACTGGCGGCGAGGAAGGCCGTCATGTCCGCCAGGCACCGTTCGTGGTCGGGGAAGACCACGTCCTCCTTCGAGGGGAAGTAACGGAAGAACGAGCGCCGCCCCACCCCCGCCAGCGCCACGATGTCGTCGACGGTGGTCTGCTCGTAGCCCCGCTCCAGGAACAGCTGGAAGGCCGCCGCGACCAGGGCGTCCCGCATGGGCGGTTTCACGGTGGAGCTCATGGTCGGGAACGTAGCACTCGACTCCGGGGCGTGGCACTCAGTGCGCTGCGAAAGGGGAACTGAGTGCGCTCTGGAAAGAAAGTGGCTGACAGATCGACATCGCGGCAGTTACGGTGGCGGCGATGAAGACCTTCTCCTCGTACGGATTGGGGGAATCATTCGCGCAAGGTGAGTGCTGATGGCACATCACTCCGCGAATGAGATTCCGTCCCGCCTGTTGATGTGGCAGCGCGTGCGCGAGTACGCCGTGCCACCGTCCATGATCGAGACCGCGACCGCACGGCGTGCCGTGGGTGACTGGGCGGGGGCCTGCGCCGCCGCCCGTGTCGACGTCGATCTCGATCTGCACGCCGTGCGCGCCCGCCACGGCACCGATCTCGTCACCCGCCTCCGTGCGGATCTGCGCCGGCTGGCACCGGATCTGCTCCGCTGGCACATGCCCCGGGTCGCCCCCGACGGACGGCTCCGACCCGGCCTCACCATCTGTCTGGCCCGTTACCGGAGTTCGGGCGCCACGCCGGTGCAGCTGGTGGTGCGTACGCCGCCGGCCTGGGCGGACGCCGGACAGCGGATGTCGCTGGCCCTGTGGGAAGGGTCCTGGACCGGCGCCCCCGGCCGCCATCCGCATCCCCATCCCGACCGGCGTTTCCGGCTCGACCTGCACCGGCATCTCTGGGACGCCGGACTGAGCGGCGAACTGGCGCGTCGGTGCGATGCGGGCGAAGGCCCGTGGGCGGTGGCCGGCTGGGCTGCCGAGGCGGAGTCGCTGTTGCGGGCCGAAGGACTCCCACGCGGGGCCTTCACCGTGCGGCTCGGTGCGCGCAGACACGCCGTGCTCGAACTCGTCGCCCCCGACGAAAGCCATGCCCCGACGCTCCGGCCGCTCCATGAGGCGGTGACGCCGCAGGACGTCGCGGCGCTTCCGGTGCTGCCGGAGGTCGCGGCCCGGGTCCTTCCGGATCTGGAACTGCTGCGGGCCGGGCTGGTCAGGGCCGAGCGGCTGCACCCGCTCGTCGCCTCGGCACTGGAGGCGTCCGGCTCGGTGACGGTGCCAGGCCCGGCACCGGGACCCGACCCCCGCGATCCGCACCGGGTGCGGTGCCGGGGCGAGGTCCACCGGATCGCGCTGCGGGACGGGGTGCTGACGGCGATCGATCACGACCCGGCTCAATTGCGCCGGGAGGAGCTGCTGGTGGCCCTCGGCGGACCGGCTCTGCCCTGCCTGCGGGCGATCGACGCGGTGCACCGCAACCCGGAGGCACTGCCCGCGGTCCGGGAGCGGCTCGGCCACGGTGACGTCGCCGGGGCACTGGCCGTGGTCGAGGGGCTGCTCGGTCCCGGTGCGATCCTGCGCGACGGACCGCTCCGGGAGGCACTGGAGTCGGCCGCGGCCCGCCGCATCGACCACGGGCTCTTCCGCTCGGGGCTGGCCGGTGCGGGCGCCGTCGGGGAAGAGACCGCCCCGGACGTGCGGCACGCGGGCCACCGTCCCCGGCTCGACCGCCGTACCCCGCCCGCACTGCGCAGCAAGCGGAGCAGCCGATTCCGGCCCCGCACCGGCCTGACCTGCTGACCGGCCGCCCTCACCGAACTCCCTTTCCCGCACTGCGCATTCAGCGCCGCACGCCCACGACATCCCGGACGGGCCGTCCCGTCCCCCGACCCACCCCAGGTGATGCCCATGACCTTCAGCACCGTCCTGCCCGCCCCCGTTCCGGCCGCCGGCACGTCCGCACCCGACCGCGCCCGCGCCTCCGCAACCGGCACCCACCTCGCCCTGGCCGACGACCTCCTGAGCCTGCTGCGGACGACCACCACCGAACCGCGCCCCGACGAGCAGCTCGAAGCGCTCACCCTGGCCGTCGCGGCCGACCTGCCCGTGCTGCTCTGGGGCGAGCCGGGCATCGGCAAGACCGCGGCCCTCACCCAGCTCGCCACATCTCTCGACCTGCCGCTGACGACCGTGATCGCCAGTGTTCACGAGCCGTCCGACTTCTCCGGGCTGCCCATCGTGGGCGACGACCCGGCGGTGCGGGGGGTGCCGATGGCGCCGCCGCAGTGGGCCGTGGACCTCGTGCGGGCCGGACGGGGGCTGCTGTTCCTGGACGAACTCTCCACCGCCACCCCGGCCGTCCAGGCCGCACTGCTCCGGGTCGTCCTGGAGCGGAGGGTCGGTGCGCTGCAACTGCCGCCCGGGGTGCGGATCGTGGCCGCCGCCAATCCGCGCGCGTCGGCGGCGGACGGGTGGGAGCTGAGCCCGCCACTGGCCAATCGGTTCGTTCATCTGAACTGGGTGCACGACCGGGAGGTGGTGGTGCGCGGGCTGGGCGGGGTCTGGCCCCGGGCCGAACTGCCCCGGCTGGTACCTCAGCGGCTGCCGGAGGCGGTGGCTTTCGCCCGGCGCGCGGTCTGCGGCTTCCTGGAAGCCAGGCCCACGCTGATCCATCGGCTGCCGAACACCGAGACGCGGCGTGGCGGCGCCTGGCCTTCGCCCAGGAGCTGGGAGGCCGCGCTGACCCTGTTGGCCTTCGGCACGGCCGCCTCCGTGTCCCGGGAGGTGCTCGCGCTGCTGGTGCGGGGTGCGGTGGGGGACGGGCCGGGGCTCGAACTCCTCGCCCATCTGGACCGGATGGACCTGCCGGACCCGGAGTCACTGCTGGCCGATCCGGCCTCCGCCGAGCTGCCGGTGCGGGGAGATCTGCGTCAGGCGGCGCTGGAGGCGGTGGTGGCCGCCGTCGGGGCGCGGCCCCGGCGGGAGCGTTGGGAGGCGGGCTGGGCGGTGCTGGTCCGCGCGTTGGAGACCGGCGCTGCCGACCTGCTGGTCGCGCCGGCGAAGACGCTGGCCGGGCTACGGCGCGACGACTGGGAGGTGCCTCAGGCCGTGGAGCGGCTGGCCGGCGTCATCGGTCTCGCCGAGCGCGCGGACCGGTCGGTGGAGCGGATCACGGCCGGCCGTGAACAGGGGGTGCGCCGATGACCGGGGGAGTGAGGGCCCCGCTGCCGCGCCCGATGTCCCCGCCTCCGCCGCCGCGCCCGGTGCGGGCCACCGTGCCGAAGCCGTCGGCCGGAGCGGGCGTGCCGGCCGGTGGGCACGGACTGCCGCTGGACATGGAGAAGTTGCTGGCGGCCAGGCTCCACGCGGTGAAGGTCCGCCCCTACCTCGCCGCCGCGCTCTTCGCGCTGTACGTGGTGGAGGACCGGTCCGTGCCGACGATGGCGGTGGACGTGCACTGGCGCTGTTACGTCTCGTCCGGCTTCGTGGCGCGGACCCCGCTGGAGGAACTGGCGGGCGTCTGGGTGCACGAGGTCTCCCACCTGCTCCGGGACCACCACGGACGGGGCGAGCGATATGCGCGGCAGCACGAGGAGCACGGGCCGGGCGAGCGCAGCGGGACGGGGGTTCCCCCGGACGAAGGCTGGGAGAGGCTGCGGCGGAACATCGCCGCCGACTTCGAGATCAACGACGACATCTACGGTGACGGTCTGCCCCTGCCTGCCGGTGCGGTGCTGCCGTCGCTGCTGCGGCTGCCCGACGGACTGCTGATGGAGGAGTACCTGCGGACGGCGTCGATGACCGGGCTCGCCGCGGACCTGGCATGGCTGGACTGCGGCAGTGGTGCCGACGGGAAGCACCGGCCGTGGGAGCTGGGGCCTGACGGGGCGCACGGACTGAGCAGGCAGCAGCGGGACGCGGTCCGCTTCCGGGTCGCGGAGGGGATCAAGGGCCGGCCGGGCGAAGCGCCGGACGGGTGGCGGCGATGGGCGGACGAGGCGTTCCATCCGCCGCAGCCCTGGCGGCAGTTGCTGGGGGCGGCGATCCGTTCGGCGGCGGGTGCGCCCGGGGTGGGCGAGAACCACAGCTACCGTCGTCCGTCCCGGCGGTCGGCCAGCGTCCCCGGGGTGCTGCTGCCCAGCCTGCGCCGCACCCCGCCCCGGGTCTGCGTCGTGATCGACACCTCCGGGTCGGTGAGCGACGCCGAGCTGGGCAGCGCGCTGCTGGAGGTGGCGGCGATCTCGCGGGCGGTGGGCGGGCGGCGCGACCTGGTCTCGGTGATCTCCTGCGACGCTGCGGCCGGGGTCGCCGTCCCGCTCTGCCGCGCTGAGAACATCGCCCTGGTCGGCGGCGGCGGAACCGATCTGCGCTCCGGTTTCGCCCGGGCGCTCCGCTCGCGACACCGTCCGGACGTCATCGTCGCCCTGACGGACGGTCAGACGCCGTGGCCCTCCGTGCAGCCCCCCTGCCGCGCGATCGTCGGTCTCTTCCCCCGCCCCGCCCACGCCGCGAACGAGAAGAATCCCGACTACACCCCGCAAGCCCCACCGCCCTGGGCGCATGTCGTCACCATCGGCTGAGAAGGCAATGCGGTGGATGGAACGCCTCGTCCGCCCGTGTGCCCCTTCGCGGAGTCCCGCTGAACTCCCGGTGCGGTTGCCACGTATCACTCCACGGGGACCGCCCGGACCCCAGCGCACGGGACGGAAGGAGAAGAGCGGTGCCGACACCGTCCGAACCCCGGCAGCCGCACGACGACCGGCCACCTCTGGAACCGGTACGCGTCGTGCGCCCCCGCCGCACCGACGCCCTCGCCGAACTGCTCAAGGACCTGCCGCCGAGAACCGGCGGCTACGAGACCGTGCCGATGCCGGCGCCGCTGCCCGGATCCGAGGACTCGACCCAGGAACTCCCACCCGTCCGCGCCGGCGAGGCGAACCGCCCCACGGGTCCCGGCCGCCGCGGAGTGGGGCGACGCCG
>NZ_JBQQBS010000073.1:0-45863 GCF_052245395.1 Streptomyces sp. 4N124
GACCAGTTGGAGGGAGTTTCTCCGGGATGGGATGGGGGTTGGGGCGCGCGGATGGGTGAGGCTGCGGGGGAGTTGTCCTGGCCGCTGTACAGCTCTGCGGCGGTGGCTAGGACGCGGAGGCAGGCGGGGCCGTCGAGGGCGGTGTGGTTGATGGTGAGGAAGAGGACGGTGCCTTTGCTGTGACTGGCGTTGCTGCTGGGGGGTGGGGGCGCTGGCCGGTGCTGGCCGGGTGCCGCTGCGCCCACCCGTGCCGCCCCAGCGGCACGACTGCCCGCAGCGGCGGCGGTCGTGTGGGCGCCACCCCGGCCCGCACCGCTGCCCGCAGCCGGCTCGCCCACCGCATCCGTCGCCTCGCTCCCCTCCACCGGTCCCGCCCCCTCCACCACCTCCAGCCGTATCGGCGGGGAAGCCGTCAGCGGCGGGGCCTCCACCAGCGCACGCGTCCGCGCTTCCCGTAGCGCATCCCGACCCGCCGGCAGAAATGTCACCACCTCCACATCCGGGTCCGCCGTCAGTTCCCACTCGTACCGTCGCCGGTACCACCGCCCCGCCGCCTCTCGCATGAGGATGCGGGGGTGGCGGTGGAGGGCCTCGTTGAAGGCGGACCGCAGACGGTCGCGGTCCAGGTGGCCCGGGAGGTGGACCTCGATGTGGACCGTTTCCGGCTCCTCCTCCTGGAGGCAGTGGCGGGCGATCTCGTCGACCACCGGGAACGGGATGCGCTCGGGAGGCCGTACGGGGCCTTCTGCGCGGTGCTCCAGCGTGGTCATGCGCCGTCCCCCCTCAGGTCGGCCTGGGGTGTGGCCCTGAGCCTCGGTTTGCGGAACGAGCGGCGCACGGTGGGCGGATCGGGCGCCGGGCCGCCGGGACCCCGCGCCGAGACGGTCGGGCCGGAGTCCGGGCGGGCAGGCGGCGAGGGCTCGGCTCCGAGAGGGGTCGCGCCCCGCTGCCGTTGCGGCAACTGCTGCGTCGGTGCTTCCGAGGCGGGCGGTCCTCCGACCGGTGGCGGCACCGCCGTCGAGTCCCGCTCCCGCACGCTCACCAACCCCGCGAACAACCCGATCAGCGCCAGGAGTTGAGCCGCCGGACCGAAGGCCCCCTCCTCCGCGCCCACCGGCTCCCCGGCCCCCACCGCCGCCGCGATCCCCGCCCCCGTGAGCGCTACGAACGCGATCGGTACGAGCAGCGCGTGCCGCCGGTAAGCGAGTAGCGCCAGCGCCGGTACCAGCAGCGCGAACCACCCGGCGATCACAGCGCCCACCAGCGTCAGCGCCACCGTCCCGAGCCACAGGCCCGGCGGCGGGGGCACCGGCTGCGGGTCGTCGGGGTTCGGGGAGCGCCGGCGCCACAGCACCAGCCCCACCAGGGCCGCCACCGCGACGCCCCCGCCGATCAGCGCGCCGTCGTACGTCGTCGCGGGTTCGTACGACAGCTTGACCGTGCCGCCGGCCCCGGCCGGGATACGCCAGCCCTGCTGCCAGCCGTCGAGGCGGACCGGGGACAACTCATCCCCGTTCAGGGTGGCTTTCCAGCCGTCGTTGTAGTTCTCGTACGTCGTCAGGTACGTGGCCGCGCCCGACCCGACCGTCACCTGGCGCTGGTCGCCGAGCCAGTCACGTATCTGCAGGTTGCGGTCCGCGGACGTGGGCTCGGCGAGCGCCCCGCCGCGCGTCAGGGTGACATCGGTGAGCGCGAGCGGCCCGGCGTCCCCGCCCTCGACCCGGTGCGGGCCGGAGGTCAGGTCCAACTCGGTGTTCGCACGACCCTCCTGACAGAGCGTCACCTGTACAGGCCGCCGTTCGGTCAGGTCCCGTACCGTCCCCCGCACACTCGTCTCGTACAACTCCCCGTCCACCGCCATCACCGGCCCCTGCCCGCACGGCAGCGAGAAGGCGCGCGTGGCCGCCGGCTGGGGCGTGCGGTAGCGGTCGAGGGCCGGGATGTACGCCTCCGTGAGGCCCACCGGCAGTCGCAGGTCCTCGTCGACGACCGGGTTGTGGAGGGTCAGCGGAGCCGTCGCCGTGACCGTGATGTCCAGGCGGTCCGTGGTGATCGGCGGGAAGCGGACCCAGCCGTTCTCGTCGACGCCCGCGAGGGCGGCGCCGTTCGGGGAGCTGATCTGCACCTCGGTGGGGCGGGTGGAGAGGCCGCCCGCGGGGGCCAGGACCAGTTCGCCGACGGGCTGTTCGCCGTCCCAGCGGAGGTGGATGGTGGGGCGGTCGCCCGCGATCCAGGCCGTGGTCAGGTCGCCGTCGGTGAGATTGCGTGCCGCCAGGCCCGCGCCGAGTCGTGCCGTGGAGTCGGCGGTGGCGACGATGCGGCTCTGCTGGTCGGGGGCGACGTCGTACAGCAGCTGGTCGAGTTCCGCGCCCGGCACCGGCACCGCGCTCGCCGTCACCTCGTACGTCCCTGCCGTGCCCGTGGAGAAGCGGCGATGCAGGCCCGCCTCCGTGCCCGTCGCCGAGAGACCGGTCGGGTCGGCGGTGCGATGCAGGGAGACGATCTCCGCGGTGGCACCGGCGTCCTGCGCGTCCGTCGGCAGCCGCAGCATGCGCGTGACCTGCACGTCCGGCAGCGAGATCTCGGAGAAGCCCGCGCCCGTCAGACCCGTGTGCCGCGCCACCGAGTCGACGATCGTCAGCCGCATCCAACTGGTCTCACCCGCGGGCGCCTTGATGCTCTGCACCGTCCCGTCCGGGCGCAGGACGCTGGTCCGCACCCCCTTCTGCGTCTCCACCCGCACCCGCGTCGCCGCCGACCGCACACTCTCCTGCGGCAACGGCGAAACCCTGAACGACGACGGCATGTCGTACGCCTCGCTGAACCCGATCCGCAGCCACTGCCCGTCAGCCGAGCCCGCCGCGCCCTCCGCCCAGGCGGTGTCCGGGTTGCCGTCGAAGGCGTTCACCGGGTCGTACTGCGGGAGGTGGAAGAGCCAGTTGCCGTACGAGGAGGCCGTGACCGAGCGGGCGCCGCGCAGTTCGGCGACCGTCTGATGGCCGAGGCCCTCGGTGGGCAGGATCTGGTGGGGTTTCTCGCCGGCGTCCTGGGCGGCGTCCGGCGCGTTGCGTTCGTCGCGGGTGTACGTGTACGACGTGTTGGCGTTGACCAGCCCGAACCGTGTGTCCGCGCGGCGCAGTCCGTCGCCCACCACCTGCACGGGTGGCGTGCCGAGCCCAGGATGGTTGTCCCCGGTCAACACCGTTGCCCGGCCCCGGAGTTCGGAAGCAAGCGGCAGCAGCGACTCGGGGCCGCCGGACACCACAGCTGTGTCGGACACCGGCAGCAGGGAAGCCTGCCCGGGACGCGGCACGCCCTCGTCCCCCGGCGGCTGGTAGATCTCCACCGCCCGCTGCCTCGGATAGATGCCCTCGATCTCCAGCGGGGTGCCCTCGGCGATCCGGCCGCCCGTCATGACCGGACCCAGGCCCTTCACCCGCTCATACCCGGACTGTTCCAGGGTGCGCTTGACCGTCGTGGTCGGTACGTAGCCGATCTGGTCGGGATCGAGGTCGTTGCGGACGACGACGTAATGGATGCCGGCCCGGCTCAAGTAGTCGGCCAGCCCCGGGACTTCACCGCCCGACATCAGCGCCTGCTCCACGGCGTCCATCGCACGCCGGTTGCCGGGAGTCCCCATCGGGACGTAATCCCGCTGCGCCCACCGCGACTCGGCCACCACGTCCAACGGTTGGTCGATCGTCGAGCCCCAGGTGTAGATGCCGTGCGCGGTCGCCGGGACCACCAGGGCACGCGAATCCGGCGAGTACTCCTCCAGCCAATCCGCCGTCGCCGTCCAGTACTTGGGGATCTCCTGGAAGGAACCCGGGTTCAGGATCGACCCGTTGAGATACGGCCACATCAGCCCCGGCAGCACCAGCACCGCCGCGATCAGCGGCGCGAGACGACGGCCCCGGACCGGGCGGGCGCCGCGCTGCTCGGCGGCCACGCCCACCAGATGCGCCAGGCCCAGGACGAGCGCGAGGGCGAGGCCCGGCAGGAACTTGTAGATGTTGCGGAAGGGGGCCAGACCGCCGTTCAGCCAGTCCTGCACCACCCCGTGGAACGGCGCCCCGAACGCCCCGCCGTACCCGGCGAGCACGACCAGCACCACCGTCAGCACGGTCAGCACCAGCCAGCGCCGCTCCGGCAGATCACGCCGGGCCAGTCCCGCGAGGCCGAGTCCTGCCGCCAGCGTCGAGCAGACGATCACGACGACCGAGGACACGACGGTCCACCCGGCGGGCAGCCAGGCCTCACCGAAGTGCAGATAGGCGACCCAGTTCCCGGCGCCGCGCAGGGCCTCCGTCGCCGCCATCGTGTCCGTCGTGGTCTGCGAAGTCTCCACGTACGGAAGGAAGTTCTCGCCGTAGAAGCCGAGCAGCAGCAGCGGGATCCACCACCAGGCGGTCGCCAGGATCACGCCGGGCACCCACCAGGCGATCAGCTTGCGCTGCCGTGGTCCCGGTGGGCGGGACAGAAGGTAGAGACCCACGGGCAGCAGGGACGCCAGCGTCGCCGCCGCGTTGACCCCGCCCATGAACGGCACGATCAGCGCCGAGCGGAGGGCGGCGACCCGTGCGGCGTACCGCTCGTTCGTCAGTGGCAGCAGCACCCACGGCAGGAAGGCACCGGGCAGGGCCGCCGCCGACGTGGATCCGACGACGATCGTGAAGGTCGGCCACAGCGCATACGCCACCGCCCCGACCAGCCGGGACCCGCCGCTGCCGATCCCCAGCCGCTCGGCCAGCCGCAGCGCACCCCAGAAGGCGACGGACACGATCAGCGACAGCCACAGCCGCTCGGCCAGCCACACCGGCAACCGCACCAGATCGCACAGCCAGTAGTACGGCAGCATCGGCCACAGGTAGCCGACGTACTGGTCCGATATCCCGCCGAAGGAACCCCGGTCGTGCCACAACTGGCCCAGATCGGCGAGGAATTGACCGGGGTCGACGGTCACGCCCAGCTTCGTGTCGAAGGTCTGCCGCCCGGGGTGCACCGCGAGCAGCAGCACGAAGACCACGGCCCAGAATCCCAGCAGCCAGCGCCGCGACCGGGGGCCGTGCGGCGGGCCCGACGTGGTCGTGGTGGTGGGGACGGCTGCCGGAGGAGGAGCCTGGACCGTGGTCGTCATGGAGGACACCGCCGGAGGACGAGGAGGAGATTCCAGGTGGCCACCTCACGGATGCCCGGCGCCTTGACGACGGTCTCCGCGAGGAACGGCCAGTAGCGGGAACGCGCCGAGACGACCATGACGTCGTCCCGGGCACGCACCTGCCGCAGGGTCGGGCCGATGTGCACGGCGAACAGGTTCTCGCCGAGGGTGTGCTTCGCGGGCTTCCCCGTACGGCGCCGATAGCGGGCCCGGGCCCACTCCGCACCGAAGTAGTGCCAGGGCGCCCACTCATGACCGCCCCACGGGGACAGCCAGTTGGTGAACGACACGTAGATCAGCCCACCGGGCCGAGTCACGCGCACCAGCTCACTCAGGAACGTCTGCGGATCGGCCACATGCTCAAGCACATTGGACGAGAAAGCCACATCCGCGACGCCGTCGTACAACGGCAGCAGATAACCGTCCGCCACCACGGCCCCATCAGGCGGTTTCTCACCCAGCTCACGCACGTCGGGCTCGAAGAGGTGCGCACGGGCGCCACGTCTGCGGAACTCCTCGGTGAAGTACCCGCTGCCCCCACCGACGTCGACGACGGTACGCCCGACGACAGGACCGCCGTAGGCCTCGACCTGATCGACGGCATCCCGGGCAAGCAGCGAGTAGCAGGCGTCGGGGTCGTCCTGCTCGTGGAGAAAGGCACGGAAGAGGGTGAGGGACCGCCGAAGCGAGGGATCTTTTGGACGCTGGCCCTGTGGGGCGCCCCGGTAGGGGCGCGGGGAACTGCGCGACCAGCCACGACGAACCCGCAGCCCAGTCACGGCGCCCAGCCCCGCACCGCCTCAGCGGCAACCGCACGGAACTGCCGAACCGTCCGATCCCAGCGATACCGTGCCGCCCGGTCCCGCGCCGCCTTCCCCATCAGCTCCCGCCGATGCTCCGAGAGCGCAAGCGTGCACCATGCCGCCGCGAACGAGGACTCCCCATGCGCGAGAACCCCCGTCTCCCCGTCCACGACGGAGTCACGAAGCCCCGGCACATCAAAGGCGACCGTCGGCGTCTCCCGCGCCGCCGCTTCCGTGACGACCAGCCCCCACCCCTCCACCGCGGAGGGATGCACGAGCAGCCACGCCGCACACAGCAGCCGGTGCTTCTCGGCCTCGCTGACATGCCCGGTGAACTCCACGCCCGCACCGGCGAGTCGCTCCAGCCGCCCGCGTTCGGGCCCGTCGCCGACGATCACCAGCCGCCCACCCGTCACCGGCCGCACCCGCTCCCACAGCCGCAGCAGCAGATCGATCCGCTTGTACTCGACGAGCCGCCCCACCGCCACGAACAGCGGCTCGGGCGAGCGGTCGGCGCGTGGGCCGGGGTCCTCGACCCCGTTGTGGACGACACGGATCCGGTCCCGTTCGACGCCGATCGCACGCAGGGCGTGGGCCGTCGAGGGGGAGACGGCGACCATCAGACTCCGGTGCTGCGCACCGGTCAGCGCCCAGTGTTCGAGTCTTCGCCCGATCCGGGCAGCCGGCGCCAGTGGCCCGCCGCCGAACCGCATCTTCCAGAGATCCGTGTGGACATGGTTGACCAGGCACATCGTCGGTCCGCGATGCCACATCGGCGCGAAGTACGGCATGCCGTTGCACACCTCGACCAGCAGATCGCAGTCGCCGACCTGCCGGGTGAAGGCGGAACGGGCGCGCAGGAAATGGCCGTACTCACCGCCGGCCGACACGACCCGGTAGTCACGGAAGGCGGCCGGGCCGCCGCACAGCAGGGTCACCTGGTGGCCCAGGCGGGTCAGTCCGTCGGCGAGCCGGTCGACGAGCAGCTCGGAACCGCCGGCGGCAGGATTGCCCAGGTCCCGATGGGCGAGGAAAACGATTCGGCGCGGAGGTGGGGGGAGCGCCGGGGGGTGCTGCGGCGCCCGGGGGAGTGCGGCGCGCAGCCGGGAAGGCACGTGCTGGGGCATCGGTGCTCCAACTCGTCTCAGGGTGCGGAACTCAGTGGGGGGAGTGGCACATGGGGTGGGGGTGGTGCTTGTGGGGGTGAGGTGGATTTTCGCCTGTGAGGGCGTGGACTCCTCCTGTGAATGGGGCGGGCTGTCCTGTGAACAGGGTGTGGGCGCACTGTGTTCAGTTGTGGGGGTGGACAGTTTTCGCCCAGTGGTTCGAAGCTGCTACTCACCGGCGTGACAATTTCCGGGCTTTGTGGAGCTGACGCCACATCACATCGTGAGGGTCGGTGGGTATTGTTCGGATTCCTCGGTGTTTTCCGGACTTTTCCGCCCACGTATCACCAGAACGGCACCCACCGCCGCGAGTACGAATCCGGCCACGGCCGCCCCCACCGGCAGGGTCCGCCCCACGAGGCGCAGCTGCCCGCTGTCCTCCTTGGCCCGCTCGACCGCGAACTCCTGTGTCTCGTCCGTGAACGCGATCTTCGGGCTGTCCAGGAGTACCGCCGCGTCCTCGTTCCCGCCCGGCGCGCGCAGCGTCCGGCGCGGGCCGGTCTGGGCGTAGAGCACCCGGCCGGTGGCCTGGTCGACGACCAGCTCGATGCCGTGGTTGGCGTACCACTCCTCGGCGAAGACCTGGGAGCGCTCGGGCTGGTCGATGATGGCGCCGGGCACGAGTCGCGTTCCGGTCTTGGTGGCCGGAACGGTTCCGGTGAACCGATAACCCTCGTACCCCTGGATCTTCTTCTCGCCCCGGTACCGCAGCGTGACCGTGCGCCCGCCGGTGTTGTCCCACCACTGGTAGTCGCGTTTCTGCACGTCGAAGGGGAACTTCAGATACGCCTCGCCCTCGATGTACGGCGTCTCGCCGCAGCAGTGCACGGGCCGGTTGGTCCGGCGGTCGCTGACCCAGCGGTGCGGTACGAAGTCCAGCGCGTCGTGCGGATCGGCGGCCGGCAGGGACTTGTCCGTGTCGACGGTGGTCGTCACGTCCCAGACCGCGGCCCGCCCGCTGCGTTCGCTCTCGGCGACGTCGCCGCGGACGCGCTGGGTGATGGTGATGGCCTGATCGGGGACGGTCTCGACCTTCTCCACGTCGAAGACGGAACCCGTGCCCTCGTAGACGGCGGTCTGGTCGATGTCGATCGGATTCACGGCGGCCCGCGGCTCCACGTACCAGGCCAGCAGGGGCGCCAGCACCAGCAGGAACGTGCCGAGGCCCAGCAGGATCAGCGAGAGAGGTGAGGCAGTACGGCGCATCCTGGCACTCCAAAGGCTTGGGACGTGCTGGGGGAACAGTGCGCGCGAACCCGTCTGCGCCGGGAACCGTAGGCGCACCCTTGACGGAGTGTCAATGGAAAGTCAAGACTGAACCTTTGCCGGACGGGGCCGGCGCAAGGGTGAGGGCGACCTTTCGAGTACCTCTAGATGTGTCCAGATGCGTCTAGAAATGTCCGGAAAGGCTGACCCGAGATGTCCAGACTGCTCGCCGCAGCGCTCACGGTGGCGGCCGCCGCCGCACTGGCCGTAGGAGCCGCACTCGGCATCGTCGCGCTCCTGGAGGCGACCCCCGACCAACCGAACACTCCCCTGATCACCTACGAGCAAGCCGGCCAGGGGAGCTGACCGTGTCTGCCCGCTCTCCGGCACTGTCCACCCGCTCGGCCTGGCTCGACGTCCCGCGCCTCCAGGTCCGCCGCTTCGCCGCGATCGCCATGTCCGAGGCGCCCGACCTGGCCGAGGAGATCCTGCGCGAGATCCGCCGCGAGTATCCCCATCTGCCGGTCGTCCTCGACGAGTCCGGCGAGCCGATGGCCCTGGTCGGCATCCGCCGCGCGATCGAGGTCTTCGTCCAGCACCTGGAGACCGCGGAGGGCCGCCCGACCGTACCGCCGGGCGTCTTCCAGGAGTTCGGCCGCGGCGAGGGCCTCAACGGCCGCAGCCTGGACTCGCTGCAGGCGATCTACCGGATGGGCGTACGACTGGCCTGGCGCCGCTTCGCCGAGATCGGCCAGCGCGTGGACATCCCGCCCCCGGCGATGTACGAGCTGGTCGACGCGGGCTACGAGTACCTCGACGGCCTGGTCGACCAGTCGGTACGGGGCTATGCGGAGGCGGCGGCGCGGCAGGCCGGAGAACGGCTGAGGCTGCAACGCCGGCTGATGGAACTCCTGCTCGCCGAGCACCACCGCGGTGACCCGGCCGACGCGCTCACCGAACGGGCCGCCCGGATCGGCTGGCCGCTGCCGGAGAAGGTCGCGGTGGGCGTACTGCTGCGCCCCGCCCGGGAGGCGGTCGCCCCCGCGGTGGGCCAGGGCGTCCTGCTCGACATGGAGTACGAGCAGCCCCGCATGGTCGTCCCCGAACCGGACGCCGCCGGCCGCCCCGAACTGCTGCACCGCGCGCTGACCGGCTGGTCCGGCGCCATCGGCCCTCCGGTCCCCCTGGCGGACGCCGCGAAGTCACTGCGCTGGGCGGAGGCGGCCGTACGCCTGATGGAACGCCGTCTGCTCCCCGCCGGCGACGTCCTGTACTGCACCGAGCACACCGAGGCGCTGGTCCTCCTCCAGCCCGAGGAACTCCTCGACGACCTCGCCCTGCGCTGCCTCGCCCCCCTCGCCCATTGCGGCCCCACCCACGGCCGCCGTCTCGCCCAGACCCTGCTGGCCTGGCTGGAGACCCGCGGCGGAGCCCCCGAGGTGGCCGCCCGCCTCGGCGTCCACCCCCAGACCGTCCGCTACCGCCTCCGCCAGATCCGGGAACTGTGGGGCGACGAGATCGACGACCCGGACCGCCGTTTCGAGCTGGAGCTGGTGCTGCGGGCACAGCGGTTGCGGGGGAGGCTGGGGGAGGTACAGGGGTGATGGGTGCCTGCCCATTGCCCAGGCAAACAGACCTTGAGTAGCCTGTGTTCGTTATTCCGATCGCCTGTTGAAATCTCGAACACATACCAAGGGAGGGGGCCGGACGTGGGACGTCTCGTACCTGCCGTGACCCGGGCTCTCGACATTCTCGAGCTCTTCCTCGACGGGGACGGCACGCTCTCCGCCCCCGACATCGTGCGCAAGCTGCAGCTGCCGCGCACCACCGTGCACGAGCTGGTCACCACGCTCGCCGCCCGGTCGTACATCGTCCAGGTACCGGGCCAGCCGGGACGGTACCGGCTCGGCGTGCGCCCGTACCAGCTCGGCAGCCGGTACGCCGAGCAGCTGGACCTCGCCGCCGAGGGACAGCAGGTCGCCCGGTCCGTCGCCGAGACCTGCGACGAGACCGTGCATGTGGCGATCCTCGAGGGCACCGACGTCATCTACATCGCCAAGGTCGACTCGACGCACGCCGTGCGGATGGTCTCCGCCGCCGGACGCCGGCTGCCCGCGCACTGCACCTCCGTCGGCAAGATGCTGCTGGCCTCCCTTCCCGACAAGGAACTCACCGCGCGCATCCCGGACGACGCCGAGCTGGTCGCGATGACCCCGAACAGCATCACCGACCCGGCCGCCCTGCGCGAGACCCTGGACGAGATCCGGGAGCGCGGCGTCGCCGTCGAGAGCCGGGAGTCCAACCCCGACGTCTCCTGCGTCGCCGCGCCCGTCCGGGACCGTACCGGGCAGGTCGTCGCCGCGCTGTCCATCTCCGTGCCGATGATCCGCTGGAGCGACGAGCGGCGTGGTGAGCTGGAGCAGCTGGCCGCCAAGGGCGCGGCCGAACTGTCCGAGCGGCTGGGTCACCGGAGCGTGGGATGACGTACAGGTACGAAGTGGCGGTACGGGCCGAGGCGGCCCTCGGCGAGGGCCCGACCTGGGACACGGCGGCAGGGCGGCTGATCTGGGTCGACATCCTTGGGGGGCGGGTGCACATGTACGATCCCGCGACCGGCCGGCGGTCCATCCGTGTCACCGACCAGCACGTGGGCGCCGCCAAGCCGCGCGTCGGCGGCGGGCTCGTCCTCAATCTCGTGGACGGAGTGGGACTTCTGGACGCGGACGGAGGCTTCCGCTGGCTGCACCGCGAACGCGTCCCGGGCCGCCGCGCCAACGACGCCGCCGTCGCGCCCGACGGCTCGCTCTGGGCGGGCACCATGCGGTACGACGAGGCGCCGGGCGGCGGCACCCTGTCCCGTGTCTCCGGTGACGGAACCGTCGAGGCCGTCCTCGACGACGTGGCCGTCAGCAACGGCATCGGGTGGAGCCCCGACGGACGCCGGATGTACTACATCGACTCGCCGACCCGCTGTGTCGACGTCTTCGACCATGAGGCGGGGCGGATCTCCGGGCGCCGCCGGTTCGCCGAGATCGAGGAGGGCGCGGGCTTCCCCGACGGCCTGACCGTCGACGCCGACGGCTGTGTGTGGGTGGCGCTGTGGGACGGCGGAGCGGTACGCCGCTACACGCCGGACGGCGAGCTGGACCGGGTGATCACCCTTCCGACCCCGCGGGTCACGGCCTGCGCGTTCGGGGGTGCGGACCTGACCGACCTGTACGTCACGACGGCGCGGGTGGGCCTGGAGTCCCCGCACCCGGTGGCGGGTTCGCTGCTGGTGGTGCCGGGGGCCGGAAAGGGGCTGGCACAGCCGGCGTTCGCCGGCTGACGCCTGTCGCTCGCGCCCTCATCGCAGGCCCGCCCGCTTCAACTCGTCCCCGGTCAACGGCGGTTCGCTCAGGGGCGGTTTCAACGGCCCCACCGCCGCCGCCAGCAGAACCGACGGAGCGAGCAACACCTCCGCCCGCCGCTCCAGCGACGTCACGTCGGTCACGCGGCGGGCGATCCGTCCATTGCCCGTGGCCGTGTACATGAGCCGGTTGACATACGCGGTCAGCACACGGTCCCGCACTGTCGGCCCGTTCTCCGTCGCCCCCGGATAGAACACGTCCTGCCCCGTCGCCAGATCCCACGCAGCCCCGACCGGCCGGGCCACCGCCTTCTGGATACGACGGGACAGTCCGGGTGCCGCCCATCCGTGACGGCGTGTCATATCGCGCAGGATCAGGGCACTTTGGGCACCGACGGCGAGGCCGTGGCCGTAGACCGGGTTGTACGCGGCCAGCGCGTCGCCGAGGACCAGGAAGTTCTCGGGCCAGGCCGGCATCCGCTCGTAGAAGTGGCGCCGATTGACGGTGGTGCGGGTGAACGCCACGTCGGACAGCGGCTCGGCCCGCGCGAGCAGGTCGCCGATGAGCGGATGCCGCAGTTCCTCGCGGGCGAAGCGGACGAAGTCCTCGTCAGCGGGGGAGGGTTCGCCGCCGCGGGTGCCGTTCAGGGTGACGATCCAGCGGCCGTTCTCGATGGGCAGGAGGAAGCCCGCCCGGCCGGGGCCGCCGTCCCGCGCGTCGGGCTGCACATTGATGACGGGGAAGCCGCCGCGGGCCTGCTCGGGAGCGAGATAGAGCCGGCTGGCGTACGCCAGGCCGGGGTCGACCTCGCGCCGCTGCGGTGCGGGCAGCCCGAGGGCCGTCAGCCAGCGGGGCGCCCCGGAACCCCGGCCGGTGGCGTCGACGACCAGGCCGGCCTCGACGGTGCGTTCCCGGCCGTCACGCCCGCGCACCCGGACCCCGGTGACGGCCGCCGGGCCGCCCAGGAGCCCCAGCACCTCCGTGCCGCCGAGCACCTCGATCCGCTCGTCCGTGCGGACCTGGGCCCGGATCGTCGCGTCGAGGAGGTCCCGCCCGGCCAGGATGACGTGGTGGGACTCCGGCCAGCGGCGGAACCAGCCGTGCGCTGAGTAGGCGACCATGTCCGTGGTGACCGGCGCCCGCCGTGCCCCGGCTTTCCGGAGCGCACCGGTGACGCCCGGCACCAGTTCCTCCAGCGCCCGGACGCCGCCCGACCACAGCATGTGGGCGTGCCGTGCCTGCGGCAGCCCCTTGCGGGGCGCGGACTGCTCGGGCAACTCGTCGCGTTCCACGACCACGACCCGGTCGGCGAGTCCGGCCAGGGCCCGGGCCGCGAGCATGCCTGTGTGGGATCCCCCCAGGACTACGGCGACTCTGGCGGGGGAGGGGCGTTCACTCAAGCTTGCCTCGCGATGTCCACGGCGGTCATCCTTGCCGACCTGCTTTTCTGCCGGAGGTCCGGGGGGTGTCCCCCGGGAAGACGCTGTACTCATGCGCGGACATGCTCTCTGCCGGGACGGCCGCGCGGGCGCGCACCGCCTTGATCTCCTCGGGTTTGCGCAGAGCCTCGGACACGGCCTGGATCTCCTGCAGCAGGTACGTGGTGTCGGGGGTGGCCGTGCCGTCGCTGTCCGGGGAGCGCCGCTCGGCCTCCATGGCGTCCAGGATCGTCACGGCGGCGGCCAGGGACTGCGCCCGGCCGGGTTCGAAACCGAGGGCGAGGGCCGCGTCGTAGGACCGTCCGCGCAGGTTCTCGTCGAGGTGCCGGGAGAGCTGGAGAAGCGCATCGCGGATGAAGGTCTCGCGGCGGATCAGGCGCATCTCGGGGGTCGCGCGCAGGGCGAAGGGCTCGCGGCTGCCCGAGACCGTCCGCATCAGGCGGGCCAGGGGCTTCAGGCTGCGGTGGCGGCGGCGCACCAGCCAGTGTTCCTGGAGGTACTGGCCGGCGTGCGGGACGATGAAGCCGGTCGCCACCAGGGTGGCGGCGACACAGGCGGCCGACGGCGCGACGTTGGTGTTCAGCCAGTCCAGGTCGTGGCCGGTCCACCGGGCGACGACGGCCGTGAGCTTGGCGGCGCTGAAGAGCAGGTTCGTCGCATAGCCGACCCCCAGGAACCTCAGTCCCCAGCGCAGCCAGCCGTCCAGGCCGTCGGTGCGGATCCAGTTCCAGACGAGGCGGGCCGTGACCGAGCAGGCCACAGTGTGCGCGATCAGGTAGAGCAGGATCTCCTCGCGCATGAACGGCGTGGTGGCGTAGTACGTGTCCAGGTCCCGGGGCCGCTCCACGGGCACGTCGGCGAGCGCGAACAGCACCCACAGCGCGACGACGACACCCGCGTAGACGGACACCACCCACCGGGTCGCGCGCCGGGTCTGCGCACGGCGGTCGCTGCGGCCGTTGCGCCAGTGCACGACCAGCAGCAGCCAGGACGCGGACAGTGCGGTGAGCAGGGAGTACACCCAGGGCGCGGCGATGTTCGGCACGCCGGTGACCCGGTTGGTCCAGGCGATCGTGCTCGGGGCCGCGAAGACGAACACCGCGCAGGCGAACAGCAGCAGTCCGCCGACGGCGCGCAGCAGCGGGTCCCGCCACAGCCTGAGGATGCTGGGCAGTTTGATCGCCAGGGCGGCGGTCAGCACGGCGGTCGGGAGCCAGAAGGAGATGTACAGCCCGCTGAGGACGTTTTCCGCCGCCAGGCTGTCGCCCACCGGTGCGGAGACGTGCGTCACCGCTTCGTGCCTCTGCGCCCGCGGTAGCCCATGGACCGCTCCAGCGGATCGAGGGACGGCCTGCCGCCCTGCGCCGACAGATACGGCCGGAACATCGCCGCCAGCCGGTGCCCGAAGTCGTCCGCCTCCGCCTCGTCCGTCTGCCGGGAGCCGTTGCGGGCCGCGACCGTGAGGGCGATGTCGTCCCAGCCCCGGGGCCCGGCCAGGGCATGGGCGGCGGCCGTGCCGATGCCGTGGTGGTGGCGGTGCCCGGCGTGCAGGTGCCACAACTCATGGCCCAGGATGACCAGTTGCTGCACCGCCTCGGCCCGCTCCTCCACGATGACCAGGTCGAAGTCCTGGAACTCCACGCACAGACCGGTGACTTCGATCTCTTCGGGGAACCGTTCGAAGCGCAGCTCGAGGGGCCGTCCGCCGCGGCGGACGCTCATCTCCTCGCACAGCGCCCGGCACACGTCGCGCACCCCGGCCGGGGGGCGTGGCCTGGCCCGGACCGCGGCACCGAGGCCGCCCGCGAGTTCGCGCATCACGGAGCTGGTTCTCGCGCGCCGCAGCGCCGCGGTGATCCGCCCCGCACTGTTGCGCGCGCCGCCCGCGATGCCCATCGGACCCCCTTCTCACCGCCGTTCGGCAGCCGGTCCGAGATTACGCGCCCGGAACTGTCCACGTCATGCGATCGGCCGGCCGTTGTCCAACGGGAAACGACCGGCGCCGACCGAAAGTCCTGTGCGGCCCATTGACGTGCAAGCGCTTCCATTTTACGGTCCCGTTCGAAGTTACGAGCAGAATTCGAAATATCGAACAGTGAGGGCAGGGCGTATGGGACAACCCGGCCTGAATCGCAGGCAACTTCTGGCCACAGCAGGCGGATTGGCGGTCGCGGGCAGCTTCGGCTTCGCCGCACTCGGCACGGGCGCCGACGCGCTCGCCTCCGGCGCGGACACCCGGGTGCGCTACTGGAACCTCTTCAGCGGCGGCGACGGCTACAACATGATCGCGATGCTGGACGCCTTCCGTAAGGCCAACCCGGACATCGCCGTGAAGGACTCCACCCTCCAGTGGGGCAGCCCCTTCTACACCAAGCTCGCCATGGCGGCCGCGGGCAACCGCGCACCCGATCTCGGCGTCATGCACATGGGCCGGGTCACCGGGTTCTCGCCCGGCCGCCTCCTGGACGCCTGGGACGTCGACCTGCTCGCCAAGTACGGCGTACGGCAGCGGGACTTCAACCCCCAGCTGTGGAATCGCGGTGTCATCGACGGCAAGCTCTACGCCGTCCCGCTCGACATCCACGTCCAGCTCTGCTTCTACCGCAGGGATGTGCTGAAGCAGGCGGGGCTGCTCGGGGACGACGGCCGGATGGTCCCGGTCACCTCCGCCGACGAGTGGTTCGACGTGCTGAAGGAGGCCAAGGGGGCCACGAAGAAGGGCCTGCAGACCTTCGGCTTCTGGCACAGCGACCAGAACTTCCAGTGGTGGTTCTTCGTCGCCTTCTACACCCAACTCGGCGGCACCTGGTTCAACGACGCCAACACCGAGGTCACCTTCGACACCGACAAGGCCACTCAGGTCCTGGAGTTCCTGCGCCGGCACATCACCGACGGATACGCCAACCCGAACTTCGGAGGTGGCGCGGGCGCCGAACAGTTCGTCAACGGCTCCCCCTTCGTCTGGGAGGGCAACTGGTCGGTACCGGTCTTCGACACCGCGAAAGTCGAGTACGGCGCGACCCCGCTGCCGCCCGTCTTCGGCAAGCAGGCCACCCACGCCGAGTCGCACGCCTTCGTCCTGCCGCACCAGTCCGGCCGCGGCGGCGCCGCCAACGAGGCCGCCCACGAACTCGCCGCCTACATCGTCAAGGACGCCCGGCAGTGGGCGCTCGGCGGTCACATCCCCGCCTACCGGCCGATCCTGTCCACAGCCGCGTACCAGAAGATGACCCCGCAGAACGAGTACGTCTCCGCCATGGACCACCAGGCCACCGAGCCCAAGGTGTGGTTCGCGGGCTCCACCGGCATCCTCGCCCAGCGCATCGGCCCGATCGTCGTGTCCTCGACGACGGGCTCCGCCAAGCCGGACGCCGTCTCCCGCCGGATGAAGAGCGAGCTCACCAGGCTGCTGGCGACGAAGAACCCCATGGACGGCAGGACCGCCGCGCAGGGAGGTGCGGTCGCATGACCACCAGCGCTCAGACCGTCATCGCACCGGCGCGGGCGAAGACCGCCGCCGACAGCGCCACCGTCCGCCGCAAGCAGGGCTTCCAGCACGGCGGCTGGTTCGTGGCCCCGTTCCTGGTCCTCTTCGCCCTCTTCGTCATCTGGCCGCTTCTCCGCGGCGTCTACCTCAGCTTCACCGACGCCAACATCTCCGGCGACAGCGCGAACTTCGTCGGCCTCGACAACTACCGGGAGGCCCTCCAGAACCCCCTGATGTGGGACACGCTCGGCCACAGCGCGTACTTCACGCTCCTGGTCGTGCCCTGCATCACGGTCCTCGCCTTCCTCCTCGCGATGCTCGCCCACCACATCGAACGCGCCCCATGGCTGTGGCGCCTGTGCTTCTTCGCGCCCTTCCTCCTCCCCTCCACCGTCGCGGGCAACCTGTGGCAGTGGCTGTTCAACCCCGGCACCGGCATGATCAACCACGTCTTCGGCATCGAGACACCCTGGCTGACCGACAAGTCGTACGCCATGCTCGCCATCGTCATCACCACCCTGTGGTGGACGGTCGGCTTCAGCTTCCTGCTCTACTTGGCCGCGCTCCAGTCGATCCCGGATCACCTCTACGAGGCGGCGAAGCTGGACGGCGCGAACGCGTGGCACCGCATGATCCACATCACGCTCCCCATGCTCCGCAACATCACCGGCCTCGTCATCGCGCTCCAGATCCTGGCCTCGCTCCAGGTCTTCGACCAGGCCGTCGTGATGATGGACTTCACTCCCGGCCCCGAGGGCGCGACCCGCACCTTCGTCCAGTACACCCTCGAAGAGGGCTTCACCAGCTACCGCGTGGGCTACGCCTCCGCCATCTCCATCATCTTCTTCGTGATCATCGCGGCCGTCGCCCTCGCCCGGATGTGGCTGCTGCGCAACCGTGAGGAGGGCGCGGCCCGATGACGACCGCCGTACCGATGAAGCCGCGCAAGGCGTGGACCCCCAGCCAGATCATCCTCACCCTCCTCGGCACGGCCGTCTCCATCGTCTTCCTCGCGCCGTTCGCCTGGGGCCTGTTCACCTCCCTCAAGTCGGAGACCGAGGCCGTCGAGGTACCCCCGCACTGGCTCCCGAAGGACTGGACGGGCCAGGCGTGGACGGCCCTGTTCGAGACCGGCAACATCACCAACTGGTTCGTGAACTCCCTGGTCGTCTCCGTCTGCGTGACCTCGGTCGTCCTGCTCGTGAGCGCCCTCGCCGGATACGGCTTCGCCCGCACGGAGTTCCGCGGCAAGGGTGTTCTCATGGCCGTCGTCATGGCGGGCCTGATGATCTCTCCCGCGGTCCTCGGCGTGCCCCTCTTCACCACGGTCCAGCAGATGGGGATGGTCGACACGTACTGGGGCATGATCCTGCCGCAGTGCGCGCCCGCCGCGATGGTCTACATCCTCTACAAGTTCTTCCAGGGCATCCCGCGCGAGCTGGAGGAAGCCGCGTTCATCGACGGCGCGGGCCGCTGGCGCGTCTTCTTCACCATCGTCGTCCCCCTCGCCCGCCCCTCCCTGGCGGCGGTCGGCATCTTCACCTTCATCGCGTCCTGGAACAACTTCCTCTGGCCGTACATGGTGACCAACAACCCCGACCTGATGACCATGCCCAACGGCATCGCGACCGTCATGAACTCCTACGGCATCCAGTGGGCCCAGCTCATGGCCGGCGGCCTCATGGCGGGCCTGCCCCTGATCGTCGTCTTCATCTTCTTCCAACGGCAGATCGTCGCGGGCGTCGCCCACACGGGATTGGCGGGGCAGTGAGAGTGCACAGAGCGGTGACGGCCGTACTGGCGGCGGTTCTCCTGGCCTTCCTCCCCAACACGGCGCAGGCGGCGGAGAGTTACCCCGACCCCCAGCCGATCACCGGCCAGCAGATCATCCACGACCCGACCGTCATCCGCCTCAAGTCGGTCGGTTACGTCGCCTATTCGACCGGCGGCGTGATCGGCGCCCGCGTGTCCAAGGACCGCATCCACTGGACGGACGCGGGCAACGCCTTCGCCGAGCCCCCGAGTTGGTGGTACGAGTACAACGACACCGGCGACCCCTGGGCCCCCGACATCTCCTACCGCGCCGGCCGCTACTGGCTCTACTACGCCGTGTCGAGCTGGGGCACCAACCACTCCGCGATCGGCGTCGCCACCTCCCCCTCCGGCCTCCCGGGCACCTGGACCGACCACGGCAAGGCCTTCACCTCCGAGACAACCGACCACTGGAACGCCATCGACCCCGCCCTGATCAGGTCGGACGGCAAACTCTGGATGTCCTTCGGCTCGTACTGGACAGGCATCCGCATGATCGAGCTGGACGAGAGCACAGGCAAGGCGGAGGCGAACACCCCGGTCCACCACCTGGCCACCCGCCCGGACACGCCCTACGCGGTAGAGGGCCCGTACATCGTCAAACACGGCCGCCACTACTACCTCTTCGCCTCCTACGACACCTGCTGCGCGGGCGTGAACTCGACGTACAAGATCAAGGTCGGCCGCGCTACGAAGATCACGGGACCGTACGCCGACAGCACAGGCAAGCCCATGCTGGAGGGCGGCGGCGACCTGCTCCTGGAGGGGCATGGCAGGTACATCGGCACGGGAGGCCAGTCGGTGTTCAGGGACAGGGGTAAGGACTGGCTGGCGTATCACTACTACGACGCAGAGGACAGCGGCACGCCCAAGCTAGGGCTGAACAAGCTGATCTGGACAAAGAACGGCTGGCCCAAGGCTTTTTAGGGGCGCGGGGCTGTATCAATTTGCGGCTCCGCCGCGTGGGCGCGACCAGCCCCCACAAACCCGCAGACGAAAGGAAACCATGCGAACCGCCCGCTTCACCCTGGACCCCGCATTCACCGTCGGCCAGGTAAACCCCCGCCTCTTCGGCTCCTTCGTGGAACACCTGGGCCGCTGCGTATACACCGGCATCTTCGAACCGGACCACCCCACCGCCGACGACGCAGGCCTCCGCCAAGACGTCCTCAACCTCGTCCGCGAACTCGGCGTAACAACCATCCGCTACCCCGGAGGAAACTTCGTATCGGGCTACAAGTGGGAAGACTCGGTCGGCCCCGCCGAAACCCGCCCCCGCCGCCTCGACCTCGCCTGGCACTCCACCGAGACCAACCGATTCGGCCTCTCCGAATACATCGACTTCCTCCGCAAGATCGGCCCCCAGTCCGAACCCATGATGGCGGTCAACCTCGGCACCCGAGGCGTGGCTGAAGCCCTGGAGCTCCAGGAATACGCCAACCACACGTCCGGCACCGCCCTCGCGGAGCTCCGCGTCTCCCACGGCGACAAGGACCCCTTCGGCATCAAGCTCTGGTGCCTCGGCAACGAGATGGACGGCCCCTGGCAGACGGGCCACAAGACGGCCGAGGAATACGGCCGTGTCGCCGCCGAAACGGCCCGTGCCATGCGCCAGATGGACCCCACCGTGGAACTCGTCGCCTGCGGTTCCTCCAGCCAGTCCATGCCGACCTTCGCGGAGTGGGAGGCGACGGTCCTCAAGGAGACGTACGACCTCGTCGACTACGTCTCCCTGCACGCCTATTACTGGCCCGAGAACGGCGACATCGACTCCTTCCTCGCCTCCGCCGTCGACATGGAGTCCTTCATCGACAACGTCGTCGCGACCGCCGACCACGTGGGGGCGCAGCTCAAGTCGAAGAAGCGGATCAACCTGTCCTTCGACGAGTGGAACGTCTGGTACCTGCCGGAGTGGGAGACGCAGGCGAAGGCGTTCGAGCAGGACGACTGGCCGGAGGCGCCCCGCCTCCTGGAGGACAACTACAGCGTCACCGACGCCGTGGTCTTCGGTTCGCTCCTGATCGCCCTGCTCCGCCACGCGGACCGCGTCACCGTCGCCTGCCTCGCCCAGCTCGTCAACGTCATCGCGCCGATCATGACCGAGCCGGGCGGCCCGGCCTGGCGGCAGACGACGTTCTTCCCGTTCGCGCAGGCGTCGAAGTATGGGCGCGGACAGGTCCTGGACGTACGGGTGGACTCACCGAGGTACGAGACGAAGAAGCACGGCGAGGCCGACCTGCTGCACGCCACCGCCGTACGCGCCGAGGACGGCTCGGTCACCGTGTTCGCGGTGAACCGCAGCCGCACCGAAGCACTGCCGCTCGAAGTCACCCTGAACGGTCTGGACTTGACGTCGGTCGTCGAGCACAGCGCGCTCGCGGACGCCGACCCGGACGCCCGCAACACCCTCGACGACCCCGGACGCGTCCTCCCGCACCTGATCGAGGGCACGGCGCTCACGGACGGCACCCTCACCGCCGTACTGGAACCGCTGTCCTGGAACGTGATCCGGCTGCGCTGAGGCGGGCGGGACCGGTGACAATGGTCGTATGAGGATCTCGGCACGGGCGGACTACGCGGTACGGGCGGCACTGGAGCTGGCCGTGCGCCATGGCGACGGCCCGGTGAAGGCGGAGACCATCGCCACCGCCCAGGACATCCCGCACAAGTTCCTGGAGGGCATCCTCGGCGACCTCCGCCGCGCCGGGCTGGTCGACAGCCGGCGCGGCGGCAACGGCGGCTACCTGCTGTCCCGGGACGCGACGGCGATCACCGTCGCCGATGTGATCCGGGCCGTCGACGGCCCCATCGTGTCCGTACGCGGGGTCCGCCCGACCGGCCTGTCCTACGCCGGGTCGGCCGAGCCGCTGCTGCCGCTGTGGATCGCGCTGCGCGCCAACGTCCGCCGGATCCTGGAGGGCGTCACGATCGCGGACATCGCGGCGGACGCCCTGCCGGTGGCGGTGAAGGAGCTGGCCGCCGAACCGGCGGCATGGGAGAACCCGTAGGAGCCGTCCCAGCTCTCGACGGAGGTCGCCGAGCCGGTCAGTCCCCGGGCTGCTCGCTCAACTGGGTTGTAAATGGCTGGAGTTCGCCCATGACGGCCGGGGGCGCGGCTCGTACGATGCGAACGCCTCTCGCCTTCACAGAAACCTCACAGTTTCTTCAAAACTCAACGAAGGTTGGAGGCACAGCCACCCCCCAACCCTTTGGAGAGACCATGTCTCGTGGACTCCTGCTGAGCGGCGGCGCGCTGGCCGCTCTCCTCACGGCCACACTGCCCGCGCACGCCGCCCCGACCTCCTCGTTCGACGACCCGCCCACGGACAAGGTCGTCATCAAGATCGCCACCGTGAACGGCTCGGGCTGTCCGCTGGGCACGGCCGCGGTGGCCGTCTCCCCGGACAACACCGCCTTCACCGTCACCTACAGCGACTACCTCGCCAAGGTCGGCGGCAACGCCGACCCCACGGCGTTCCGCAAGAACTGCCAGCTCAACCTGATCGTCCACGTCCCCGGCGGCTTCACCTACGGCATCGCCAGCGCGGACTACCGGGGCTTCGCCTCGCTCCAGCGCGGCGCGACCGGCATGCAGAAGGCCTCGTACTACTTCCAGGGCTCGTCGAACACGGCGTCCAAGACCCACACCTTCAGCGGCCTCTACAACGACAACTGGCAGGCCACGGACGAGACGGAGTACGCCCAGATCGTCTGGTCGCCCTGCGGGGTCGAGCGCAACTTCAACATCAACACGGAGCTGCGCGTGAGCGCGGGGACGTCGACACCGGGCAGCTCCAGCTTCATGACGATGGACTCGACCGACGGCAACATCAGTACGACCTATCACATGGCCTGGAAGGAGTGCCCCGGTAAGTGAGCTTGCGGGCGGCCCCGAGCGACCGCTCGGGCCGCCGGCTTCTGTGCCGGTGGCGTGCTTCCTCGACGGGACCGGTCCCGTCGACGCATTGCTAGGAAACGGACATGAAGCTACCCAACCCGTTCCGGCGGCGTCGGCCTTCGTCGGCATCTCGGCAATCGCCGCGACGCCCTGAGCCGAGCAGCACGACCCGCCCCGGCGGCGAGCAAGAACTGCGCGGGCACAGCTCGATCGTGTACCGCCTGGCCACCCTGCCGACCGCCGACGGCGTCCTGCTGGCCAGCGGCGACACCGACGGCGGCGTACTGCTGTGGGACGCCGGCACCGGTGCGCACGTCGCCGGACCGGTCACCGTCGACAGCGTCCATGTGGCGGACCTGGCCGCGGTCGACCTCGGCGCCGACGGCTGGGCGCTGGCGTGCGCCGGCTCCGACGGCGTCACGCTGTGGGACCCGCTCCGGATGGGCCGGCCGGACTACGAACCACGCCGGCTCCTCGACACCGGCGCATCGGAGCTGGCGGTCATCCCGGGTGAGCCGCACCTCATCGTGCTCGCCGACGCCAAAGCGGTCAGGGTGCTGGACCCGGCGAGCGGGCGGCAGCTGTTCGACTTCCGTCAGCCGCATCCCAAGGGCCACGTGGGCGATCAGGTCCACCGGCTGGTCGGCGTCCACCTGGACGACGGCACAGCGGGCTTCGCCGCCGCCCGGTACGGCGGTGGGCTGGAGGTCTGGGCGCCGGGCGGGAGCGGCTGGCACCAAGGGCCCTTCTCGATCATGGCGCCCAGCCCCGGCGACTTCACCGCATACGGCACCCGGCTCGCGGTCCCGTTCCGCCGCTGCATCGACGTATGGGACCTGGAGACCGGCGAGCGCACCGCGCGGGGCGAGCTGGACACTCCCTACGATGTGCTCGCACCGGTGCCGTTGGGCGGGCGGACGGTGATCGCGGCGGCGTTTCGCGAGTACGACGAGTGCGGAGTCCAACTCTGGGACCCGCAGCACCCGACCGCCCTCAGCGCGCCCTTCAACCAACACGGTTCGGCATTCGGCGACCCTTCCTTCGGCAGCGCGAGGATCAACGACGTCGTCGGCATCTCCTGCCCGGACGGCACGACCCGGGTGGCCAGCGCCGGTAACGACGGCTGCGTGCTCATCTCGGCGCCGGTCGGCGAGGACGACCTGGTCGCCGGGCAGCGTCCCGGGCCGGCCCCGGCACGGCGCGACGACGGCGACTACGCGAAGGTGCGCACGAGCGACGGCGAGATCGTCGGCCTGTGGTTCGCCGACACCGAGCGCGCCCGCGACCAGGGGCTCATCGAAGCGTTCCTGTTCGCGGAGGATCTCGCGCATCTGCTCGGCGCGGAGTACCGGGTGGTGCCCAACACCTACGACGACCGTGGCGGCGCGTTCGTCATGTTCGGGCGTCACTTCGCGCCAGGGGAGGACCGTCGGGCATGACCCGGCGCACGGCTCTCACCGGAGGTGCGCCAGGATCGCCTTCGCGAAATCGGTGGCCAACGTGGGGCCGTCCGGGCCCGGGGCGCCCTCTTCCCCGGGGAGGACCGAGAGCCTGAAGGACTGGTTTTTGCCGACGGAGACGTGCAGGACGAACATCTCTCTGCCGTGATCCGTGACGCTGCCCAGCAGCGCCCGGTGACCGCTGATGCTCCTCCTGGTCAGATGGCTGTACTTCGCGGCCTTCGTCTCATCCGTCGACGCGGACGGGGTGAACGACACCAGCCCGCCCCCCGCCCCCCACTGGCAGGACTTGGCGTCGTAGTTCGGCTGGACGGGTTCGGTGAAGATGAACAGCTCGGCGGAACGGAGGTCCTCGTCGTCGAGCGCGCGGCAGGGACGCCGTGAAAGCTCGGCAAGGGTGAGCGGACCGCTGGTCACGGTGCTCGACGGTTTCCCGGCACCGGTCGGGGTCGGGTCCCGGTCCGCCTCACTCCCCCCGTTCGCGTCGCACGCGCTCGCCGCACAGAACACGAGAAGCACGGCCGCGGCCAACGTCAGGGCCCGGCCTGAGCGGTTCCTGGCGCAGGCGTCATCATCTGCTCGGATCACGGGCTGGAGGCTACTGCCGCCGTACCGGGACCCCTCCCGGAGCGACGGGACGCCGGGGCGGTTGGCGTGAACCGATGGCGGCGGACGTCAAGGTCTCTCTAGCGTTGGGCACATGACGGACCATCGGATCGAACTGGCCGACGCCGTGCAGGCGGTGCGGGATGAACTGATCACTGCCGCGGCTCGTTCGTCCGGCCACGACGTGGCCTTCGAAGTGGGCGACATCGAGCTGGAGTTCAGCGTCGAACTGCGCAAGGAGATCACGGGCGGCGTCAAGGTCAAGGCTTGGGTGGTGGAGGCCGGGGGCGATGGAGGCGGCGGTACGACCCGGACGCATCGAGTGGCGCTCACGCTCAAAGCGCTGGACGCGCGGACCGGGGAACCGTGGAAGGTGCGGAACGAGAGCAGGGGGAGTGTCGGGCGGTTCGGCGGGGGTGATGACGCGCGGTGATCGGGGGGAGCGCCCTGGACCGGGTGGTCGTGGTGTGGGGTCGTGGGCAGGGGAGCGGGGTGCTGCTCGACCGGCGGGAGGTGCTCACGTCGTGGCATGTGGTGGCGGGCAGTTCGTCCGTCGAGGTGATCCACCCTTCGTCGGGCAAGCCGGTGCAGTGCTTCGTCGACTGGGTGGACGAGACACTGGACGTGGCCGTGCTGACCCTGGCGGCGGACGTGCTCGGCGCGGAGCGCGCCGCGCCCCTGGGCCGCCTCAGGTGCGGCGACGTCAGCACCCGTGACCCGCTGCCGCACTGCCAGATCGTCGGCTTCCCCCAGATCCAGCGATACGGGGAGCAGGGCACGGATCTTGAGTACGACCAGTACCGCGCGACCGTGTTGCCGATGGCCGGACGGATGAGAGACATCCTGGTCTGCGAACTCGACCAGTCGGCGGCCGACGAACGAGGGCGCGCCACGTCTCCCCTGAGCGGTCTTTCGGGCGCACCGGTCCTGGCCGGCCGGGTGCTGCTCGGTGTGGTGACCCAGGTGCCGCGGGACCGGCACCACCTCAGGATCGAGGCGGTACCGATCACGGCTGTGGCGCGGCGGGACCGGGACCGCTTTCCGCCGCTCCGGGAACGGATCAGGCTGGAGGAGATCACCGACGTTCACCCTCAGGACGAGCGGTTCGAGGTCCAGTACGCGAAGGATCTCAGCTCCCAGTACCGCAAGACGGAGATCTTCGGCATCGAGGAACTCGGCAGGAGCGAGTCCCGCTGGGACCTCGACACCGCCTACCTGAGTCTGCGGGCCGAGGCCGCCCCGTACGTGAAGGGCGTGCGTTCCGGTGTCCCGGACCCGTGGTCCGGTGACCCGTGGTCCGGTGACTCATGGACCGGTGCCTCGGATCGGGACGCCGTTCAGCGCATCGAGAACCTGCTGGCCAACCGGCCCCGTGCCCTGCTGCGCGGCGAAGCCGGGGCGGGCAAGACCACCCTGGTGTGGTGGCTCGCGGCACATGCCGCCGCCGACACCCTGGGCGCGGAGCTCACCGAGCTGAACGGGCTGGTGCCCTTCGTGATCCCGCTGCGTGAGGTGCACGCGCGCGGCAGAGGGTACCCGTCGGTGGCCGAGCTGCTCTGCGCCGGCCGGTCCCTCACGGACGACCCGCCCGACGGCTGGTGCCGCCGCGTCATGGAGGCGGGCCGGGGACTGCTCCTGGTGGACGGCCTGGACGAAGTACCCGCAGCGGAGCGCGAGGAGGCACGGCGCTGGCTCTCCACCCTCCTCGACCGCTACCCGCGCACCAGGTGCCTGGCGACCGTCCGCCCCAACGCGGTCGACAAGGACTGGCTCAAGGAAGAGCACTTCGTCGAACTCACGCTGCTGCCCATGAGCGACGACGACATCCGCACCTTCGTGCGCGCCTGGCACCAGGCTGCCCGCCTCGAATGCGACCACTTCTACGACACCCGCCGAAGCGACGAGGAGAAGCAGCTCCTCGCCTCCCTGGAAGAGGATCTGCTGCACCAGCTGGAGCAGAACAACGCACTGCGGGACCTCGCCCGCACTCCGCTGCTGTGCGCCGTGATCTGCGCACTGCACCGGCGCCGTCGCGGTCTGCTGCCCACCACCCGCTGGTCGCTCTTCAGGGCCGCCCTCGCCATGCTCCTCGGCGGGCGTGACATGGGTCGCGGCGTTCGCCACGCCGATCCCGTCACCCTGGACTCCGACGACCAGCACGCGCTGCTCCAGCGGCTCGCCATCTGGCTGGTACGGACCGGGCAACAGCAGATGACCTATGAGCAGGCCGTCCAGCAACTCGACCTGGCCGTACGGGACATGCCCCAGGTCGCGAAGCAGGGGAACCCGGAGCGCATCCTGCGCTTTCTGCTGGACCGCAGCGGACTGCTCCAGGAACGCGGGGACGACGCGATCCAGTTCATCCACCGTACGTTCCAGGACTTTCTGGCGGCCAAGGAGTTCCACGAGAGCGGCTACGTCCCCGAACTGCTGAAGCACGTGGACAACGAGGCCTGGCGAGATGTGATCGTGCTGGCCGTGGGGCACACCACGCGTCCGTTCGCCGAGAGTCTCATCAGGGAGATCACCGACCTCGGGGACGCCGCCGACTTTGAGCGGTACGACCGGCACGTACTGGCCGCCCGATGTGCGGTCAGTCTGCGGCAGTTGGACCCGGTGCTGATGGAGGCTGTCCGAATCCGGGTGGCCGCGCTGATGCCACCCGCTCACGTGGGACAGGCCGAGGACCTCGCGAGCCTGGGCGAATGGGCCGTGGGAGTGCAGCCGGACGCCGAGCAGGCGGACGGTCCCCTGACCGTCCACACGGTCCGGCTCCTGGGCCTGATCCGCGGCGACGAGGCGAACCGGAAGCTCAAGGGGTACGCGTCGCATCCCGACCCGGCCGTCCGCACTGAGGTGGCGAAGGTCTGGGATCTGCGTCCGTTGGCGGAGTACGCCGACGAGGTGCTGGCCGGGATGCACGTGCCCCAACTCAACGTCAACCGGCCCGAGAAGCTCGTACGACTGGACCTGCTGGGGTCGGTCGCCGAGCTCACGCTGACCGGCTCGTACGAGGCGGCAGAAGTGGCCGCTCACCTGCCGACGCGGCACCTCGTCTCGCTCGGCCTGTACCACAACGACGTGATCGACAGCCTCGCCTTCCTCCGCAGCAGGCCGGACCTGCACCGACTGGAAGCGCGGGGCTGCCCGGCCCTCCGGGACATCCCCGCGCTACCGAGCGTCCGCGAACTGTCGGTGGAGTTCGACTACGCCGAAGGGCTCGAAACCCTGGAGGACTGGGCGGACCTGCGGACCCTGACTGTCTCGGGCTACAACCGGGACGCCTCGGGAATCCTCCGCGCCGCTCTGCGCGCACCCCGGCTCACCGATGTCGTCCTGGGCATCGACTCCCTCGCCGACCTGATCTCCCTCGCCCCGAACCCGCGGATCCACTACCTCAGATTCACCGGCGTGCGCGACTACACACACCTGGGTCTGCTGCGCCAGGTCTTTCCCCGCCTCAAAAGGCTGGAGCTGGGCCTGGTGGATGGCGGCCCCACCGAGGTGCTCGATCTACGTGAGCTGGCGGAGATGCCCGACCTGGAACTCGACTTCTGGGGTGACGTCCCCATCACCTCTCGCATCGTCGGAGCGGAGGCGTTCGGCGACCGACTCAGGCCCTGATGGAAGCTTCGGTAGCCGTGGGGCGTCGGCTCCTGTGACATGCGCGGGTCATTGACGCGCAAGTGATTCGATTCTACGTTCCGTCCGAAGTGACGATCGTTGTTCGAGATACAGAACAGGAGCGTTCACGTGAGCCGCACCAGAACCGCTCTTCTCGCCCTCCCCGCCGCAGCCCTGCTGGCCCTCATCCCGTCCAGCGCGTCGGCCTACCCCAACCCCGGTACCGTCACCGGCTCCATCGTCACCCACGACCCGACGATGATCCGCACCTCGTCCGGCCAGTACCTGCTGTACGCCACCGGCGGCGGCATCGCGAGCAAGACGTCCGGCAACCGCATCGCCTTCGGTGCGGGCGCCGACGCCTTCTCCTCCCGCCCGAGTTGGTGGTCGACGTACTCCTCCGTGCCGGAGGCCTGGGCGCCGGACATCTCGTACCACGGCGGCAAGTACCTGCTGTACTACTCCGTCTCGATGTTCGGCTCGAACACCTCGGCCATCGGGCTCGCCACCTCCAGCACGGGCCAGCCGGGCAGCTGGACCGACCAGGGGACCGTCTACACCTCCGGCTCGTCCAGCGACTACAACGCCATCGACCCGAACCTCTTTGTCGACAGCGACGGCAAGTGGTGGCTGTCCTTCGGCAGTTGGTGGACCGGGATCAAGATGATCCAGATCAACCCGTCCACCGGGAAGCAACTCTCCAGCAACACCACGCGGTACTCGCTCGCCTCCCGCCCGACCGGGACCAAAGCCGTCGAGGCGCCGTACATCGTCAAGCGCGGGAGCTACTACTACCTCTTCGCCTCGTACGACACCTGCTGCGCCGGCACCAGTTCGACGTACAAGGTCAAGGTCGGCCGTGCCACGAGCGTCACCGGGCCGTACTACGACAAGAACGGCGTGGCGATGATGAACAACGGCGGGACACCCGTTCTCGAGTCGCACGGCCGGTACATCGGACCCGGCGGGCAGTCGATCATGAACGACGCCGACGGGGACCTGATCGTCTACCACTACTACGACGGCCAGGACAACGGCACGCCCAAACTCGGCATCAACCTTCTGAACTGGAGCAGCGGATGGCCCGTCGCCTACTGACCCTGCTGGCCGCGCTGGTCTTCCTGCTGGGACTGGGACAGTCCTCCGCGAGCGCGGCCTCGTTCACCAACCCGGTCAAGGCGCAGAAGGGCGCCGACCCCTGGATCTCGTACCACAACGGCAACTACTACATGGTGACGACGAGTTGGACCGACGTCATCACCATGCGCAAGTCCACCACCCTCGCCGGGCTCGCCACGGCGCCCAGCGTGGAGGTGTGGAAGGGCGACGCGGCGAACCGCTGCTGCAACATCTGGGCGCCGGAGATCCACTTCATCGACGGCCGCTGGTATCTGTACTACGTCGCCGGCCAGAACGTCTCCGACTACAACCCGACCCAACGCACTCACGTCCTGGAGAGCGCCGGATCCGACCCCATGGGCCCGTACACCTACCGCAACCAGCTCAACTCCGCCTGGATGCTGGACCCGACGGTCGCCACGATCAACGGCAGCCTGTACTTGTTCGGCAGCGCGAGCGGAGGCACCCAGAACCTGGTGGCCGCCCGCATGTCCAACCCCTACACCCTCGCCACCGGCCTCTCCACCATCTCCACCCCCACCAACGCCTGGGAGACGTCCGGCGGTTCGGTGAACGAGGGCCCGGAGATCCTGCAACGAGGCGGCCGGACCTACCTCATCTACTCGGCCAGCGGCTGCTGGACCCCCGACTACAAGCTCGGCCAGCTCACCCTCACCGGCTCCAACCCGCTCTCCGCGTCCTCCTGGACCAAGAAGTCCACGCCGGTCTTCCAGCGCAACGACTCCGCGGGCGTCTACGGCCCCGGCCACAACGGCTTCTTCACCTCACCCGACGGCACCGAGAACTGGATCGTCTACCACGCCAACGACGCGGCCTCCGAGGGCTGCGACAACGGCCGCACCACCCGCGCCCAGAAGTTCACCTGGAACTCCGACGGCACCCCGAACCTCGGCACACCGGCACGCCTCGGCGCGAGCATGACCGGCCCGTCGGGCGAACCGGCCTCCGCCTCCACGACGTACACCCTCACCAACCGCAACAGCGGTAAGTGCCTGGACGTGACCGGGGGTTCGACGGCCGACGGCGCCAATGTCCAGCAGTGGACGTGCAGCGGCGGCAACAACCAGAAGTGGCGCCTGGAGGACCTGGGCGACGACACCCACCGCCTGGTGAACGCCGCCACTGGCAAGGTCCTCGACACCGAGAACTGCTCCTCCGCCGATGGCGCCGACCTACGCCAGTGGTCGTGGCTGAACAACACCTGTCAGCGGTTCAGGTTCCTGGCGACAGACGGCGGCTACGTCAGGATCGTCAACCAGGCAACGGGCAAGGTGGCCGACGCGACGAACTGCGGAACGACGGACGGCACGGACGTACGCCAGTGGAGCTGGTTGGGCAACACCTGCCAACAGTGGCGCCTGAACCCGGTGTAGTACATAGCCCCGATAGGGGCGCGGGGAACTGCGCGACCAGCCACAACGAACCGTTACTCGCCAAAGCACCCGCACCCCTACGGCGAAAAGGCGCTACCCAGCCTGCCCCGCCGCACTCGGCCAACTCCCCGCATTGGGCCACCCCGTGGCCGGCGCCGGAGTCAGCCCATTGGTACCCCGCACCTGCGCGGCGGTGAGCCCACCCCGTGCCGGAACGCCGGGCGGCGTGGGCCCCGTCGGCTGCGCCGCAGACGCGGCAGCGGCAGGGAACTGCGCAGGGACGGGCTGCGGCGCGGGAACAGGCTGCGGCGCCGGGATGGGCTGCGGCGCCGGGATCGGCTGAGGCATCTGCGCCGGCGTCGGCTGCGCCGGAGGCACCGGCTGCGGATACGCCTGCGCGGCAACCGGCTGCGGGTACGCCTGCGCGGCAGCCGGCTGTGGGTAGGCCTGCGCGGCAGCCGGCTGCGGCATACCGCCGGACGCCATCGCCTGCGCCGCGAGTCCCTGCACACCCGCCCCGTTGGTCTGCCCGACCAGCCGGTCCACCGCCGCCGTACCCGAGCTGTAGTTGGTCCCTGTACCCAGCTCGGGCACGGCGGCTCCCCTCCTGGTCCCGTAGAGCACCTGTTCCAGGCCGGACACCAGGCGACGCACGTCGACCTGAGGGCGCACCACGAGCCGCAGGAAGCGGCTGGACGAACCGATCTTGTTGCCGCACTCGCGGACCAGGATCCGGTGCTCGGTGAGCAGTCGGTCCCGGACCACGGTGCCTTCGGCGCCCACGGGGAGGCGCACGAAGAGGAAGTTGCCCTGGGAGGGGTAGACCGTGAGGCCGGGCAGGGCGGAGAGCTGGCTGGCCATGTCCAGGCGGTCGCGGCGCACCTGGTGCAGGCTCTGCGCGTACTCCTGGCCGTGGTTCTTCAGCATGAACACCACGTGCTCGGCGAAGGCGTTGAGGTTCCACTTCGGCAGCATCGAGCGGATCCGGCCCGCGAGCGCCGGGTTGGCGACCAGGTAGCCGAACCGTATGCCGTGCAGTCCGAAGTTCTTGCCGAGGCTGCGCAGGACGATCACGTTCGGGCGGAGCATCGCCTCCTGGACGACCGACGGCTCCTGCTCGGCGTCCGCGAACTCCAGGAAGGACTCGTCGATGACGATCAGGTCCCGGTCGGCCATCGCGTCCATGAACTGCACCAGCGCGTGCTTGTGCAGATAGCCGCCGTCGGGGTTGTTCGGGTTGCAGATGACGGCGACGCGGGTGCCGCGGGCCCGGATGAACTCGGCGTACTGCGCGAGGTCGAGGGCGAAGCCGCTGGACTCCTGGAGCGGGAACATGTCGACCCGCTTGCCGGTCTCCATCGGCTGGTCGGTCCAGCGGCCGAAGGTGGGGACGGGGATGGCGAGGGACTCACGCACCATCAGGTGGTCGATCCAGGTGATCAGCTCGGTCGAGCCGTTGCCCATCGCGACGGCCTGCGGCGGGAGTTGGAGGAGGTTGCACAGCTCGGCCGTGATGGTGTCGGCGCTGCTGGGGTAGTACGTGACGATGTCGCGCAACCGGCCCGCCATGTCGTCGAACATGGCGGGTGTGGGGAAGTACGGGTTGCACGGGATACAGAAGTCGATCGGACCGGCTCCGTCGCCGCCCTCGCGGGTCAGCGCCGCCATCGACGGGCTGTGCGCCGCCGTGCTGCGGAACAGCGAGGTGACGTTCTCAGCCATGGAACCTCCGTATGGGGCGGACCCGGTGGGGACGACCGGGTCCGTCGTCTTTGGGCGGCCCGCGCGGGGGAGCGCGGGCCGCCCTTAGATACGGATGCCTATGAGGCGCTGTTCAACCGCTGTGGATTCGACGGAAAGTTGTGAAGCTGCTGTGAAGCAGGGTCACTTGCCGAAGGAGTGAACCGTGGTCGAACGGTACGTCTGCCCAGGTCGCAGCGTTGTCGACGGGAACGACGGCTGGTTCGGCGAGTCCGGGAAGTGCTGTGTCTCCAAGCACAGCGCGTCGCCCTGCCGGTAGATGCTGCCGCCGGTGCCGGCGAAGCTGCCGTCGAGGAAGTTGCCCGAGTAGAACTGCAGGCCCGGCTCGGTCGTCGCGATCTTCATCGTGCGGCCGGAGGACGGGTCGCGGAGTGTGGCGACGTGCTGCGGCCTGGCCGTGATGCCCTTGTCGAGCGCCCAGTTGTGGTCGATGCCCTTGCCGTACAGCAGCTGCTGGTGGGCGACGCGGATGTCCTCGCCGACGGTCTTGGTGGAGCGGAAGTCGAAGGGGGTACCCGCGACCTTCGCCAGCTCGCCCGTGGGGATCAGCCCCGAGTCGACCGGCGTGTAGCGGGAGGCGGCGATGGACAGTTCGTGGTCGTAGATGGTGCCGCTGCTCTCGCCCGCGAGGTTCCAGTAGACGTGGCTGGTGAGGTTGACGACGGTGGCCTTGTCGGTGGTGGCCTCGTAGTCGATGCGCCAGTCGCCGCGCCGGGTGAGGGTGTACGTCACCTTGGTCTTCAGCGTTCCGGGGTAGCCCATCTCGCCGTCGACGCTCGTGTAGTACAGGTACAGGCCGACGTCCGAGCCCTTGGTGAACGGCTCGACGTTCCAGACGACCTTGTCGAAGCCCTTGGTCCCGCCGTGCAGGCTGTTCTCGCCGTCGTTGACGGAGAGCTGGTAGTTCTTGCCGTCCAGGGTGAACTTGCCCTTGGCGATGCGGTTGCCGTAACGGCCGATCAGCGCGCCGAAGTACGGGCTGTTGGCGACGTAGTCCTCGATGTTGTCGAAGCCCAGCGACACGTTGGTGTAGCGCCCGCGCCGGTCGGGGATCTCCAGGGACTGGACGATGCCGCCGTAGGAGAGGACCTTCAGCCGCGTCCCCCCGTTCTCCAGCGACCAGCTGTGGACCTTCGTGCCGTCGGCGAGCTTGCCGAAGAGCGACTTCACCGGCTTCTTGCCTCCCGTGGCGTGCGCGGTGCCGCCGAGCGTGGTGGCGGCTATGCCCGCCGCCGCGGCTCCGGCGATGACCGTTCGTCTGTTCATGTCCATGTGCGGCTCCTGCAAATGGAGGGGCCCCGCTCTGTGAGCGGGGCCCGGGACGACTTACGAACCGACCTTGCGCTTGTTCCACACGTCGAAGCCGACCGCCGCCAGCAGGACCAGGCCCTTGATGACCTGCTGCCAGTCGGTGCCGATGCCGACGAGGTTCATACCGTTGTTCAGCACGCCCAGGACCAGACCGCCGATGATGGCGCCGAGGACGGTGCCGACACCGCCGCTCATCGACGCTCCGCCGATGAACGAGGCGGCGATCGCCTCCAGCTCGAAGTTGAGGCCGGCCTTGGGCGAGGCCGCGTTGAAGCGGGCGGCGAAGACCAGACCCGCCAGGGCCGCGAGCATGCCCATGTTCATGAAGACAAGGAAGGTGACCTTCTTGTCCCTCACACCCGACAGCTTGGCCGCCGGAAGGTTGCCGCCGATCGCGTAGATGTGGCGGCCGATGATCGCGTTGCGCATGACGTAGCCGAAGCCGACCAGCAGCACACCGAGGATGAGCAGCACGATCGGGGCGCCCTTGTAGCTGGCGAGCATCATCGTCACCGTGAGGATGGCGGCGCCCAGCGCGACCAGCTTCAGCAGGAACAGCTTGGTGGGCAGGACGTCGAGGTCGAACTCCTGCTGCCGGCGGCGGTCGCGGAACTCCTGGAGGACCACGAACGCGATCAGCCCGATGCCCAACAACAACGTGATGTTGTGATAGTTGGTCTCCGGCCCGACCTCCGGCATGAAGCCGTTGGAGACCTTCTGCAGCCCCTCCGGGAACGGGCCCAGCGTCTGGCCCTCGAGGAAGATCTCGGTGAGACCGCGGAAGATCAACATGCCCGCGAGGGTGACGATGAAGCTCGGTATGCCGCCGTACGCGATGAAGAACCCTTGTGCCGCGCCCGCGACCGCGCCCATGGCCAGGCAGAGGATCACCGCGACCGGCCATGGCAGGTCGTTCTTGACCATGAACACGGCTGCCATCGAGCCGATGAACGCCGTCAACGAGCCGACCGACAGGTCGATATGGCCCGCGATGATGACGAGCATCATGCCGATCGCGAGGATCAGGATGTAGCTGTTCTGCAGCACCAGGTTGGAGACATTGCGCGGCAGCAGCAGGTCGCCGTCGGTCCACACGGCGAACAGCGCCACGATCAGGCCGAGTGCGAACAGCATGCCGTACTGCCGCATATTGCGGCGCATGCCGTCCAGCATCAGCTGCAACAGGCCGTCGCCTGTGCTCGAACCGCCCTTCCCGGCCGGCGCGGGGGCCGGCGTCTTGGCGGTCACATCCGTGCTCATCGGGTTACCTCTTTGTCCTTGGTCATCTGACGCATCAGCGTCTCCTGTGAGGCCTCGGCCCGCGAGAACTCACCGGTCAGCCGGCCCGCGGCCATCGTGTAGATGCGGTCGCACATGCCGAGCAGCTCTGGCAGCTCGGAGGAGATGAAGACGACCGCCTTGCCCTGCGCGGCGAGTTGGTCGATGACGGTGTAGATCTCGTACTTGGCGCCGACGTCGATACCGCGCGTCGGTTCGTCCAGGATCAGCACCTCCGGACCCGCGAAGATCCATTTGCTGAGGACGACCTTCTGCTGGTTGCCGCCGGACAGCTTGCCCACCGGCTCGAAGACGGTCGGCGCCTTGATGTTCATGGACTTGCGGAAGCCCTCGGCGACCTGCCGCTCCTCGTGCTCGTCGACGACCCCGCGCTTGGAGACCTTGCCCAGGGCGCTGAGCGAGATGTTCCGGCCGATGGTGTCGATGAGGTTGAGGCCGTAGTGCTTGCGGTCCTCGGTGACATACGCGATGCCGTGCTTCACGGCTTCGGCGACGGTCTTCGTACGGATCTCCCGGCCGTCCTTGAAGACCGAACCGCCCGCATACCGGCCGTAGGTGCGCCCGAAGACGCTCATCGCCAGTTCGGTGCGGCCGGCGCCCATCAGGCCCGCGATGCCGACGATCTCCCCGCGCCGCACGGACAGCGACACATCGTCGACCACCTTGCGCTGCTGGTCGATCGGGTGGAACACGGTCCAGTTGCGGATCTCCAGAGCCGCCGCGGCGCCCACTTCGGCGTCGTGCTTCGACCGCTCCGGGAAGCGGTGCTCCAGATCCCGGCCGACCATGCCGCTGATGATCCGGTCCTCGGTGGTCTCCGGGGCCTTCACGTTCAGCGTCTCGATGGTGCGGCCGTCGCGCAGGATGGTCACCGAGTCGGCGACCTTGCGGATCTCGTTCAGCTTGTGGGAGATGATGATCGAGGTGATGCCCTGCTTCTTCAACTCCAGGATGAGATCGAGGAGTTTGCCGCTGTCCTCGTCGTTCAGGGCGGCGGTCGGCTCATCCAGGATGAGCAGCTTCACCTTCTTCGAGAGCGCCTTCGCGATCTCCACGAGCTGCTGCTTGCCCACGCCGATGTCGGCGACGCGGGTGTCCGGGTGATCGCTGAGACCGACCCGCCGCAGCAGCTCGGTGGCGTGCCGCAGCGTCTCGGTCCAGCTGATGATCCCGCGGGTGGCGTGCTCGTTGCCGAGGAAGATGTTCTCCGCGATGGAGAGGTAGGGGATCAGGGCCAGCTCCTGGTGAATGATCACGATGCCGTGATGCTCACTGGCCTTGATGTCCTTGAACTTGCAGACCTCTCCCTCGAAGAGGACTTCACCGTCGTACGTCCCGTGCGGATGAAGGCCGGAGAGGACCTTCATCAGGGTCGACTTGCCGGCGCCGTTCTCCCCGCAGATGGCGTGGACCTCGCCCTGCTGGACGGTCAGAGTGACGTCCGACAGCGCTTTGACGCCGGGAAAGGTCTTGACGATCGAGCGCATTTCCAGGACGGGTCCCGCCATGGTCGTGCCTTCCAATCCCTAGGTGCGGCGGTTGTCTTAGAGGTCGCTCGCCTTGAGGAAGCCGGAGTCGATCAGTTCCTTCTGGTAGTTGGACTTGTCGACGGCCACCGGCTCCAGCAGGTAGGCGGGGACGACCTTCGAGCCGTTGTCGTACGTCTTGGTGTCGTTGACCTCGGGCTCCTTGTCGTTGAGCGCCGAGTCGACCATGTTCGAGGCCACCTTGGCGAGTTCGCGGAGGTCCTTGAAGACGGTCATCGACTGCTGGTCCGCGATGATCGACTTCACCGAGGCAAGCTCGGCGTCCTGGCCCGTGACGATCGGCAGCGGCTTGCTCTTGGAGCCGTAGTCGTCGGACTTCAGGGCCGACAGGATGCCGATGGAGATGCCGTCGTACGGCGAGAGGACCGCGTCGACCCGCTCGGACTTGTAGGAGCCGGTCAGGATGTCGTCCATGCGCTTCTGGGCGGTGCCGCCGTCCCAGCGCAGGGTGGTGACCTGGGTCAGCTTGGTCTGGCCGGAGCGGACGACGAGCTGCTTCTTGTCGATGTAGGGCTGCAGGACCTTCATCGCGCCGCCGAAGAAGTAGCGGGTGTTGTTGTCGTCGTTGGAGCCGGCGAACAGCTCGATGTTGAACGGGCCCTTCTTCGAGCCGTCCTTCAGGCCGAGCTTCTCGACGATGTAGTTGCCCTGGAGCTCGCCGACCTTCTCGTTGTCGAACGAGGCGTAGTAGTCGACGTTCTCGGTGCCGAGGATCAGACGGTCGTAGGAGATGACCGGGATGTTCGCGTCCTTGGCCTGCTGGAGCACGTTGTTCATCGACTTGTTGTCGATGGCCGCGACGATCAGCGCCTTCACGTCCTGCGTGATCAGGTTCTCGACCTGGGAGACCTGCTGGTCGGGGTCGTCCTCGCCGTAGACCAGCTTGGTCTTGTACCCCTTGGACTCCAGTTCCTTCTTGACGTTGTTGCCGTCGGCGATCCAGCGCTCGGACGACTTGGTGGGCATCGCGATGCCGATGGTGGCGCCCTTGGTGCTACCGGAGTCCTCCTCGCTGCCACCCTCGCCGCTCTGACCGCAGGCAGTGAGGGTGAGGGAGAGGGAGGCGGCCGTGGCTATCGCGGCGAGTGCGGCTCGGCGAGTACGCATGATCATCATCCTTGATGTCTGTGTCTGGGCTCGGTCTGGCGGTGCGGTGAGGCCCCGTCGGTGGTGCGGTACGACCGAAGAGAGGGTGTGTGGGATTGTGTTCGGCTGCGTCTTCTTTTGTGAAGAGGTGACGGCCGGAACGTTATGAGGGTGTTTCGAAACGACGGAGCGCGCCCGGCAGCCGGGAGCCGAGCGGCGCCATGTCGCCGTCCGCTCCGTGCCGTGCGAGCAGGTCCAGGGCGAGCCGGCCGCGCCGCACCCGTTCCCGGGCCGTGGTGAGGGTCAGATCGCGCAGATGGTGCCCGTACGGGTAGATACCGGGCGCCTTCGACAGGCCGAACTTGAGGTAGAGCGGTGCGCCGCGCCGGATCAGCTCGGCGACCTCGTACATGCGCACATAGCCGCCGAGATCGTCGGGGGCCTCGATGTACATGTCCATGGGGGCGGCGGAGATCCGCCGTATCTCGGTGAGATGGTCGAGCGTCAGATCGCTGGGCACATTGATCGAGTCGGCGCCCAGATTCTCGTAGACCGCGTACGCGGCCGGGTTGACCGGCCCGATCAGCGCGGAGACCTTGAGGGTGGTGTCGGCGGGGATGATGCCCGCCGTACGGGCCCGGTGCAGGGTCCACAGCACGCCCTCGTCGGCGACCAGCAGGCACTTGACGCCCAGCTCGGTCGCCCGGACGGCGTCCTCGACGCAGCCGGCGACGGCGTCATGGCCGCGGGCGCGCAGACCGCCGCCGCGGGAGTCGGTCCGGGTGGATCCGCCGATGTCCCAGGTGCCGCGCGGGCCGGTGAACAGGCAGAGCTCGATGTCACGTGCGTTCGTCGCGTCGACCATCTCGGTGATTTCGGCGTCGGTCAGCATCCACACGCCGCTGCCCTGGCTGATCCGGTGGATCGGCACATCGAGCCGCGAGGACTCCTTCAGGATCACGGCCAGCGCTTCGGGCCCCTCGCACGAGGGGACCTCGGTGCGCCAGCCGCCACCGCCGGGGAAGGAGTGCGGCGAGGCGTCGGCGGGGTCGAGGGCGGGCGCACCCAGGCCGAGCGTGGTGAGGGCCTGCTCACCGGGTCGACGGGCTGCCGTATCGGAAGCGTCGGTCACAAGCTGTCCTTCTTGTTCGATATGTCGGACGAGGTTCGCGGCTCAGGGTGCGGGGGGCTTGGGTGTACGCCGGTACGGGAGCCGTCAGGTTGCTCCCGTACCGGCGTACGGCTAGGGGCGCAGGAGCACTTTGCCGACCTTCGGATCGCCGGACCCCACCAGCTCGATGGCCTGCGCGAACTCGGCCAGCGGCAGCTCGTGCGTGACGAGCGGCAACGGGTCGAGGAGACCGGCGGCGAACACCCGCACCGTGTGCGCCCAGGCGTCCGGCGGCGCCCCGAAGACGGTGTGCACCTCCAGCTGCCGTACGACGAGATCGGTCGGGTCGAGACCCTCGGCGCCCGGCGCCGGGATGCCCGTCAGGACCAGGCGTCCGCCGCGCCTGAGCAGGGAGGCGGCGGTGCGCGCGGCGGACGCGGACCCGGCGGTCTCGATCACTACGTCGAAGTCGTCGGGGAGCAGCTGGTCCTTCGTACGGAAGTCGGTGGCGCCGTACTGGCGCGACAGCGCCTCGCGGTCGCCCCGGGTGCCGACGACCAGCAGCTCGGCCGGGGAGCCCGCCTTCAGGAACTGCACGGTGAACATGCCGAGCGTGCCGGTGCCTACGACGGCCACGCGCTCCCCGGGCCGGGCGTTGGCCTTGAGCGCGGCGGCCGCGATACAGGCGGCGGGTTCCAGGAGGGCCGCGGCCGTGAGGTCGGCGGCGTCCGGCAGGACGTGCAGGAGCCGGGCCGGGAGGGTGAGCGTGTCGGCCATGGCACCCGGCTGGGTGAACCCGGTCTCCTCGTAGCCGGCCGTGCACAGCGTCGTCTCGCCGGCGTGGCAGCGGTCGCAGACCTGGCAGTTGCGGAAGCCCTCGCCGACGACCTTGCGGCTGATGAGCGACTCCGGCACACCGGCGCCGACGGCGTGCACGGTGCCGGACCACTCGTGACCGGGGGTGAGCGGGTAACGGACGTACCCCTCGGGCCGGTTGCCCTGATAGACCTCGCGGTCGCTGCCGCAGATGCCGACGGCGTGCACGCCGACGAGCGCCTCGCCGGGACCGGGCTCACGCGGGGTGTGCTCGGTGAGCCGGTGCTCGCCGGGTGCCTCGATGACGACGGCGGTGCTCACTGCTCGCTGCCCTTCGGCTTGCGCTGCTCCCAGCCCTCGGCCCACAGGTCGAACCGGGCCTGCTGCTGCGGGAATTCGGCCGCCGCGTCGGTGTCGAGCTCGACGCCGAGGCCGGGCGCGTCGGAGATCTCGAAGTACCCGTCCACGACCTGACCTGGGGCGCCCCCTTGACGACCTTCTTGATCTCCGCGTCGGCGAAGTCGTTGAAGTGCTCCAGGATCTTGAAGTTCGGCGTGGAGAAGCCGACTTGGAGGGAGGCGGCGGTCAGCACGGAGCCGCCGACGTTGTGCGGCGCGACCAGCATGTAGTGGGTCTCGGCGGTGGCGGCGAGCTTACGGGTCTCCCAGATGCCGCCGATGTGGCCGACATCGGGCTGCAGGATGTCGACGGCCTGGCTCTCGAACAGCTCGCGGAACTCGATGCGGTCGTGAATGCGCTCACCGGTGGCGACGGGCATGTCCACCTTCGCCGAAACCTTTTCGAGAGCCTTCAGGTTCTCCGGCGGCACGGGCTCTTCCAGCCAGGCGGGCTTGAAGGGCGCGAGCTCATGCGCGAGGCGGACGGCGGTGGCGGGGGAGAACCGGCCGTGCATCTCCAGCATCAGCTCGGAGTCCGGCCCGATGGCGTCGCGCACGGCCTCGATCAGCGACACGGCGTACAGGGTCTGCTGGTGGTCCAGCTCGAAGTGACCGGTTCCGAAGGGGTCGATCTTGAGCGCCTTGTACCCGCGGGCCATGACCTCCTGGGCGGCCTTGTGGTAGGCCTCCGGCGTCCGCTCCGTCGTGTACCAGCCATTGGCGTAGGCCTTGACCTTGTCGGTGACCTTGCCGCCGAGCAGCTGCCACACGGGCACGCCGAGCGCCTTGCCCTTGATGTCCCAGCAGGCCATCTCGATGACGGCGATTCCGGACATCACGATCTCGCCGGCCCGCCCGTAGTCCCCGTACTTCATGCGGCGTACGAGGTCTTCCGTGGCGAACGGGTCGGAGCCGAGAATGTGATTGTTCTCGGCCTCCCGCAGGTAGCCGATCAGCGCGTCGGTGTGGCCCAGCATCCGGGTCTCGCCGACACCCGTGATCCCCTCGTCGGTGTGCACCTGGACATACGTCAGATTGCGCCACGGCGTCCCGACCACGTATGTGCTGATTCCGGTGATGCGCACTGCAGTTGCCCCTTGCTGCGTCGTCGGCTCGGTCTGCTCGTTCGATATTTCGTCACTCGTTCGAAATGCTGGCGTGACAGTAAGGACGGGGCGGTCTGGGTGTCAATGGGTCGAACACATAACAGTTTCGACAGTTTCGAGAAGGGCTTTCGGTGCCCCGCCATGCCCCGTCGTCAACGCGCCATACCGGAAGCGGAAGTTCCCTACACAATTTTCACAGCTGTGACTATGAACGTTGCCTCTGAGGAACTTAGTCTCCTCGCGTCATGGACTACTGCCACCCGTGCCAAAGGCACCTGAACGGCGCCCTGGCCTGCCCGGGGTGCGGCGCACCGGCCGCCTCGCGCGGCGAGGGCGCGAGCGCGACGTACGCGGGGGCGTACGAGGCTCCGAGCGGGGCGTACGGCGCTCCGCAGGGGGCGTACGGGGGATCGGGAGGCTTTGACGCTCCCGGGGGGTCCTATGAGGCGCCCGGCGGGTCGTACGAGGTGTCCGGCGGGTCTTACGAGGCGCCACGCGCCGGCGAGGGCGACGCCCACGGCGATGATCGCGGCGCGGGGCACGACGACGGACGCGATGGCGAGTACGGCAATGGTCGCGCCGAGGGTCGGGACGACGACTACGGCGACGCTCATGACGACGATTACGACGACGAGGACGAGCCCCGCGGACGTGCAGCCCGGCGTCGTGGTCGGCGTCGGGGCCGGGGCCGTGCGCGGGATGTCACGGTCGCCGTGGGTGCGGTGGGTGTCGACGACGAGCCCGACGACGAGGCCGACCCCCACGGTGCCGACGACGAGGACCCGGCCGCCGAGGGCGCGAGCCGTCGCGATCGCAAGGCCGCGGCCCACCGGCGCCGCCGTCGCCGGACCGTGCTGATATCCGCGGGCTTCATCCTCGCTGCCGCCGGCCTGAGCCTCGCGGAGCTCGGCATAGATGCCCCGGGTTCGCCTTCGAAACCGGCCGCCGCGGGAGGCGACGCGTCCGCCGACGGCGGCACGTCGAAGGAGGCGGGCGAGACGGCCGAGCCGATAGGCGACGCGGAGGGCACCGCCGGAACGGCGGATTCCGCGAGTCCGTCCGGCTCCACCTCCCCCTCGGCGTCCAAGTCCGCCAAGGACGACAAGCCGACAAAGGAAGAGACCGAGCAGGACTCCCAGTCCGCGACGGCGCCCCCGGCGCCGGACCCGACCACCGCGGACCCCGCCCCGTCGGCCCCGGCCGAAACCCCGGCCCCCAGCGCGAACCCGCCCACCTCGGACCCGACACCGGATCCCACGCCTTCGGAAACGTGCGAGCGTTTCCTGTGGTGGTGCGCCTGAGCGCCCCGAAGGGGCGCGGGGCTGTGACATATGCGGCTCCGCCGCGTGGGCGCGACCAGCCACGACGGCGCCGCAGCCGAACGACAACACATCCCGGCACCATCCAGTCCCCGCATCATCCAGCGAAGCGCTCAGCTCGGTTCCAGCATCCGCCGTAGCAAATCCCGCAACGCCAGTCGCTCGTCCTCGGAAAGCCCCGCCAGCGGCTCACGCGCGAACCGCAGCGACTCCCGCAGTCCGCGCGCCACACGCTGGCCCTCGTCCGTGGTGGCCGCGAGCTTCACCCGCCGGTCCTTCGGGTCCGGGCGGCGCTCCACCAGTCCCCGGGACTCCAGCCGGTCCACTATCCCGGTCACATTCGACGGCTCGCACTTCAGCTTCTGGGCCAGCTTGCGCATCGGCAGCGGCTCCAGGGACAGCAGGCTGAGCAGCCTCGCCTGCGCGCCGGTCAGGGCGTGGTCGGCGGCGGCGACGTCGAAGTCCTCGTGGTAGCGGGCCACGACGTCACCGATCAGCTCGACCACTTCCATGGTGAGGGCGTCGGGACGGCGGGTCTTCTGGTCAGTGGCCATGCGATCCAGCGTACCCCGTTACTTGACATCATGAAATATTCAGGAGCATGGTTGTTTCAGGTGCTGAAGTATTGGCACTGAAGTATTTCTCGCTCGCTCGGAAAGGCACCCCCTCATGATCAACCGCGAATGGCACCTCCTCTCCCGCCCCGTCGGCTGGCCCAAGCCCGAGGACTTCGCCCTGGTCGAGAGTGAGGTCCCGACGCCGGGCGAAGGCCAGGTCCTCGTCCGGAACAAGTACCTCTCCGTCGACCCGTACATGCGCGGACGCATGTCGGCGGCCAAGTCCTACGTCGCCCCCTTCGAGGTCGGCAAGGTCATGCAGGGCGGCGCCGTCGGCGAGGTCGTCGCCTCCAACGCCGAGGGCATCGCCGTCGGCGACCACGTCCTGCACTTCCTCGGCTGGCGCGAGTACGCCGCTGTGGACGCGAAGAACGCCGTCAAGGTCGACCCGGACGCCGCGCCGCTGTCCACGTACCTCGGTGTGCTCGGCATGACCGGCCTCACGGCCTACGCCGGTCTGCTGCGCACCGCCTCCTTCAAGGAGGGCGACGTCGTGTTCGTGTCGGGTGCGGCCGGCGCTGTCGGCAGCCAGGTCGGGCAGATCGCGAAGCTGAAGGGTGCCTCCCGGGTCATCGGGTCCGCGGGTTCGGACGAGAAGGTCAAGCTGCTGGTCGAGGAGTACGGCTTCGACGCCGCGTTCAACTACAAGAACGGCAAGGTCAGTGAACAGCTCCGGGAGGCCGCCCCGGACGGGATCGACGTCTACTTCGACAACGTCGGCGGTGATCACCTGGAGGCGGCGATCGGCCAGCTGAACCGGGACGGCCGGATCGCCGTCTGCGGAATGATCTCGGTCTACAACAACACCGAGCCTGCCCCCGGCCCGCGCAATCTCGCCCGCCTCATCCAGACCCGCGGCCGCATCGAGGGCTTCCTGGTCGGCGACCACTACGACCTCCAGCCGCAGTTCGTCCAGGAGGTCGGCCCCTGGGTCGCCTCGGGTGCGCTCAAGTACCGCGAGACGGTCGTCGAGGGCATCGAGAACAACCTGGAGGCCTTCCTCGGCGTCCTGCGCGGCGACAACACCGGGAAGATGATCGTCAAGCTCTGAGTCGACGATCACCCGTAGGTCATGGTCAGTTGTCGACGGTCACCTGGAGATCATTTGTGGAAGATCACTTCCGGGAACTCCGCTGACGGGCCGTCCAGCAAGGGCTGGCTGACGCCCTTGAGGTGGAGGTCGAAGAAGGCCGTGACGTAGCGGCGCGTCATTCGCTGCGACTGCTCGCCCGACAGGGGCTCCTCCGGGGGCAGGAGCCCCAACTGGTCGGCGAGCACCGGTGTGTCGGTGAAGGTGAAGTGCCCGGAGCCCTTCACGGCCAGCCAGCGTTTCCAGCCGTCGAGGTGCGGCCAGTCGCGCACCCAGGAGGCGTCGTCCCCTTCGGTGCCCAGCAGCATGAACGGCCGCCCGTCCAAGCCGCTCGCGGGCACGGGGTCGAACAGCGAGCCGTCCAGATTGACGCCGGCCCGGACCCGCTGGTCGCCGGCCATGGTGGACGCGGTGGAAGCGCCGCCTATGGAGTGACCGGCCATGCCGATCCTGGTGCGGTCGATCAACTCGGCGTGGCGCCAGGCCGGATGGCGGGAGGCCAGCCGGTCGAGCAGGAAGGAGACGTCCTGGGCGCGGCCGGTGGCGACGGTCTTGTAACCGACTTCGGGCGCCTTCTCACATGCGACGCAGGTCAGCAGCCGGTTGCCGGGGAACGCCGTACCCACCGACTCATAGGCGTGGTCGACGGAGGCCACCACATACCCATGGCTCGCCAGCTCCTCGGCGAGCAGAGTCAGGGTCGAGCGGTTGACGGTGAACCCGGGCGACAGCACGACCAGCGGGAACTTCCCCTGGGCGGGGCGGGCGCCGGGGCGGGCGTGGGTGCGGGTGCCGCTGAGCGTCTCGGCGGGCACGGTGTCGGCCAGGTCGCGGTCCTCCAGAAAGGCTCGCGCCTCGCCGGTGGTCATGTACGGGGCTGTCCTGCCGTGTCCGGGGCGGGCCGGGTAGTACAGCGACACCATCAGCTCTCGGGCGCCTGCCTCTGGGACCCATGGGTCGGGGCGGGTCTTGTCGACCAGGTGCAGGGTGTCGCGGCCTATGGGCGACTGGCCTGTGGGGCGGGGGAGTTCCAGGCGCACTTGGTCGCTCTGGGTGGGGGTGGAGAGGTCGGTAGGTGCGGGCGTGTGCGTGGGCGCGGCCATGGCTGTGCCTGTGCCTGTGCCGAGGAGGGTCAAGGACAGGCCGAGTAACGCGGCCGTGGCGCCGCGAGGCAGACGATTCATGCTGATGAGGCTAGGAGGCCCGGAGTGTAGACCGCGTCACTCTGCGTGGTGATCCGCCGTAGTCCTCAGGATCTACGGGAGACCCCTGAACCCTGAGCCCTATGCTTGGTTTTCGGCATGCGATAACTTCTTTCCGAAACCGCCGTCAATCGTGGGCGCGAGTCGCGGCGGACGAGGAGGAAGACAACCGCATGCCCATCCAGCAGTCCGAGGTCCTGTACACCGCCGTCGCCACCGCCGAGAACGGCCGCGACGGCCGCGTCGCCACCGACGACGGCAAGCTCGATGTCGTCGTCAACCCGCCCAAGGAGATGGGCGGGAGTGGCTCTGGCACCAATCCGGAGCAGTTGTTCGCCGCTGGGTACAGCGCTTGTTTTCAGGGGGCGCTGGGTGTTGTTGCTCGGCAGGAGAATGCTGACATTTCTGGCTCTACGGTCACCGCGAAGGTGGGGATCGGGAAGAACGCGGACGGGTTCGGGATCATCGTGGAGATCTTGGCGGACATTCCTAATGTTGATGCCGCCACGGCCAGGTCTCTGGTTGAGAAGGCCCACCTCGTGTGTCCGTACTCGAAGGCCACACGCGGCAACATCACCGTGCTGATCTGATTGCTCGGTCGCCTTCGGGGGCGCTGAATGCCGGTGTCGAGACGGCGATCGTGCTCAGCGCTTCGCGCCTCCGCGCGTTCGCCGTCTC
>NZ_JBQQBS010000074.1:0-43405 GCF_052245395.1 Streptomyces sp. 4N124
ATTTCATCGATGTCCGGTCCGGCGGCGTCCCGGCCGCAGACCACGGAGCCGTACGAGTGGCAGAGCAGGGAGACCTGTGCGTCGCTGCCGACGACGCCGCGCAGCTGCCGTATGAACTCCCGTAGTTCCGGGGCCGCCTCCTCGGCTCGGCCGGTTGTGGTGACCGTCGTGCTCACCGTGCCGGGCGTCTTGTAGCCGAGCCAGGCCACGACCGCCGTGCGGGGGCCGGTCGGGGCGTCCCGGGTGAGTTGGTGCCGTAGCGCGAGGGCCGTCGCGCGGAAGCGGTCGTAGGTGTCGAGGGAGGTGTCCGAGCCCGGGACCAGGACCGCTATGCGGTCGGCGTGGGCCAGGTCGCCGAAGACCTCCGTCGCCCGGCCCGCTCCACGGCCGTCGAAGGCGAGGAGGTGGCGGGAGGGGTTGGCGAGGGAGCGGTCGGCCGCGGCGCGACCGGTGTCCCCGTGGGCACCTGCCATCCGGGACGCCTCCATCGCGTTCGCCCGGTTGGCCTCGTACGCCTCGACCAGCGTGGCCGCGGTCACCGGAGCGACGGCCGCGGGCCGCGGCGCGGGGATCTCGGGTTGCGCGGCGGCGGAGAGGGGGAACACCACGGCGGCGGTGATGAGAGCGGCCAGCACGGTACGGCGCCATCTGAGGGCGAGGTGCCGCCGAGTGCGCAGCCGCCGGTCCCCCGGACCGCCACGACCGCTCTCCGTCGCCGCCCTCTCGTCCAGCCCCATGGTCGTCTCCCCTTCCAGTGCCGCCCGGCCATCGGGCCTGTCTGGATGGGAAGTTACGGATCAGCGGTTGTCGTCCGCGTCACGCCAGGGAGCTCACCTGCGACGTAGCTCTCAGGTATTACGGGTATGAAGGGGCCGCCGGCCACGCGTCGGCCACGCGACGAAGGACAGCGACACGCTCACTGCGCCGCTGCCCCGAAAGCCCGGCCTCACCAGGCCAGTTGCGCGATCTCCTCCGCCACCACCGCGCACGCGTCCGCCGCCGGGTCGATCAGGGGGAAGTGGCCGACGTCCTCCAGGAGCGTCAGGCCCACCACCTCGCCCGCCTTCGCCGCCGCGTCCGCGTCCGCGTAGGACTCGGCGACCGCCTGCGGGACGTCGATGTCGGTACGCCCCTGGACGAGGGTGGTGGCGATGCCGGTCGGGAGCAGGAGCGCCGGATCGGCGTACGGCTGGCGGGCCGCGAACTCATCCTCACCGCCCAGGAGTTGACGTACCGCGCCACCGCAGACGTCCAGCTTCTCGGCGACCGCGAAGTCGGCGATCGGGGCGAGGGCGACCACACCGCGCAGGGGCGCGGGGCGGGCCGTGTACCAGGGGGCGTCGGCCGGCAGGAGGTGACGGGCAGCCACCCACAGGGCCAGGTGACCGCCCGCGGAATGGCCCGTGACGACCATGCGGCGCGCGTCGGCCTGCGGCAGGATCTCCCGTACGAGCGCGGGGAGCGCGTCCACCGCGGCCGCCACGTCGTCGAAGGTGTCCGGCCAGCGGCCCGCGACGCGTACGTCCCTCTCCCCCGCGACCGGTACGCGCCTCTCCCCCGCGACCGAATCGCCCTGCACCCCCGCGCCCGGATGGGCGGCCCCCTCCGCGTCCCGCCCTCCGCGCCGGTACTCGACATTGGCCACGGCGAAGCCGCGACGGGCCAGGAAGTCCGCGAACGGGGTCATGTGACGGCGGTCGTACGGTGCCCGCCAGGCGCCGCCGTGCAGGACGACGATCAGCGGCGCGAGGGCGCCCGGAGTGGCCGGTTCGGGCGTGCGCGGGGCGTAGAAGTCGATCACCTGGTCGGGGTGGTCGCCGTAGGCCGCGGTGGCGTCGGGGTCGACGGGCGGGTGCGAGAAGGCCGACTCCTCTTCGGCGGCGGCTCGTGCTGCGACGTCGTCCGGCATGCTCCAACCTCTCAGCGACGGAACGGAATTTGGCGGACCAGGAGAGAATTCGGCCGTTGGCGGGGACGGTATCAGCCCGGTGACGTGCGCCGACACGGGGATGTCACGCTCGGTGAGGGTGAACGGTTCTGCAGCGCCGCCAAGCCCTCGGACCACAGCGTCCACGCCCCATGACGGCGCCCGCCGGACCCACCGACAACCGACCCGACCCGGCCCGCCCCGACCCGCCCGCCTCGTCACGCAGCCCCGGCCACCGTCTCCCCCAGCACCCGAGCCGCCCGCTCCACATCCCCGAACCCGACATACAGCGGCGTGAACCCGAACCGCAGCACGTCAGGCGCGCGGAAGTCGCCGACGACGCCCCACTCGACGAGCCGCTTCATGACATCCCCGGCGTCGTCACAACGCAGCGCCACCTGGCTGCCCCGCTCCGCATGCGCGCCCGGCGTCAGGGACTCGACCCTGCCCTCGGGGACGTACGACGTCACGCACTCCAGGAAGAAGTCCGTCAGAGCGAGGGACTTGGCGCGAACGGACTCGACCGAGACGCCTTCCCACACCTCCAGCGCCGCCTCCAGCGCCAGCATCGAGAGGATGTCCGGCGTCCCGACCCGCCCACGCAGCGCGCCCGCCGCCGGTTCGTACGCCGCCCGCATGCCGAAGGGCTCGGCATGGGAGTTCCAGCCGGGCAGCGGAGAGTCGAAACGGTCCTGCAGCTCCCGGCGCACATAGAAGTACGCCGGTGAACCAGGGCCTCCGTTCAGGTACTTGTACGTGCAGCCGACCGCCAGGTCCACCCCGTGCTCGTCGAGCCCGACCGGCAGGGCGCCCGCGCTGTGGCACAGGTCCCAGACGGAGACGGCGCCGGCCGCGTGGATCGCGGACGTCAGGGACGGCAGGTCGTGCAGTCGGCCCGTGCGGTAGTCGACGTGGTTCAGCAGCACCGCGGCCGTACGGTCACCCAGGACCGCCGGTACGTCCGCCGGCGCCACCGGCCGCAGCGCGCAGCCCGTCAGCCGGGCGGCGGACTCGGCGATATAGCCGTCCGTGGGGAACGTCGTGGCGTCGACGACGATCTCGTCCCGACGGCCACCCGCACCCGCCATCCGTACCGCCGCCACAAGTGCCTTGAAAACATTGACACTTGTCGAGTCGCCCACCACGATCTGCCCCGCCGCCGCCCCGACCAGCGGAGCGATCCGGTCGCCGATCCGCTCGGGCGCGGTCCACCAGCCGCTCTCCTCCCAGGAACGGATGCGCAGCTCACCCCACTGCCTGCGGACGACGTCCTCGACCCGGCCGGGGACATGCGCGGGCAGCGCGCCCAGCGAGTTGCCGTCCAGGTACACCACGTCGTCGAGCACGAACCGCGAACGCACTCCGGCCAGCTCGTCGGCGGCGTCCAGCTTCCCGGCCCTCACCACCTGCTCAGACCGCTCAGACCGCTCAGACATGAGACCTCGCCGTCCACAGCTCGGGAAACACGTTCTTCTGCGCGCGCTTCTCCAGCCAGGCGACCCCGGCGGAGCCGCCCGTCCCGGACTTGGCGCCCATCGCCCGGCGCGTGGCGACCAAGTGATCATTCCGCCAGCGCCACACCAGCTCGGCGACATCGGTCAACGCCTCGCCCAGCCGGGCCACTTCATCACCCGGATCGCCCGCGTAGACGGCGGTCCAGACGGCCTCCACCTCCGGCGACGGCTCATACCGCAGTGCTATGTCACGTTCCACAACGGACGACGGAATCGCGTGCCCGCGCCGCGCGAGGAACCGCAGGACCTCGTCGTACAGGCTCGGCTCGTGCAGTGCCTTCTCCAGCTCGGCGTGGACTCGGGGCGCGCCGCGGTGCGGGACCAGCATGGACGCGGACTTCTCGCCGAGCAGGAACTCCATACGGCGGTACATGGCCGACTGGAAGCCGGAGCCCTCGCCGAGAGCGCTTCGATACGAGTTGAACTGGGCCGGGGTGAGCTGTCCGAGCGGCTTCCAGGAGGCGTTCAGCGCCTCCAGTTCCCGTACCGAACGCTTCAGCGCGTCGATCGCCACGGGCACGCGGTCCTCGCGCAGGGCGTGCGCGGCGGTCTCCCACTCATGGACGATGACGGTGAACCACAGCTCCATCACCTGGGTCGTGACCAGGAAGACCATCTCTCCGGGATCGTCGGAGAGGGTGTGCTGGAGGTGGGTGAGCACGTCCGCCTTGACGTAGTCCTCGTACGGCGTCGTGCCTGCGAAGTCGAGATGCGGGGTCTCGGGCTCGTTCGTGTCGTGAGCCTCTTGGGACATCGCTGTCTCCTGTTGTAACTCCGGGTAGCGGTCCGCCCCTGCCGTTATCGACACGGGGGCCCCGGTCCCCACCCGAATCCTCACGGGTGTCCCCCGGAAAGTGCAAGGCCCGACTGGATCACAGCCGGACCCGCACTCGAGGTTCGCCTAGCCCAGCGTCTGGGCCGCCGTGGGCGAGGAGTCCTTCAGGAACTGCGAGCAGCGCTCGTACTCCTCCTGCTCGCCGATCGACCCGGCGGCGCGGGCGAGGGCGTGCAGGGCGCGCAGGAAGCCGCGGTTCGGCTCGTGCTCCCAGGGCACCGGGCCGTGCCCCTTCCAGCCGTTGCGGCGCAGGGAGTCCAGGCCGCGGTGGTAGCCCGTACGGGCATAGGCGTACGACTCCACGACGCTGCCCCGCTCGAACGCGTCGTCCGCGAGCTGGGCCCAGGCGAGGGAGGAGGTGGGGTACTGCGCGGCGACATCCGCGGGTGCCGTGCCGTTCGCGAGCAGCTCGCGCGGCTCGGGGTCATCGGGGAGGTGCGTCGGGGGTGGACCCCCGAGGAGGTTTTCGTGAATCGTCATGGGTTCCAGTCTGGGGCATGGCGCTCCGCTGGGGGGTGCCGCGCCGGGTTGTCTGTCGTCTGCGGCTGCGTCGTGGCTGGTCGCGCAGTTCCCCGCGCCCCTTACGGGGCGCTATGCGATCCGTTTCTTTACCGGCTCCCCCTCCAGCGGCGGCGCGGTGATCGCCCCATATGTACGGCATTCCGGGCGGCGGCAGTCCGGGGGTGGGCGGCGTACCGTCGTGAAGGCCAGGATCGAGCCCGCGATCAGGACGACGGCGCAGATGATCATCGCGCGGCCGAAGGCGTCGTCGAAGGCGCTCGGGGAGCGGTAGGCGTCCTCCCCCATTCCGGCGAGCAGGGGGAGTGCCGCGACCGCGATCAGGCCGGCCGCCCTCGCCGCCGCGTTGTTGATGCCGCTGGCCAGGCCTGCGCGGGAGGCGTCCACGGAGCCGAGGACGGTGGCTGTCAGGGGGGCGACCAGGGTGACCAGGCCGACGCCGAAGACAAGGACGCCGGGCAGGACGTCGGCGACGTAGGAGGCGTCCGGGCCGATGCGCAGCATCAGCAGCAGGCCGGCGGCGCACACCACGGGGCCGACGGTGAGGGGGATGCGGGGGCCGATGCGTTCGCCGAGTTCGCCGGAGCGGGCGGAGAGCAGCAGCATCAGGACGGTCGTCGGCAGCAGAGCCGTACCGGCGGCGAGGGCGGAGTAGCCGGCGACGACCTGGAGCTGGAGGACGGCCAGGAAGAAGAAGCCGCCGAGCGCCGCGTACACGCACACGGTGACCAGGTTGACCGCGGTGAACTGGCGGGAGGCGAAGATCCCGGGCGGCATCATCGGGTCGGGCCGCCGTTTCTCGACGTACACGAAGGCGATCCCGGCGGCGACGCCCGCGATCGCGGTGACGGTGACGGCGAGGGAACCGCTCCGGGCCTCGATCAGCGCGTACGTCACCAGGGCCAGGGACAGCGCGCCGAGCGTCGCGCCGAGGACGTCGAAGCGGCCGTGCTTGCGGCCGTCCCCGGACTCGGGGACGTGGCGCAGGGCGATGGGGACGCACAGCAGCGCCAGCGGGACGTTGAGCAGGAAGACCCAGCGCCAGCCGGGGCCGTCCACGAGCCAGCCGCCGAGGAAGGGGCCGATGGCCGCGCCGATGCCGCCGAAGCCGGACCACAGGCCCACCGCCCGGCCCCGGTCGTCGGGGTGGAAGGAGGCCTGGATGAGGGCGAGGGAGCCGGGTGTGAGGAGCGCGCCGCCGACGCCCTGGAGGGCCCGCGCGGCGATGAGGAAGCCGGCGTTCGGGGCGAGCCCGCACAGCAGTGAGGCCACGGCGAACCAGATGACGCCGATGACGAAGATCTTGCGGCGGCCGTACGTATCACCCAGGGAGCCGCCGAGGAGGATCAGCCCGGCGAGCGTGAGCATGTACGCGTTGACCGTCCACTGGAGGGCGGACATGTTCGCGTCGAGGTCTTCGCCGATCCGGGGGAGGGCGACGTTGACGACGGTCGAGTCCAGCAGGGCCATGCTGGAGCCGAGGACGGTGGTGAGCAGGATCCACTTGCCCTGCGGGGAGGCGATCCGGACGTCGGGCATGCCCACAGGTATACAGCGAGCCCGGCGCCGTAGCACCGGGCTCGCTGCAAACGTACGGTTACGGCTACTTGATCTTCGTGCCGGTGGAACGCAGGTTCCCGCAGGCCTCGAGGACGCGCTTGGCCATGCTCGCCTCGGCCAGCTTGCCCCAGGTGCGCGGGTCGTAGGTCTTCTTGGAGCCGACCTCGCCGTCGACCTTCAGGACGCCGTCGTAGTTCTTGAACATGTGGTCGGCGACGGGACGCGTGAAGGCGTACTGCGTGTCCGTGTCGATGTTCATCTTGACGACGCCGTTCTCCAGCGCGGTCGCGATCTCCTCGGCGGTGGAGCCGGAGCCGCCGTGGAAGACGAAGTCGAAGGGCTGAGCGCCGGCGGGCTGACCGTACTTCGCGGCGACGCCGTCGTGCAGCTCCTTCAGCAGCTCGGGGCGGAGCACGACGTTGCCCGGCTTGTACACACCGTGGACGTTGCCGAAGGAGGCGGCGAGCAGGTAGCGCCCCTTCTCACCGAGGCCGAGCGCCTCAGCCGTACGCATGGCGTCGTCGACCGTCGTGTACAGCGAGTCGTTGATCTCGTGCGAGACGCCGTCCTCCTCGCCACCGGTCGGGGTGATCTCCACCTCGAGGATGATCTTCGCGGCGCGGGCACGCTCAAGGAGCTCCTGCGCGATGGAGAGGTTGTCGGCGAGGGTCTCTGCGGAACCGTCCCACATGTGCGACTGGAACAGCGGGTTCTCACCGCGCGCGACGCGCTCCTCGGAGACGGCGAGCAGCGGACGTACGTACCCGTCGAGCTTGTCCTTCGGGCAGTGGTCGGTGTGCAGGGCGACGGTGATGTCGTACTTCTTGGCGACGATGTGCGCGAACTCGGCCAGGGCCACCGCACCGGTCACCATGTCCTTGCTGTGCTGACCGCCCAGGAACTCGGCGCCACCCGTCGAGATCTGGATGATGCCGTCGCTTTCCGCCTCCGCGAAACCGCGCAGCGCCGCGTGCAGGGTCTGGGACGAGGTCACGTTGATGGCCGGGTAGGCGAACTTGCCTGCCTTCGCCCGGTCGAGCATCTCGTTGTAGACCTCGGGGGTTGCGATGGGCATCTGTCCGCTCCTTGATTGTGCGGGTGGCGTTCTGCTGGCTTAGGGCCCTGACCTAGGGGGCGACGTCATCGTCGGCCCCATCTTTCCAGACAGGACCGGATGATCGGGACGCCCCGTCAGTCCAGTCCCAGCTCGTCCTTCGCGTACGCGTAGCGGTACGGCACCCCCGCGCCCTCCTGGATCTTCTCGGCGGCACCGGTCGCCCGGTCGACGATGGTGGCGACGGCGACGACCTCGGCACCGGCCTCCCGCACGGCCTCGACGGCGGTGAGCGGGGAGCCGCCGGTGGTGGAGGTGTCCTCGACGACGAGAACGCGGCGGCCGGCGATGTCCGGGCCCTCGACCCGCCGCTGCAGTCCGTGCGCCTTGGCGGCCTTGCGGACGACGAAGGCGTCCAGCTTCCGCCCGTGCGCGGCGGCGGCGTGCAGCATGGCCGCGGCGACCGGGTCGGCGCCCATGGTGAGGCCGCCGACCGCGTCGAAGTCGAGGTCGGAGGTGAGCTCGAGGAGGACCTGCCCGACCAGCGGGGCGGCTTCGCCGTCGAGGGTGATCCGGCGCAGGTCGACGTAGTAGTCGGCCTCGATACCCGAGGAGAGGGTCACCTTGCCGTGCACCACGGCCTTGTCCTTGATCTGCCGCAGCAGCGCGTCGCGTACGTCCGTCGTCATGTCTGCCAGCTTAGACAGCTCTCAGGCTGCGCCAGGTCCAGGTGGTCGAGGCCTCAAGCGGCTCCAGCGGGGTGACGAGGCGGGGCAGGCTGTTGAGCCCGTCCGGCGGCCCGGTCTGCGGCTCGACGCATACGGCCGCCTCCTGCTCGTCGTACACGACGACCCACTCCTCGCCGCTCCTGACGGTCAGCTCCAGCCGCTCCGGCCAGGTGAGGGTGACGTCGACGCCGTCGGGCATGCCGAAGCAGTCGTCCCAGGGGCCGGGCTTGGGGTCGATCCGGTTGCCGGTCGGCAGATGATCGTCGCCGCGCTCTTCCTGCCAGGTGGGGGCGAAATCGAGGACGACGCCCGCACTGTCACCGAGCTTCCGGTTGAACCACGGGTGCCAGCCGATCTGTGCCGGGAAGGACGACTCGTACGTCTCCACGGACATGGTGAGCGTGAGGGAGTCCTCGGCGAGGGCGACGACCTGGGTGACCCGGCCGGGGTAGGGCCAGGGGTCGACGAGGTCGTACGTGATGACGGCCTCGTTCGCCGTCCTGCGGGCGGTGCGCCAGGCGCCGTCGCGGGCGGTGCCGTGAATGGCGTGCGGCGGGGAGTTGAGCGGCATCTGCTGGACCGTGGCCCCGTCCCGGAACCGCCCGTCCCGCATCCGCCCGCACCACGGCACCATGGGGAAGCACCCGAACCGCTCCCCCTGCCGCAGCAGTTGATCCCCACCGACCCGCAACCCACCGACCCGCCCGCCGTTCCCCGGCTGCACGGTCACCTCCGCGTCACCCGCGGTCAGCGTGATGTCTTCACTACTCACGGCACGACCCTACTGGGCGGATCAAGGTATTAGCCCGTCCGGCGTTTGAGGACGAGGCCGTTCAGGCCGAAGCGGGGGTCTGGGGGCGGCAGCCCCCAGGGATGGGACGGGTAGGGGCGGCGGGGGCGAGAAAATCCACGCCCACCACTCAGCGCCGCTTACGCAACACCCTGCCGACCACGATCGCCGACGCCAGCACCAGCGCCGCCGCCGGAGCAGCCCACCGAAGCGTCGAATGCGGGGCCACCGTCTGAGGCGCGGGAACCGGCGCATACCGGCCACGCGGCGGAGCGTGATCCACCTCCTCCGCACTGCGCCCGATCATCGTGCGCCGGGCGTGAGCGGCTTCAGCGGGCGCCGGCTCCTCGGCCTCGGCCTCGGCAAGCGGATCGAGCCCCGGCGCAGGCACCTCCGCGTCGAACACGGAGGACTCCTCCGGCGTCTCGACGACGGCATCCGCAGCGTCCGCGACCTCCGCCCCCCTCGGCTCCTCAGCCCCCTCCTGCTCGGCCCCCAGGTTCTCCGCGAAACGGTTCAGCAGCCGACCCACCGCCGAGGTGACCGCATCCCCCGCCAGTTCCGCCACACGCCCATCCGCCGTGGCCGTGCCCTCGAACGTGAGCGTCGTACCGCCGTCCGTGTCACGGAGGCGGAGAGTAAGCGCGAGCTTGACCGAACCCGTGCCGCGAGCCTCGGTCGCGTCGCCCTCGATGGCGTACGAACCGTCGTCCTGCCCGGAGAGCCGGGCGGAGCCGCGGTAGGTGATGGTGTGGCCGCCGACGCGTACCTTCAGCCTGCCGGTGACGGGCTCGGCGCCGGCGTCCTGCTGGAGCCCGGGGACCGCCCGGGCGATCCGTGCGGGGTCGGCCAGCGCCTCCCTCAGCCGCTCGGCCGGAACCGGAACGAACACCTCATGCTCCATGTTGGCCGAGCGTACCCGCAGGTGCCGTGCGCATGCTCCCGTTGGCCACAACTCGCCCGGCGTATATGTGAACGCCGCCTGGTGGCTCAGTACCGCGGATGCACCAGCGTCGAAGCCTCCACCTCCCTCACCCGCATCCCCTCCAGCACCCTCGCCCCCGCCGTCAACTCCCCCTGCGTCAGCGTCCGGAGCGGCGGTGCCTGTGCGAGGGCCAGCGGCGGATTGCGCCCGGTCGTCGCCAGGACGAAGCCCCAGTCGTGCGGGCCGTGTGTGGTGCCGCCGGTCGAGCGGTCGGGGCCGGCGCGGAAGCCCGCGTCGTGGCCGGTGATGCCGTAGGGGGACGTCGACAGGGACGCGGCGCGCATCGTGGTGTCCACCGTCCAGAACGCCTTCGGGCGGGAGGAGACCGGGCCGGCGTGCACGACGAGGCGGCCGTCCCGCGCCAGCGCCCGCCGGGCCAGGCCGTAGAACTCCTGCGAGTACAGCTTGGTGCTCGCCGTGATCCCGGGGTCCGGCAGGTCGGAGATGACCACGTCGTACGCCGATCTGGGCGCCGACCGCAGCCAGGCGAAGGCGTCCGCCGTGGTCACGTGGACGCGGGGGTCGTCGAAGGCGTGATCGTTCAGCGTGGACAATCCGTGGTCCTCGCGCGCCAGGCGGACCACCCCCGCGTCGAGTTCGACGACGTCGACGCGGTGGACGTCCGGGTGGCGCAGCACTTCGCGGGCGGCCAGCCCGTCGCCGCCGCCGAGGATCACCACGCGCGCGTGCGGGCCGTTCATCGCGGGGTGGACCAGCGCTTCGTGGTAGCGGCGCTCGTCGTGGCCGCCGACGCGGAGCCGGCCGTCGAGGTAGAGTTCGAGCGGGCGTCCGTCGGTGCCGCCGGTAAGGACGACCTCCTGGACTTCGGTCTGCACGGCCACACGTACGTCCCTGCCGTACACGGCGTGCCGGGCCGCCCGCTCGAAGTCGTCGACGTGGACGGCGGCGGTGGCGAGGACGCCGAGGACGGTGAGGTTGGCCAGCACCAGCAACCACCGGCCGCGCAGGGTGAGATCGCTGCGGAACAGGCCCAGCACGAGCGCGCCGCCGACCACCGCGTTGACCGCGCCCGTGATCAGCGCGCCGGTCAACTGGCCCAGCTGCGGCAGGAGTACGAAGGGAAAGGCGAGGCCGCCGACGAGCGCGCCGACGTAGTCCGCCGCGAACAGGTCGGCGACCGCGCCGCCCGCGTCCTGGCGGCGGATGCGCTGGATCAGCTCCATCAGCAGCGGGACTTCGGCGCCGATCAGCAGGCCGATGGCGAGGGAGAAGGTGACGAGCAGGAGCCGGGGGCCGTGCGCCCACAGTCCGCCCCAGTCGCCGGTCCAGGCGAAGACGGCGTACAACGCCATCGCGCTGCAGCCGCCGACCAGCGCGAGCGTCGCCTCGATCGCGCCGAAGCCGGCCGCGGCGAGGCTGCGCAGCCGTTTCGCGGCGAGGGAGCCGATGCCCATCGCGAAGACCATCACGGACAGCACGACGGAGGCCTGGGTGACCGAGTCGCCGATCAAGTACGAGGCGAGGGCGACGAGTTCGAGTTCGTACACGAGTCCGCAGGCAGCGCAGACGAACACACCCGCGAGGACCAGGAACCGGCCGACACCGGGCCGGACGGGCAGCCGCGCGGGGCGGCCCCAGGGCGGCGGTGTGCCGGGTGGGGCGGGCGCGTGCGGTTCGATCACGTTGCGACGTTACGTCACGCCGCAGGCACGCTTCGTCACCCACACGTGTGGAGTCGGTTTACAGTCGGCGGAGACCGGTTTGGGCCGCGAACTCCCCCGCGCCCGGGCGGGAGGAGACCGGCGACGGGCTCGGCCGGCCGGCCGGCACCCGCACCCCGACCCGGGTCCGTGTCGCCACCAACTGCCCGTCCTGCGGGTACGCGTGCCAGGTCCGCCAGTGCACCTGCCCCTCGTGCCGCTGGGCCAGCAGCGCGGTGAAGGCGTGCGGGCTGCCGGGGAAGACTCCGACGAGGCCGTGCGGATGGTCGGAGACGAGGGCCAGCAACTCCTGGGCGCGGCCCGCGAAGGAGCCCGGGGAGAGGATCTCGACGCGGGCCGCGAACTCGTACTCCCAGTCGCCCACCCGCTTGGCGACGCCGAGCGGCAGCGGTGTGCTGCTGCCCGGGATGCATGCCACCGTCTCCGAGCAGACGCCCTGTTCCTCCTCCAGGAGCACCTGGTGGGACGCGCCGAGCAGTCTCAACTGGAGCTTGGTCCCGGTCAGTTCGAGGTCGAGGGTGGCCAGTGCGGGAAGCGGCTCACGCCCCAGGGCCCAGGCGAGGTCGGCCGCGCGCGTGTCGGTGTACGAGGTTTTCAGGGTCGTGAGCATGGGTCGGCTCCGCTAGCACGCAAAGAAAAAGGGAGGGGTGGGTCCGGCACTTCCCGGTCCACGCCGGGAGATCAGCCCGGTCAGCCCGGTCGGGAACAGGTGTCCGCGGGACGTCCGAGGGGCCGCTTTGGTGATGTAGAGGGAATCATGAACTGAGGCGCCTCCACAGCGTTTTTACCCAACTTCGTAGGGTTTCCATCCCTCAGTGGGCTCCACAGCTCAACTGTTCAACTACGGCGTGCGCCTCAGCGCATATGGCGTGCGCCGGAGCGCACGAGCGCCCGCCGGGAGCTGTCCCCGGCGGGCGCGATGCGGGCCCGGCAGCAAGCGCGGACCCCGTGGTCGGATGCGGTTCCCCCTTCAGGGAGCTCAGCTGCCCCGTGTCAGCTGCCTCCACCACCGCATCCGCCACCCCCGCCGCCGCCCCCGCACGACGATCCACCACCACAGGACGACCCGCCGCCGCACGACGAGCCGCCGCCACTGTCTCCCCCACCGGCCCACCAGCTGCCGCTACCGCTACCGGCGCTCCCGCTGTACCGCCCCGCGCGCCGGCGACGCGCCTGGCCGCCCCTGCGCGCATTGGCGATCAGGGCCGCGAAGAACAGGACGATGAAGACCGTCAGGATGATGCCGAAGGTCATGGCGCCACCCTCCTTCCGTTTACCCCGGAGCGGCCCCCCGTGGGCGCTCCGTTGGTTGCGTGACCTGGGCATGCCCGGCCGTCCCGACTGTCAAAGCAGAGTTGAGGAAGTCCAGAGCTTGGGCGCAGGATGGCCGGCATGACCTCCAGCGCACGCCCGCTCCTCAACCGCCGGCTCGCCGAGTTCGGGACGACGATCTTCGCCGAGATGTCCGCGCTCGCTCTGCGCACCGGATCGATCAACCTGGGCCAGGGATTTCCCGACACCGACGGGCCCGACGAAGTCCGGGAAGCAGCGGTGCGCGCCCTGCGCGACGGCCGCGGCAACCAGTACCCGCCGGGTCCCGGCATCCCCGAGCTGCGCGGCGCCGTCGCGGCACATCAGCAGCGGCGCTACGGGCTGTCGTACGACCCGGACCGTGAAGTCCTGGTGACGGCGGGCGCGACCGAGGCGATCGCCGCCTCGCTCCTGGCCCTGCTCGAACCCGGCGACGAGGTGATCGCCTTCGAGCCGTACTACGACTCCTATGCGGCCTGCATCGCGATGGCGGGCGGCACGCGCGTGCCGGTCACTCTCCGCCCGCACGACGGCAGCTTCCGCCTCGACCTGGACGAGCTGCGCGACGCGGTGACCGACCGCACCCGTCTCCTGCTGATCAACACCCCGCACAACCCGACCGGCACCGTCCTCACCCGCGAGGAGCTGACCGCGATCGCCGAGCTGGCCATCGAGCGGGATCTGCTGGTGGTCACGGACGAGGTGTACGAGCACCTGGTCTTCGACGACGCCGAGCATCTGCCGCTGGCCACGTTCCCCGGCATGCGCGAGCGGACCGTCACCATCGGCTCGGCCGGGAAGTCGTTCTCGTTCACCGGCTGGAAGGTCGGCTGGGTGACCTCGACGCCGGAGCTGGTCACGGCGGTGCGGTCGGCGAAGCAGTTCCTGACGTACGTCTCCTCCGGGCCGTTCCAGTACGCGGTCGCCGAGGCGCTGCAGCTCCCGGACACGTACTTCACGGCCTTTCGCGAGGACATGCTGATCAAGCGGGACCTGCTGGCGGCGGGGCTGGTGGAGAGCGGCTTCGAGGTGTTCAAGCCCGCCGGCACCTACTTCATCACCACCGACATCCGCCCCCTCGGAGAGAGTGACGGCTTCGCGTTCTGCCGCGCGCTGCCGGAGCGCGCCGGCGTCGTCGCCATCCCGAACGCCGTCTTCTACGACCACCGGGAGGCGGGCGCACCCTTCGTACGGTTCGCGTTCTGCAAGCAGACCAGCGTGCTGGAGGAGGCGGTGAAGCGGTTGAAGGCGCTGGCCGGCTGAGGCCGGCAGGGTTTTCCACAGGCTGTGGACGGCGAGAGCCCGGCCCCGGCACGCGGCCGCAGTGGCCCGTGCCCTGGCCGGGCTCCGCTGAAGACCAGGACTTGGACTTACTCGTCGTCCTCGGGCTTCTCCGCTTCGTTGACCTCCTGCTCGAGGCCGAGCTGCTCCACGAGCCACTTGTCGAACTCGATAGCGGCCCGCACCCAGCTGACCGTGGACGAGACGAAGTGCTCCAGGCTCACGCCCGTGCCGATCAGCATCTGGGCCTCGCCGATCAGGCGGACGGTGCCGTCGTCATGGGTGTGGCTGTACACCTTGGGCCACAGGGTCCGCCGGTTCCAGTCGTCGATGGACTCCAGCAGCTGCGGCTTCTCGTCGATCTGGTGGGGCCGGTCGTAGAACGTCCGCACCGAGAAGACCTGCTGGTCACCCTCGCCACGGAACATGAAGTACGTACGGAACTGCTCCCACGGTGCGACGAGGTCACCCTCCTCGTCCACGAGGTGCTTCAGCTCCATCTGGTCGAGGAGCTGCTTAACGAGGTCCTGATCCGGGACGACGGGGCCCGCCGGTCCTTGGGGCTGCGGCTCGGGCTGGCCCCCGAAGTTCGGAATCGAGGACGGGTCGATGGTCACCGTGAATTTCCCTTCGTACGGATTCCGCCATCCTCCCTCACCAAGGGACCCGGTTGGCAACCCCGACGGGAAGTGTCAGCCGTCAGCTGACAGGATCTGACCGGTAGGGGACGTCCGCTGTACGAAGGGTGGGGCTCATGGCGATGACACAGAGTGGCGACACGGTGGGACGCACCAGGTGGTGGGTGGTCGCCCTCATCCTGGGGCTGCCGGCGGCGCTCGTGGCCGGCGTCCTCACCCTGCTCGCGGTGTGGGTGGTGGCTGGGTGACACGGAGGGCTCCTTCCGGGAGCCCCCCGCGCCCCCCTCAGAGGGTCTTGCCGGTCGCCGGGCCGACGATCAGCCCGTCCCCGAACGAGTCCACCCGGACCGTGTCCCCGTCCTTGACCTCACCCGCGAGGATCTCCTTGGCGAGCCGGTCCCCGATCGCGGTCTGGACCAGCCGGCGCAGCGGGCGGGCGCCGTAGGCCGGGTCCATGCCCTCGTCCGCCAGCCAGGCCAGGGCCTCGTCGGTCACCTCAAGGGTGAGGCGGCGCTCGGCAAGGCGCTTGGTGAGGCGGTCGATCTGGAGCCTGGCGATGCGCTCCAGCTCGGGCTTGGTCAGGGCCGAGAAGACCACCAGGTCATCGAGACGGTTCAGGAACTCCGGCTTGAAGGAGGCGCGGACCACCTCCAGGACCTGCTCCTTCTTCTCCGCCTCGCTGGTGATCGGGTCGACCAGGAACTGGCTGCCCAGGTTCGAGGTGAGAACCAGGATCGTGTTGCGGAAGTCGACCGTCCGCCCCTGCCCGTCCGTGAGGCGTCCGTCGTCCAGCACCTGGAGCAGGATGTCGAAGACCTCGGGGTGCGCCTTCTCGACCTCGTCGAGCAGGATGACGCTGTACGGCCGCCGCCGCACCGCTTCGGTGAGCTGGCCGCCCTCCTCGTAGCCGACGTATCCGGGCGGCGCTCCGACGAGCCGGGCCACGCTGTGCTTCTCGCTGTACTCCGACATGTCGATCCGGACCATGGCCCGCTCGTCGTCAAAGAGGAAGTCGGCGAGCGCCTTGGCGAGTTCGGTCTTGCCGACACCGGTGGGGCCGAGGAAGAGGAAGGAGCCGGTGGGCCGATCGGGGTCGGCGACGCCGGCGCGGGTGCGCCGCACGGCGTCCGACACCGCCTGCACGGCCTCGCTCTGCCCGATGAGCCTGCGCCCCAACTCCTCCTCCATCCGCAGGAGTTTCTGCGTCTCGCCCTCCAGGAGGCGGCCTGCGGGGATGCCGGTCCAGGAGCCGACGACGTCGGCGATGTCGTCCGGGCCGACCTCCTCCTTCACCATGGTGTCCCTGCCGACCTCCTCCTCGGCTTCGGAGGCGGCCTCCAAGTCCCGTTCCACGGCGGGGATCTCGCCGTACAGCAGCTTGGACGCGGAGTCGAAGTCGCCGTCGCGCTGGGCCCGTTCGGCCTGTCCGCGCAGTTCGTCGAGCTTCTCCTTCAGCTCGCCGACCCGGTTGAGGGACTGCTTCTCCTTCTCCCAGCGGGCGGTCAGGCCGCGCAGTTCCTCCTCCTTGTCGGCGAGGTCGCGGCGCAGCTTCTCCAGGCGCTCGCGGGAGGCCGGGTCGGTCTCCTTGCCGATCGCCAGCTCCTCCATCTTCAGCCGGTCGACGACACGCTGGAGTTCGTCGATCTCGACAGGCGAGGAGTCGATCTCCATACGCAGCCGGGAGGCGGCCTCGTCGACCAGGTCGATGGCCTTGTCGGGCAGGAAGCGGGAGGTGATGTAGCGGTCGGACAGGCTGGCTGCCGCGACGAGCGCGCTGTCCGCGATGACGACCTTGTGGTGGGCCTCGTAGCGCCCCTTGAGCCCGCGCAGGATCGCGATGGTGTCCTCGACGGTCGGCTCGGCGACCAGCACCTGCTGGAAGCGCCGCTCCAGCGCCGCGTCCTTCTCGATGCGCTCGCGGTACTCGTCGAGGGTCGTGGCACCGACCATGCGCAGCTCACCGCGGGCGAGCATGGGCTTGAGCATGTTGCCCGCGTCCATGGCGGAGTCACCGCCGGCCCCGGCGCCCACGACGGTGTGCAGCTCGTCGATGAAGGTGATGATCTGCCCGTCCGAGTCCTTGATCTCGGCGAGCACGGTCTTCAGCCGCTCCTCGAACTCACCGCGGTACTTGGCCCCGGCGACCATGGCGCCCAGGTCCAGCGCGACGAGCCGCTTGTTCTTGAGCGACTCGGGCACATCGCCCTTCACGATCCGCTGGGCGAGCCCCTCGACGACGGCGGTCTTGCCGACGCCGGGCTCACCGATGAGGACGGGATTGTTCTTCGTACGGCGGGACAGCACCTGCACCACCCGCCGGATCTCCTGGTCCCGCCCGATGACCGGGTCGAGCTTGCCTTCCCGGGCCGCCGCGGTGAAGTCGGTGCCGAACTTCTCGAGCGCCTTGTACTGGCCCTCGGGGTCGGGTGTGGTCACCCGTCGCCCTCCCCTGCTCTTCTGGAACGCCTCCAGCAGCTTCTTCGCACTGGCGCCCTGCTGGGAGAGTACGTCGCCGGCCTGACCCCCCTTCGCGGCGATACCGATGAGGAGGTGCTCGGTGGACAGGTACTCGTCCCCCAGCTCCTTGGCCTTGGCCTGCGCGTCCGCGATCACGGCCAGCAGCTCACGGCTGGGCTGCGGCGGCGCGACGGTGGACCCGGTCACGCTGGGCAGCCCGGCGAGGATCTTCTCCGCGCCGGCCCGTACGGCGGCCTGGTCGGCGTCGACGGCGGCGAGCAGGTCGGTGATGTTCTCGTTCTCCTGGCCCGCGAGCAGCGCGAGCAGCAGATGAGCCGGGGTGAGATCGGGGTGTCCCTCTTGCACGGCCCGGTTACTGGCCGCGTTGATGGCGTCCCGGCTCCGGTTGGTCAGCTCGGCGTCCACGTATCCGTTCTCCTCCTAAGCGTCAGCCGTCCACACTGACGTGAGCAACGTACACAAAGTTGAGTCTATTCCACTCAAGTAGGTGTACGGGAGGTTCGGCGGCTATGTTCCGGCGTCATGGACCGTCATGGACATACGTTCCCGGGGCCTGGCCGACTCGGCCCGCAGAGAGTTTTCCAGCCACAGACCGGCTGTGTCGATGTCCCGAAATATCCCGCAAAACTGCAGCGGGGTCACAATGTTCCGGTCCAAGTGAAGACACTGCGGGGGGGAGCACCCTAGCGATCTGTTACGACGGGGGAATCGCGTCAGGCACTGCGGGGGGTGGCTGGGACGGCCTGTGGGGCGGCCGGGGCCTCGGGTTCGGCCAGCTGGTGGTCACGCTGGTCGAGGTTCACAAAGATCATTCCATATCGGATGGCACACCTCACCGGCTGCGGCGCCCCCCGAGGACGCCGCAGACACCGGTACGCCCGGACGTCCTCGTCCTCGTCCCGCGTGACGACGACCGGCTCACCGAAGACGGTCACCATCAGGGAGTCACCGCTGTGGGGGATGGCGGTGGCGAGGTCGATGAAGTGCCAGCCGGAGCGGTAGGCGGTCGCCATTTCACGGCGGAAAGAGCGGTCGTCGGGTGGGGTGGTCACGTCATTTCCCCTCGGTGTCAGGCGCGACGGGAACAGCAATCGCCGGCCAGGCACTGTCCGCCCTTACGTCACCCTTCTCACCGGAGAGGCCACTCAGCGCTCCGAAGGCCACAACGGCGGAGAAGGCGACGACAAGAAACGAGCGAAGCATTCTCTTACGCATAGTCGGCTTCGTCCTCACTTGAAGGTCCCTCTTCCCCCGTCGGGTAAGACGATGGCTCATTCAGGCACGTCATGGCCACACTATCGATGCATCATGTTCCTGCATGTTCAGGACCCTGGGGGGTGGAGATTTGGTGATGAATCGGACTAATGCGACGCATCCCCATACGGTGAGCGAGATGTGCGACGAAGGGGGGCGGCTCTACGCGAACGCGCTGCGCACGGGACGCATCGCCCGCGCCGATGTGGGGCCCGCCCCTTGTCTGATGGAGTTCGCTCTCCTCCAACCCGACCCTGACGATCCGGAGTGGCTGCGCCCCATACCCCCTGCGGTCGCCCTGGCCCAGCGGCTCAATCCCATCGAGCACGAGATCACGGAGCGCAGGCGCCTGTCGATCGAACTGTCCGATGCATTCGAGCCGTTCATGGCCCTCAGTGCCCAGGCGACCACGACCACCGACTCGATCACAGTGCTGGAGGGCGGGGAACGGATCAACGCGGCGCTCAACCTTGCCACGGCCCAGTGCACGTCCGAGATGCTCACGATCCAGCCGAGTGGCAACCGCCCGGAGCGCAGGCTCATGCAGGGACTGGAACGGGACCGGGAGCTGATCGAACGTGGTGTGAGGATTCGCACCCTCTATCAGCACACGGCACGCTACAGCCCGGAGAAGCTGGCCTATACGGCCCAACTGTCCAACGGCAAGGCGGAGTACCGCACGATCGACGAACTGGTCGAGCGGCTGATCATCTGCGATGAGGCAGTGGCCTTCATTCCCGCGCGCGACGACCAGCAGGTGGCGCTGGAGCTCCGGCACCCCGGCCTGGTCCGCTACCTGATCAAGCTCTTCGAGTTCCTGTGGGACCGCGCGGTACCGCTGAGCACGGGCGCCCCGTACGAAACCGCCTCCGACGGCATCACGGACATCCAGCACTCCATCGCCAAGCTCCTCGTCGAGGGGCACGTCGACGAGGCCATAGCGCGCCGCCTGGGCATGAACGTACGCACGTGCCGGGCCCATATAGCCAAGCTGGCCACCGCCCTCGGCAGCGGAAGCCGCGCCCAACTCGGCTTCCTCATAGCGCAGTCCGGGATCCTGAAGCAGGACCAATCGGCACCGGGAGGGGACGGCCACCCGTGACGGCGCACACGCACGCAGCGGAGGAGCTGTGCGACGCGGGCCTGAATCTGTACGCCCATGCCCTGCGCGAGGGGCGGGTGGGTGCCGAAGCCGTGGAGGGGGCTCCGTGCCTGGTCGACCTGGGGCTGCTGCAGCCGGACGCCGAGGATCTGCGGTGGCTGCAACCCGTCGCACCGGCCTTCGCTCTGCACCGGTTGCTGCGTACCGTCGAGGACCGCATCGCCGACGAGCGGCGACTCGAGGAGCGGCTGACCTCCGTGTTCCTGCCGCTGATGCGGATCGACGGCCGGCATACGGCAGCAGCGGACACACCGACGATCACAGTGCTCAACGGCACGGAGCAGATCAACCGCGCCATCACCCAGGCCATGGCCGACGCGCGCCAGGAAGCGCTTTGCGTCCAGCCTCACGCCGGCCTTCTCGGTGAGCGCGGGGAGTCGGCCCGGCTCGTGGCCCTGGCCCGCGACCAGGCGCTGTTGGACCGTGGCGGCCGGTCCCGGACCCTCTACCAGCACACCCTTCGCCATGTGCCCGCCATCGTCGGCTACCACGAGCTCCTGCATGGTGATGCCGAGGCCCGCTCCCTGGACGAGATCACCGACCGCCTCGTCATCCTCGACCGCACGGTGGCTTTCATCCCCGCCAATCCCGACGGCACCCTTGCCCTGGAGATCCGCCAGCCGGCGATCGTCTCCTACCTCGCCACCACCTTCGACCGCCTCTGGCGCCTTGCCACCCCCATGTACCCCGAATCGGTCCAGCGCCCCACCCTCAACGGCATCACCCCCCGTCAACGAGCCATCGCAAGCCTCCTCATCGAAGGCCACACCGACGCCGTCATCGCGGGGCGCCTCGGTATGAACATCCGCACCGCCCGCGTCCACATCGCCAAACTCGCCGCCACACTCGGCAGCGAGAGCCGGGCTCAACTCGGCTATCTCATCGGACAGTCGGGGATTCTTGACCGGGAACAGTGAGCGAGCGGGGCGGGCCGTCGAGCCCCACCTGCGCGATACGGACGCCCAGTTGGGTGCGGCTGGCCGCGCCCAGGGTCTCGGAGAGTCGGGCGATGTGGGCGCGGCAGGTGCGGACGCTGATCCCCAGCCGCTCGGCGATCACCGCGTCCTGATGGCCCTCAGCCAGCAGTGCGGCGATGGACTGCTCGCGGTGCGAGATGCCTTCGATGCCCGTGTCGGGCAGTGCGGCGGTCACGGGGATCGCCAGACGCCAGAGCCGTTCGAAGACCGTCACCAAGTACTGGACCAGCGCCGGATGACGCAGCTCCAGCGCCAGCGTGCGATCCGCGTTCGCCGGGATGAAGGCCACCGTGCGATCGAAGAGGATCAGCCGGTCGATGACCTCGTCCAGGGTCCTGGCCTCCACCGCGTCACCCATCAGCTCCAGGTAGTTGAGCAGGCCCTGGCCGTGCCGGGCGACGTGGGTGTACAGGTCCCTCATGCGTACGCCCCGGCCGCGCAGGGCCAGGGCGCGATGGAGGCCCTCCGTCAGTTCGTGTTCGGGGCGGATGCCGCCCGGCTGCACGGTCAGCACTTCCGACGTACACGCCTCGGTCGCCTCGTCCATGGCGGCCTGAATCCGGGACAGGCCGTCGAGCACACGGATCGACGTGCCTTCCGCCGACACCGACGCCAGCCGCGGCCCGAGTCCGGCGAACCGCTCCACGGCCGCCACAACCGACCCGACCCGCCGCTGGCTCGCGCTGACCTCGTCGTACACCCCGCGCAGCAGCCGGGTCATGACCTCCTGCGGTGAGGTGGGGACCAGCCAGTCCATGTCGTCGGGGTCCGGGTGCAGCAGGGCGAGTTCGAGCAGGCACGGCACCGGCTCCGCGTCCTGACGCCGCACGCGGCCCCGCCGTACGGCCCGGGAATACACGCGATCCCCGGCATCGCACAGTCGGTCAGCACCGTGTGGATGCTCGTCCGTCCCGTGCCCGGCCATCGCCCATCCCACCCCCGGTTCAGCCTCTTTGCAGCGCAACTATGAAGGGACCGGACCTGCTCCGCAACACGCCTCCTCCGCGCGTGGCGGTGATATTCGGCCTCTTTGCCCGGCTATCTCCGCGCCTCCCTCCGTTGAATTGCAACAAGGTGACGGTGGTGTGGCGTACGCCCGGGGCGGCTTGGGCGCAGGGAATCCCGAGCGCCGCGTGAGCTGCCGGAAATCGCTCAGTGATCGCCGTGTTACGTACCGCCCTTAACGTCCAGTCATGGCGGACATATTTGACGCATACGCGTTGGCCGATGCGTGGGACGAGATGTTTGTGCGGCCGGGTGAGGTCAGGACCGCCTATGAGCCGGTGCTGGCGGCTCTGCAGCCGATCGAGCCGAGTGAGCTGCGGTTCCGGGCGGACCAGATGGCCCGGGCGTTCACCGACCGTGGGGTGACCTACGCCTTCGCGGGCGAGGAACGGCCCTGGCCACTGGACCTCGTGCCGAGGATCCTCGACGCCCTGGAATGGGACCTGATCCAGCGCGGGGTGGCCCAGCGCGTGCGCGCCCTGGAGGCCTACCTCTCCGATGCCTACGGGCACTGCCGCGCCTTCGAGGACGGTGTGGTGCCCTGGCGGCTGCTGCTCAACTCCGCCCATTTCCACCGGGCGGCCCACGGGGTCGAACCACCCGGCGGGGTGCGCATCCATGTCGCCGGCATCGACCTCGTACGGGACGAGGCCGGGGACTTCCGGGTCCTTGAGGACAATGTGCGGGTCCCGAGCGGGGTGTCGTACGTCATCGAGAACCGCAGGGCGATGACCAGGATCTTCCCCTCGCTCTTCACGGAGCAGCATGTGCTGCCGGTGGACGGGTACGCGCAACGGCTGCTCGCCGCGCTGCGGGCCGCGGCGCCCGGCGGCACGGTCGACCCCCGGGTCGTCGTCCTCACCCCCGGTCCCAGCAACGCCGCCTACTTCGAGCACGCCCTGCTCGCCCGGCTGATGGGTGTGCAGCTGGTCGAGGGGCACGACCTGGTCTGCCGGAACAACCGGGTCTGGATGCGGACCACGCGTGGCGAGGTGCCCGTCCATGTCGTATACCGGCGGCTCGACGACGACTTCCTCGATCCGCTGCACTTCCGGCCCGATTCGGTGATCGGCTGCCCCGGCATCCTGAGCGCCGCCACGGCGGGCAACGTCACACTTGCGAACGCCGTGGGCAACGGCATCGCGGACGACAAGCTGCTGTACACGTACGTCCCTGATCTGATCCGCTACTACCTCTCCGAAGAACCGATTCTCCCCAATGTCGAGTCCTACCGGCCCGACGAGCCCGGCCAGTTGGAGGCCGTCCTCGACCAGATCGACCAGCTGGTCGTGAAGCCGGTCGACGGGGCCGGCGGGCAGGGCATCGTCATCGGGCCGAAGGCCGGCCCCGAGACCCTGGAGCGGACCCGGAAGGCCGTCGCCGCCGACCCCCGCGGCTGGATCGCCCAGCGGCCGGTCGCCCTGTCCACCTCCCCCACCCTCGCGGGCGAGCGGATGGCGCCGCGCCACATCGACCTCCGGCCCTTCGCCGTCAACGACGGCAACGACGTCTGGGTGCTCCCCGGCGGCCTCACCCGGGTCGCCCTCCAGGAGGGCAACCTGATCGTCAACTCCAGCCAGGGCGGCGGCTCCAAGGACACCTGGGTGCTGGCCGAGGGCCCCGCGGACGGGCCCGCCCCGGCGCCCGCCGCCGGCCTCCCGGACGTCGCACCCCGCCAGCTCGGACCCGACGGCTCCCCCACCGTCGTACAGGAAGGGGCGCAGCAGTGAACGACGTGATCCTGTCCCGGATAGCCGAGGCGCTGACCTGGACCGGCCGCTATGTCGAGCGGGCGGACGCCACCGGGCGCATTCTCGACGCGTATCTGCACCGCATGCTGGAGGACCCCTGGCGCGACGAGGACGCGGCCTGCCGGTCGCTGTACGCGATCCTCGGCGTCGACGCGGGCGACGAGCGCGTCGACATGCAGCAGGTCCTGGACCAGCTGGCGTTCGACGCCCACTCGACCTGCTCCATCGAGGGCGCGCTGGGCGCGGCCCGGCTGAACGCGCGCAGCGCGCGTGAGGCGGTGTCCTCCGAGATGTGGGAGTGCCTCAACGCGACCTGGCACGCGCTCGGCGAACAGCGGCGCGCGGCCCGCCGTACCGGCCCGTACGCCTATCTGGAGCTGGTCCGCAGCCGGGCCGCCCTTTTCTTCGGGCTCGCCGACTCCACGATGAGCCGGGACGACAGCTGGCGTTTCGTCGTGCTGGGCCGGAGCCTGGAGCGGGTGGACATGACCGTACGGTTGCTGTCCGTGCGCGTGCTGGACGCCGCCCATGCCCCGGACTGGACGACGCTGCTGAGCGCGAGCGGCGCGGACGAGGCGTACGCGCGCGTGCACACCGGTTTCGGCGACAGCCCGAGGGTCGCCGAGTTCCTGCTCCTGGACCGGGCCTTCCCGCGCTCGGCGCTGCACGCGCTGACGACCGCCGAGGAGTGCCTGACGGCGCTGGGCCGCCCCCGCCAGGACCCGGCGCGCCGCCCGATCGGGCGGATACGCACCCGCCTGGAGTATCTGGACTCCCATGCCCTGGAAGAGCAACTACCCCTGTTGCTGACCGACTTGCGGCAGTCCTGCATGGCCTCCGCCGAAGCGGTGGCGGAGCGGTTCTTCCCGTACCAGGGGCCCGTCGAGTGGGCCCAGGAAGGAGCGTGAGCATGACCCGCCGCCTCCGCATCAAGCACATCACCAAGGTCTCGTACGCCCAGCCGGCCGCCTCGTCCCACAACGAGGTCCGCATGACCCCGCTGACGCTGCCCGGCCAGACCACCCTGGACGCGCGGGTCAGCATCGCCCCGGCGACGGCGACCTGGTCGTACTGGGACTACTGGGGCACCCAGGTGACCGGCTTCGACCTCATGGACCCGCACGCCGACGTCACGATCACGGCGTCGAGCCTCGTCGAGACGGCCCCGACGGAGCCCCTGCCCGACGCCCCCGACTGGACCGAGATAGCGGCGCGCACAGCCAACTCCCGCCTCCTCGAATTCGCGAACGCAACCAGTCGTACGACGGTCCCGGCGGGGCTGGTGGAGCGGGCAAGGGAGGCTTCCGCCGGCCTGGACCCGCACCAGACGGCGATCGCGGTGTCCGGGCTGGTCGCCGACCGGGTCTCCTACATCCCCGGCGCCACCGGCGTGAACACCTCAGCCGCCGAGGCCTGGGAGCAGGGCGCCGGTGTCTGCCAGGACATCGCGCACGTCACCATCGCCCTCCTGCGCGCCATCGGCCTGCCCACCCGCTACGTCTCCGGCTACCTCCACCCCGAACGCGAGGCCGAACTGCACCGCCCGGTGGCCGGGCAGAGCCACGCCTGGATCGAGTACTGGGCGGGCGACTGGTCCGGCTACGACCCCACGAACCGCACCAGGGCCGACGAGTCCCACGTGGTCGTGGGCCGGGGCCGCGACTACGACGACGTGACCCCGCACAAGGGCATCTACCGGGGCGTGGCGGGCGGCCCGCCGGAGGTGACGGTGGAGTTCACCAGGGTGGGCTGAGCCGACGGGAGGGCCGGGTGTTCCGGCCCTCCTCCCGGGATCAACCCAGGTTGAGCTCCTCGCACGCGCTCTTGAGCTTGCTCGTGCAGATGTCCGACAGCGGGTAGATGTCGTCGGCGATGACCGTGTCCTTGATGTTCTTCTTCGTCAGGGCGACGACAGAGACGAGCTGAGCGGGAATGTCCTTGTTCGTCGGGCTGTCGACCTTGTCACGGGTGAGGGCGTCGAACTGGATGTCCTTGCCCTGGACCTTGGCGACAGCCATCTCCGCCGCGGCCTCGGCCTCCTGCGGGTACGACTTGTAGACGCTCATGTACTGCTCGCCGCTGATGATCCGCTGCACGGCCGCCAGCTCGGCGTCCTGGCCGGTGATCGGCGGCATGTCGGTGACGCCCGCGCCCTTCAGCGCGTCGATGATGCCGCCGGCCATGCCGTCGTTGGCGGAGTAGACACCGGCGATGTTGTCCACGCCGATCTTGTCGATGGCCTGCTTCATGTTGGCCTCGGCGTTCTCCGGCTTCCAGTCCTTGGTGTCGAAGGACTCCTCGATGTCCACCTTGCCGGTCAGCTCGTCGAGCGCGCCCGCCTTGAACTGCTTGGCGTTCGGGTCGGTGGGCGAGCCGTTCATCATGACGATCTTCTTCGAGGCGTCCTCGCCGTTGCCCAGCGCCTCCACGAGGGTGCGGCCCTGGACCTCGCCGACCAGCGAGTTGTCGAAGGAGATGTACGCGTCGATCGGGCCCTCGGCCAGCCGGTCGTAGGCGATGACCGGGATACCGGCGTCCTTGGCCTTCTTCACGCCGTCCGCGACGGCGTGCGAGTCGACCGCGTCCAGCAGGATCACATCGACCCCGTCGTCGATCATCTTCTGCAGCTGGGTCGCCTGCTTGTCGGCGCTCGCGTCGGCGTTGGCGTACTGGACCTTGCCCTGGTTCCGGGTGAGGGACTCGACCTTCTTCTTGATGATCGGGTAGTCGAAGCTGCCGTAACGGGAGTTCGCCGTCTCGGGCAGCAGCAGCCCCACGGTGATGTCGTTGCCCTTGGTCGGGCTCGCGTCACTGGCCTCGCCTGATGCGTTGAGCACGCCGCAGGAGGCGAGCGACAGGGTCATCGTGGACGCGGCCAGAGCTATGGCGGTACGACGCATGAAGGGGCTCACTTCTGGTGTCTTCCGGACGTGGGCGCAGCATTGCGACCCAGGTGACTGAAAAGCCAACGCGTCCGCGCCCGTCTGCGTCAAGCGGAACTACTTAACGAGATGGCAACATCACCCTCCGCTTCACCTGTGAAGGCCTGGGATATTCGCCTCCAAACCCCCTTTACGGACCCTCCATCCGGTGCGCCCCCAGCAGAGGTTGAGATCCGTACAACCAACTCCATTCCTCGCGAGTCGTGATCACGGCAGCTCTTTTCCGTCGTTCCGATCCCGACCCGAGGACCGAATGAACTCAGCCAGACGCACGACGGCGGCCACCGCGACCGCTGTCGTGCTCGCCACCGCCGGCGGCCTGCTCTCCACCGTCACCCCCGCCTCCGCCGCCGTCAGCTGCACCTCCCCCGTCTTCAAGCGCCAGTTCTTCGCGAACACCACCTTTTCGGGCACCCCGAAGAAGACGGACTGCGACACCACGATCGACCAGAACTGGTCCGGCGCCCCCGCCTCGGGTCTGCCGAGCAACAACTTCGGCGTCCGCTGGACGGTGACGAGGGACTTCGGCTCCGGAGGGCCCTTCGCCCTCACTGCCTCCGCACTGGACGGCATCCGCGTGTACGTCGACGGCGTCCGCAAGATCGACCTGTGGAGGAACGTGTCATCGACGGTGACTAAGACCGTCAACCTCACGATCCCCTCCGGCAAGCACAGCATCCGCGTCGACTACGTCAACTGGACCGGCAGCGCGAGCGTCAAGTTCAACTACACGCCCCGCACATCGGCGACCGTCGACAAGGTCAAGCCCCTCACCCCGACGGGGACTTCCCTCTCGTACGACCAGGCAACCGGCAAGGCCAAGCTCACCTGGGCCAAGAACAAGGAGATGGACCTCGCGGGCTACAAGGTCTACCGGCGCCTCAAGGGGACGTCCTTCGGCAGCGCTCCGCTGAAGACGACCACGTCGACGTCGTACACGGACTCGACGATCCCCAAGTCGGGCGAGCAGTACCTCTACGAGGTCCGCGCCTACGACAAGGCGGGCAACGTCTCCGCCGGCACACCCGACAAGGCCGTGACGACCGTCGACGCGACCCCGCCCGCGACGCCCTCGGGGATGACGGTCAGCAGGCTGGACGCCTCGGTGCGTATCGCGTGGCAGCCGGTGGCGGGGGAGGTCACGTACCGCGTCTACCGGTCGACCTCGCCCGAAGGTCCGTTCTCGGAGGTGTCCGACTGGATCCCGGGCACGTCGTTCGAGGACAAGCCGTCGTACGCCCTGTACAAGACCTGGTACTACCGGGTCACCGCGCGTGACACGGTCGGCAACGAGTCCGCGCCGACGGCGATCGGCACCACCGACGACATCGACCTGGACCCGCCCGCCCCGGTGAGCACCGTCCAGGCATCGGGCACCACCGCCGGGAACAACGTGTGGTGGCATGCGAGCACGGATGCCGACACAGTGAAGTACCAGGTGTGGACACGGCGGTTGACCGAGCCGGAGTTCACCGGGCCGGTGATCGTCACCGGCACGTCGTGGCTCGACGAGTCGGCGCCGGTCGGCAGCAGCGTCGAGTACAAGGTGTACCCCGTGGACGCGGCCGGCAACGTGGCCCTCAGCTCGGTGTCCGGCCGGGCCATCCGTCCCGCAGCGGCCTCGATCCCCGCGCCCTCGGCCGTCACCGCCAAGCCGCTCGACAGCGCGACCCGCGTGACCTGGAAGAACCCCGATGCCTTCGTGCAAGGCTTCCGCGTCTACCGGCGCACCGCACCCGACGGCGGCTGGACCCTGCTCAACGACACCCTGACCACGGCGCCCACGTTCGACGACACCACCGCTCCCAAGGGCTACGCGTCCTACTACGTCGCCGCCGTCAACGGGGAGGGCGACGACTCCCTCCCCTCGGCCCCGGCCACGGTGGACCGCCTCACCCCGGCGACCGCCACCGCGCCCCTGGCGCCCGGCCTAGCGCTCTCGGCGCCGTACACCGAGTGCACGGCGAACGACTGCGCGGCACACGGCGGCACCGGCCAGCCGTTCACCGTGACGATGTCCCGCCCCGCGGGCGACGACCGGCGCATCGGCGGCTACCGGTGGCACGTCATGGCCTTCGGTGACGAGTCGGGGTACCCGACCACCACGGACACCAGCTTCACCTGGACGCCGGCGACACACGGTCAGTACCGCGTCGAAGTGGCGACGGTGGATGTCTACGGGCGGGTCGGTCCCTCCAGCACGCTCATATTCAAGGTCAGTTGAGAGATCGGACCCGAGTACCGAATGAACCGAGTACGACGCACAACGGCGGTCACCGCGACCGCCGTCGTGCTCACCACCGCGAGCGGCCTCCTCGCCGCGACCGCGGCCCCGGCCACCGCGGCCGTGAGCTGTACTTCCCCCGTCTTCAAGCGGCAGTTCTTCGCGAACACCACCTTCTCCGGTACGCCGAAGAAGACCGACTGCGACCCGGCGATCGACCAGAGCTGGGGCACCGGCGCCCCCGCCTCGGGTCTGCCGAGCAACAACTTCGGCGTCCGCTGGACGGTGACGAGGGACTTCGGCTCCGGAGGGCCCTTCGCGCTCAACGCCTCCGCCCTGGACGGCATCCGCGTGTACGTCGACGGCGTCCGCAAGATCGACCTGTGGAAGAACACCTCCACGACCGTCTCCAAGACGGTCAACCTCACGATCCCGTCCGGCAAGCACAGCATCCGCGTCGACTACGTCAACTGGACCGGCAGCGCGAGCGTCAAGTTCGCCTACACGCCCCGCACTTCGGCGACCGTCGACAAGTTCAAGCCCCTCACCCCGACGGGGACTTCCGTCTCGTACGACCAGGCCACCGGCAAGGCCAAGCTCACCTGGGCGAAGAACAAGGAGATGGACCTCGCCGGATACCGGGTCTACCGCCGCCTCAAGGGCGCGTCGTTCGGCAGCACTCCGCTCAAGACGACCACTGCCACGACGTACACCGACACGACCCTCCCGGTGACCGGCGACACCTACTACTACGAGGTCCGTGCCTACGACAGGGCGGGCAACGAGTCGGCCGGTACGGCGGACAAGGCCGTCGTCACCGCCGACCGCACCGCCCCCGCCGTGCCCGCCGATGTGGAGGCCGACTCCGTGACGGACGGGCTCCGGCTCACGTGGACCGCGGTCACCGGAGCGGTGTCGTACCGCGTGTACCGGGCGCCGAGCGGGAGCACCTCGTATGTGAGGGTCGGGGACGCCAACGCTCCCTCGTACCTGGACACTTCGGCGGTCGAGGGCAGCTCCTACAGCTATCGGGTGACCGCCCTGGACACGGCGGGCAACGAGTCCGTCCGGTCCGCCGCCGTCGAGGCGACCCGCTATGACCGGACCCCGCCGCCCGCGGTGACCGGGCTGAAGGCCACACCGACCGCGTACGGCTTCACGCTGAGCTGGGACCCGAACCCGGCGCCCGACCTGGGACGGTACCTCGTCTACCGGGGTGAACTCGTGGGCGACGAGGAGGAGAAGGTCTGCTCCGTGCACGAGGTGGAGTGGCTGTTCGCCGACACCACGTCATACGAGTACGCGACCCTGCCGGACGGCGAGGAGGCGTGCTTCTTCGTGGACGCGTACGACGACAACTGGCTCTCCAGCTGGAAGTGGACCGGCGAGGCCAACATCGTGGTGGAGACGGAGCTCGACGTCACACCCAGCGTGGCGACGCCGGAGGGCTCCCCGCTGGAGCTGGAGGCGGTGGCACCGGAGGGCGACGGGGGCAACTCCCTGACCTGGACCGGGCTCGGCGAATCCGCCCCCGAGGCGGCCGGCGGCTACCGCGTCTACCGCTGGAACCCGGCCACGTCGGCCTACGAGAAGATCGCCGACCGCAACAGCGGCGACAGGTCCTTCATCGACACGGGCGCGAAGCGCGGCACCACGTCCTTCTACTGGGTGACCGCCGTCGCCGCCGACGGCACGGAGAGCGCACCCGCGGGCGACTACGCGATCACCACACCGGCCGCCTGAGCCACACACCTCCAACTCACAGGAAAACCCGAGCCCATGAGCCCAGCCAGACGCACGACGACCGTGGCCGCCGTCGTGCTCGCCACAGCAGGTGGCCTGCTCGCCGCCGCGACCCCCGCGTCCGCGGCCGTCAGCTGCACCTCCCCCGTCTTCAAGCGGCAGTTCTTTGCGAACACCACCTTTTCGGGCACCCCGAAGAAGACGGACTGCGACACCACGATCGACCAGAACTGGTCCGGCGCCCCCGCCTCGGGTCTGCCGAGCAACAACTTCGGCGTCCGCTGGACAGTGACCAGGGACTTCGGCTCCGGCGGTCCGTTCGCTCTCAACGCCTCCGCCCTGGACGGCATCCGCGTCTACGTCGACGGCGTCCGCAAGATCGACCTGTGGAAGAACACCTCCACGACCGTCTCCAAGACCGCCAACGTCACCATCCCGTCCGGCAAGCACTCGATCCGCGTCGACTACGTCAACTGGACCGGCAGCGCGAGCGTCAAGTTCAACTACACGCCCCGCACGTCCGCGACCATCGACAAGGTCAAGCCCCTCACCCCGACGGGGACTTCCCTCTCGTACGACCAGGCCACCGGCAGAGCCAAGCTCACCTGGGCCAAGAACAAGGAGATGGACCTCGCCGGATACCGCATCTACCGCCGCCTCAAGGGCGCGTCGTTCGGCAGCACTCCGCTCAAGACGACCACGTCGACGTCGTACACCGACACCGCCCTTCCGATGACCGGCGACACCTACTACTACGAGGTCCGCGCCTACGACAAGGCCGGCAACTCCTCGGCCGGCACCTCCGACCAGGCAGTCGTCACCGTGGACCGGACCCCGCCCGCCGCGCCGTTCGTCGAGTGGGACGCCTGCCCCGTCGACCAGCCCTACGCGGCGCCGCAGCTCGTCACCACCTCGGCGAACGCGGCCGACATCGCGTGGTACGAGATGCAGCGGCTCGACCCCGCCACCGGCACCTGGTCCACCGTCTACACCGGTGCCAAGGGCGCGATCTGCGACACCGGGTACCCGGCCGACGGCAGCAAGGTCACTTATCGGGGCCGAGCGCGCGACGCCGCCGGCAACTGGTCCGCCTACTCGGCCGCCACCACGTTCACCACGGCCGACCTGACGCCCCCGGCACCTGTGACCGACGTGCGCGTGACGTACCGGTCGGGCGTCCCGCATCTGTTGTGGTCCGCCGTCGACGGGGCCGCCTCCTACCAGGTCGTCCAGTACGACCCCGCGACCGGCGGCTGGAGCGACGCGCTGCCCGGCGGGGGCACCACCGCGCAGACCGACGTCGTGCCGCGCCAGCTGGCCGCGGTCTTCGACAGTTACCGGTACGCGGTGCGCTCGCTGGACGCGCAGGGCAACGCCGCCGCTCCGGTGGAGGTCACCCTGACGATGGCCGACCGGCCCGAGGCGATCCCCGCGTACGAGACCACCGCGAGCCGGTTCGAGGAGGGGGTGATGATCGAGTGGGAGAGCGTCGATCCGTGGACCTTCGACGGAGGCAAGTACCTCTCGTACGAGATCGTCCGCACCGACCCGGCGACCGGCGAGAGGACCACCGTGGACCTGTGCAAGCCGAACGAACTGTTCAACGACACGATGGAGCCCCCGTCGGTGTCCTGGTCGTGGGTCACCGGTGCGAACGTCCCCGCGTACGCCGGCAGCAAGCTGCTCCGCGGCACCTGTTGGGATGTCTCGGGCGCCTCCGAGACGACGTACGACTACCGGATCGTGACCGTCGACACCTACGGGCACGAGTCGCAGCCCGGCCCGGCCGCCACGGCGACCTTCCCGGACACACAGCGCCCGGCCCCGGTCGAGAACCTGACCGCGGAGGTGATTCCGCTCGGCGTCCGGCTGACCTGGACGCCTCCGGCCGACGACGACGTCACGGGCTACCGCGTGTGGCAGGGCGTCACCGACCCGGAGACCGGCGAGACGGCCTGGAAGGAGAACTGCTGGACCGGCGACTCCCTGGCCGCCACCGAGATCCTCTGCCCGACGGTCCCCGACGGAGCCGCCCACGTCTACAAGGTGGCCGCCACGGACGGCTCCGGCCTGATCGACTCGTACGCCGGCCCCGAGGCCTTCCACCCCGCCGAGGTCTCGGTCACCCTGCCCGACACCCGGCCGCCGGGCTGGACCGGCACCACCGTGTACGAGGACCAGTACCCGGAGCTCTACGTCCGCTGCGGCGAGACGATCTACGACCCGCCATGCAGTGACTTCACGGACTACCGCTGGGAGAAGTGGGACGCGGTCACCGGCACCTGGACCCTGTTCGCCACCGGCGAGGTCCACGACCCGAAGTTCCACCTGGACGAGACGGTGCACGAGGACCGGCTCGGGCTGTACTACTACCGGGCCGTGTACACCGACCCGGCGGGCAACGAGGAGATCCGGGAGCAGGAGGCCTACGGCATCTGGGACGACTGGCTCTGACGGGGACCGGCTCTGACCGCGCGTGAGCAACGCGAAGGGGCCCGGAGGTTCAGCCTCCGGGCCCCTTTCGCAGAGGTAGGTCAGTCCTGCTGCCGCTTCGGCCGCCACACCACCAGCGCGCTCGTCTGCTGTACCTCCTGGTACGGCACCAGATCGCGGCGGTACGACGCGTGCACCGCCGCCTCGCGCTGCTGCATCGCCGCCGCCGCGCCGTCCAGGGCCGCCTGGAGTTCCGCGACGCGGGACTGCAGGGCGGCGACCTGGTTCTCGAGTTCGATGATGCGCTTGATGCCGGCGAGGTTGATGCCCTCGTCCTGCGACAACTGCTGCACGGTGCGGAGCAGTTCGATGTCGCGGGCCGAGTAGCGGCGGCCCCGGCCGGCGGTGCGGTCCGGGGAGACCAGGCCCAGGCGGTCGTACTGACGCAGCGTCTGCGGGTGCAGGCCGGACAGCTGGGCCGCCACCGAGATGACGTAGACCGGGGTCTCCTCGGTCAGTTCATACGGGTTGCGTCGACGGCCGTCCATCTCCATCAAGCTCCCTTCGCGGCCTGGAACAGCTCCGCCCGCGGATCCTCACCCGCGGTCGCCTCGCGATACGCCTCAAGCGCGTCACGAGCCTTCCCCGTCAGGTCCTTCGGAACACTCACCTCGACGGTGACCAACAGGTCGCCGCGGGTGCCGTCCTTGCGGACCGCGCCCTTGCCCCGCGCCCGCATGGTGCGGCCGTTGGGCGTGCCCGGCGGCAGTTTCAGGGTGACGGGAGGGCCGCCCAGCGTCGGGACCCGGACCTCTCCACCCAGCGCCGCCTCGGTGAACGTCACCGGGACGGTGACGGTGAGGTTGTCGTCCCTGCGGCCGAACACCGGGTGGGCGTCGACATGGACGACCACGTACAAGTCGCCTGCCGGGCCGCCCCGTTCACCGGGTGCGCCCTTGCCGCGCAGGCGGATGCGCTGGCCGTCCGACACCCCGGCCGGAATACGGACCTGCATGGTGCGCGACGACTTGGCCCGGCCGCTGCCCTTGCAGACCTCGCAGGGGTTCTCCGCGATCAGGCCGCGGCCCTTGCAGTCCGGGCAGGGGTCGGTGAGCGAGAAGCCGCCGCCCGAACCCCGGGCCACCTGGCCGGTGCCCACGCAGGTCGGACAGACCCGCGGGTTGCCGTTCGCGTCGCCGGTGCCCGAGCAGGCCTTGCAGGGGGACTGCGAGGACATCCGCAGCGGGACCGTCGCGCCCTCGATCGCCTCGGTGAAGCTGAGGGTGACCTCGGACTCGATGTCCTGGCCGCGTCGCGGCTGGGTGCGCGTGGTGGCGCCGCCCCGGTTGAACAGGCCCCCGAAGACATCACCGATGCCGCCGCCGAAGCTTCCGGAACCCCCGCCCTGGGGGGCGCCTCCGAAGAGGTCGCCCAGGTCGAAGTTGAAGTTGCCGCCGCCCGCGCCCGGCCCCGGGCGGAATCCGCCGTTGCCGAAGAGGGTGCGTGCCTCGTCGTATTCCTTGCGCTTCTTGGGGTCGCCGAGTATGTCGTTCGCCTCGGAGATCTCCTTGAAGCGCTCCTCGGCCTTGGCGTTGCCCTTGTTGGCGTCCGGGTGGTACTCGCGGGCGAGCTTCCGGTACGCCTTCTTGATCTCGGCCTCGGTGGCGTCCTTGGGGACGCCGAGGACCTTGTAGTAGTCCTTCTCGATGAAGTCCTTGGTGCTCATCCTCGACGTCCCTCCTCTCTCGTCGTCAGTTCAACGTCAGCCCTCGTCCGGGCCACCGTTCTCCTTGTCGTCGCCGGCCTCGGCCTCTTCGGCCTTGATTGTCTGCGCGCCCGGCTGCGGCTCGGCGACCGCCACCCGCGCGGGGCGGATGGTGCGCTCGCCGATGCGATACCCCGGCTGGAGGATCGCGACGCAGGTCGTCTCGGTGACGTCCGGCGCGTAGGAGTGCATCAGCGCCTCGTGGATCGTCGGGTCGAAGGGCTCGCCCTCCTTGCCGAACTGCTGCAGTCCCATCTTCGCCGCGACGGTCTCCAGCGACTCCCCGACGGACTTGAATCCGCCGACGAACTCGCCGTGGTCCCGGGCGCGGCCGATGTCGTCGAGCACGGGCAGGAGCTCGGTCAGGAGGTTCGCGATGGCGATCTCCTTGACCGCGATCCGGTCGCGCTCGACCCGGCGGCGGTAGTTCGCGAACTCGGCCTGGAGCCGCTGGAGGTCCGCCGTGCGCTCACTGAGCGCCGTACGCGTCTGGTCCAGCTGGGCCAGCAGGCCCGCTTCTGCGTTCACGTCCCCGGCCGGGGCCGCTCCCTCTTCGGGAGCGGCCTGCGGCTCGGCGTCGTCGGGGGTCGCGCCGGAGGGGACGTCGGGCTTCTCGTCGAAGCCCGGGGTCTCCTCGGTCACGCCGCACCGTCCTTGCGCTCGTCGTCCACGATCTCGGCGTCCACGACGTCGTCGTCCGCCTTGGCGCCGCCGTCGGTGGCACCCTCCGGGCCGCCCGTGGCCTGCGCGGCCTGGGCGTCGGCGTACATGGCCTGGCCGAGCTTCTGGGAGACGGCCGCGACCTTCTCGGTGGCCGTGCGGATGACGGCGGTGTCCTCGCCCTTGAGGGCTACCTTCAGCTCCTCGACGGAGGCCTCGACCTCGGTCTTGATCTCACCGGGGACCTTGTCCTCGTTGTCCTTGAGGAACTTCTCCGTCTGGTAGACGAGCTGCTCGCCCTGGTTGCGGGACTCGGCGGCCTCGCGGCGGGCGTGGTCCTCCTCCGCGTACTTCTCGGCCTCCTGGCGCATCCGGTCGACCTCGTCCTTCGGCAGCGAGGAGCCGCCGGTGACGGTCATCTTCTGCTCCTTGCCGGTGCCGAGGTCCTTGGCCGTGACGTGCATGATGCCGTTGGCGTCGATGTCGAAGGCGACCTCGATCTGCGGGACACCGCGCGGGGCCGGCGGCAGGCCCGTGAGCTCGAACATCCCGAGCTTCTTGTTGTACGCCGCGATCTCGCGCTCGCCCTGGTAGACCTGGATCTGCACGGACGGCTGGTTGTCCTCGGCCGTCGTGAAGATCTCGGAGCGCTTCGTCGGGATCGTGGTGTTGCGCTCGATCAGCTTGGTCATGATGCCGCCCTTGGTCTCGATACCGAGGGACAGCGGGGTCACGTCGAGGAGCAGGACGTCCTTGACCTCACCCTTGAGGACACCGGCCTGCAGGGCGGCGCCGATGGCGACGACCTCGTCCGGGTTGACGCCCTTGTTGGCGTCCTTGCCGCCGGTCAGCTCGCGGACGAGCTCGGCAACGGCGGGCATACGGGTGGAGCCACCGACGAGGACGACGTGGTCGATCTCGTTGATGGAGACGCCGGCGTCCTTCATCACGTTGAAGAACGGGGTCTTGCAGCGCTCCAGCAGGTCGGCCGTCAGCTGCTGGAACTGGGCCCGGGTGAGCTTCTCGTCCAGGTGCAGCGGGCCCTCGGCGGAGGCGGTGATGTAGGGCAGGTTGATCGAGGTCTCGGTGGAGGAGGACAGCTCGATCTTGGCCTTCTCGGCGGCCTCGCGGAGGCGCTGGAGGGCCATCTTGTCCTTGCCCAGGTCCACGCCGTGACCGGAGGCGAACTGCTTGACCAGGTAGTCGACGATGCGCTGGTCCCAGTCGTCACCACCGAGGTGGTTGTCACCGTTGGTGGCCTTCACCTCGACGACGCCGTCGCCGATCTCCAGCAGGGACACGTCGAAGGTGCCGCCACCGAGGTCGAAGACGAGGATTGTCTGGTCGTCCTTGTCGAGGCCGTACGCGAGAGCGGCGGCCGTCGGCTCGTTGACGATACGAAGGACGTTGAGACCGGCGATCTCACCGGCTTCCTTGGTCGCCTGACGCTCGGAGTCGTTGAAGTACGCGGGGACGGTGATGACCGCGTCGGTCACCTTCTCGCCCAGGTAGGACTCGGCGTCGCGCTTCAGCTTCTGCAGGATGAACGCGGAGATCTGCTGCGGGTTGAAGGGCTTGTTGTCGAGCTCGATCTTCCAGTCCGTGCCCATGTGCCGCTTCACCGAGCGGATGGTCCGGTCTACGTTGGTGACCGCCTGGCGCTTGGCGACCTCGCCGACGAGCACCTCGCCGTTCTTGGCGAAGGCGACGACGGACGGCGTGGTCCTGGCGCCCTCGGCGTTGGTGATGACGGTGGGCTCACCGCCCTCCAGAACGCTGACGACGGAGTTAGTCGTGCCCAGGTCGATGCCGACCGCACGTGCCATGGTTGATTCCTCCAGCTGACTTGAGTGGAACGGACTCAAGTGTGCATGACGCCTTCCCTGCGGTCAACAGACCTGAGTCTGTGAGGCTCAACTCTTATCCGTTCCTTACACGCAACTGGCCCGTGACCTGCGGAGAAGCAGACCGGCGAGGTCCGTACACAGGCACCCCGAGCAGTCCCACCACGACCACCACGGCACCCCCGGCCACCCACACCACCGCGGATTCGCCCACCCATCCGACATGCACCAGCACGCCGACGGCCACCGCCGCGAACGCGCAGAGGGCAAGGATCACCACCGCCCCCTGCGGGGTGAGCCCGAGCCGCCGCAACCGGTGCGCGAGATGGTCGGGCCCGCGCCGCAGCAGGGGCCGCCCGGCGAAGCGGCGGGACAGCATCACGAGCACGACATCGGCGCCCGCGACGGCGGCGAGGGCGAACAGCACACCCGCGTCGGACAACGGATCGCCGCCGGCCCGTGTGAACACGGCCGTCGAGGCGAGCAGGAACCCGGTGAACAGCGACCCGCACGAACCGAGTGCCACGCGCGCGGGCGGCCAGTTGTGCATGAGGAACCCGGTCAGCGCGGCGGCCAGCACGCTCAGCAACACCGCCAGCCCGTCCATGACTTCGGCAGCGGCGACGGCCCCGGCCCCGAAGGCGGTCACCACCCCGACGGTCCCCGCCAGCGCGTCCGCGTGATCGAGCGCCCGGAACCCGACGGCCACGATGACGATCCAGCCGACGGCGAGCACGCCGACGAAGGGCCCGGTCTCGCCGTACGGCACCACGAAGGCCGCCGCGATCGCCGTACCGCCGACCAGGAACCGCAGCTTCACCCGCCGGAAGTCGGCGATCAGCCCGAGCCCGGCGACGACGGCGGCGGCCACGACCAGCCCGCCGACCCCGTCCCCCAGGGGCGCGTAGCGCGTCCAGTTCCCCGCACCGGCCACGGCACAGGTGGCGGCCACGACGGCCACCCCGCCGACCACGGGCACGGGCCGCTGCCACCGCCGGTCGAGCAGCCCGATCCGCTGGGCGGGCAGCCGGAACAGGGCGGCGAGGACGGCGGCGAGGAGAAAGGCGGCTGAGGCGGCGAGGATCCCGTAGATCACCCTCTTAAATTAGTCATGAATTGCCCTAATTATCATGAATAACACGGTCGACTCCTGAGGCAACCCTCAGCGACACAGATCACCGCACGCCCGGCTACAGTGCGGCGGAAGATAGGGGTAGTCTCGGGAACTGATTAAGTTACCGCTTAGTAATCTCTTGAGACCTCTCGACGAAGCCCCTCTCGCAGGCCCGAGGAGCCCCGAAATGCAACTCGCCGCGATCATCGTGTCGCTGGTTCTGATCGTGGTCGGCGTGGCCCTGTTCGCCCGCGCTGCCCTGCAGATCCTCAACTTCATGCGGCTCGGCCAGAGCGTGCCCGCGGGCACCCGCACCGACGAGCCTGTGCAGCGCGTCATCACCGTGGTCAGGGAGTTCCTCGGCCACACCCGGATGAACCGCTGGGGCGTCGTCGGCGTCGCGCACTGGTTCGTGGCCATCGGCTTCTACACGCTGCTGCTGACGATCGTGAACGCCGTCGGGCAGCTCTTCCAGGCCGACTGGGTGCTGCCGATCATCGGGAACTGGGCGCCGTACAACGTCTTCGTCGAGTTCATCGGCACCATGACGATCGTCGGCATCCTGGCGCTGATCGTCATCCGGCAGCTCAGCAAGCCGAACAAGCCGGGCCGCAAGTCCCGCTTCGCGGGCTCCAACACCGGCCAGGCGTACTTCGTCGAGACGGTCATCCTCGTCGTCGGCATCTGCATCTTCATGCTGCACGCCCTGGAGGGCGCCCAGCACCACGTCGAGGGCTACGAGGCGTCGTTCTTCATCTCGTACCCGGTGGTGTCGTGGCTGGAGGGCATGGACCTCTCCACGCTCCAGAACCTCACCTACTTCTTCGCCGGCCTGAAGGTCTCGACCTCCTTCATCTGGATGATCGTGGTCGCCCTGAAGACCGACATGGGCGTGGCCTGGCACCGCTTCCTGGCCTTCCCGAACATCTACTTCAAGCGCGACGCCAAGGGCGACACCGCGCTGGGCGAGCTGCTGCCGATGACGTCGGGCGGCAAGCCGATCGACTTCACCGACCCCGGTGAGGACGACGTCTTCGGTGTCTCCCAGGTCGAGCAGTTCTCCTGGAAGGGCCTGCTGGACTTCTCCACCTGCACCGAGTGCGGTCGCTGCCAGTCGCAGTGCCCGGCCTGGAACACGGGCAAGCCGCTCTCCCCCAAGCTGCTGATCATGTCGCTGCGGGACCACGCGCACGCCAAGGCGCCGTACCTGCTGGCCGGCGGCGGCAAGACGATGGAGGGCGAGGAGAAGGCGTCCGAGGAGCAGCTCGCCTCAGTGCCTGCTGCCGCTCTCGCCGAGGCCGAGCGCCCCCTCATCGGCACCGTCGAGGAGAACGGCGTCATCGACCCGGACGTCCTGTGGTCCTGCACCACCTGCGGCGCCTGTGTCGAGCAGTGCCCGGTGGACATCGAGCACATCGACCACATCGTCGACATGCGCCGCTACCAGGTGATGATCGAGTCCGCGTTCCCGTCCGAGGCGGGCACGATGCTCAAGAACCTGGAGAAGAAGGGCAACCCCTGGGGCCTGGCGAAGAAGCAGCGCCTGGAGTGGCTCAAGGAGGTCGACTTCGAGGTCCCGGTCGTCGGCAAGGACATCGAGGACCTGTCCGAGGTCGAGTACCTGTACTGGGTCGGCTGCGCGGGTGCGCTGGAAGACCGGGCGAAGAAGACCACCAAGGCCTTCGCGGAGCTGCTGCACATCGCGGGCGTCAAGTTCGCGATCATGGGCGGCGACGAGAAGTGCACCGGTGACTCCGCCCGCCGCCTGGGCAACGAGCCGCTGTTCCAGGAGCTCGGCATGGAGAACGTCATGGCGCTGAACATGGCGTTCGGCGAGGAGATGGACGACGACGGCAAGGTGACGGAGGAGTCCCGCAAGCCCAAGTCGGCCAAGAAGATCGTCGCCACCTGCCCGCACTGCCTGAACACGATCGGCAACGAGTACCCGCAGATCGGCGGCGACTACGAGGTCATCCACCACACCCAGCTGCTCCAGCACCTCGTCGACGCGGGCAAGCTGATCCCGGTGACCCCGGTCGAGGGCATCATCACCTACCACGACCCGTGCTACCTGGGCCGCCACAACAAGATCTACACGCCCCCGCGCGAGATCATCGCCAGCGTCCCCGGCATCCGCAACGAGGAGATGCACCGCCACAAGGAGCGCGGCTTCTGCTGCGGCGCCGGTGGTGCGCGGATGTGGATGGAGGAGCGGATCGGCAAGCGCATCAACAACGAGCGTGTCGACGAGGCGCTTTCGGTGAACCCGGACATCGTGTCGACGGCCTGCCCGTTCTGCCTCGTGATGCTCACGGACTCCGTGAACGGCAAGAAGAACGACGGCAAGGCGAAGGAGTCCATCCAGGTCGTCGACGTGGCCCAGCTCCTGCTGGACTCCGTGAAGACCCCGGTGGACCCGGAGGACACGGCCGACACGGAGAGCGCGCCGGAGCCGGAGCCGGTGAAGTAACAGCGGCAGTACGGGGTGGGGGGCGGCGGCCTTGCGTAGCTTGCTCCCCATGGGTGGGGAGAAGACCGGGAGCGGACGGCTCGTGGACGCGGTGCGGGCCAAGGACGCCGACGCCGTACGGGAGTTGCTGGCAGCGGGCCCGGACACCGTGGGCCCGGACGGGCTGCCCGTCCTGTGCGCCGCGGTGACCGCGTACGACGCCCCCGTCGCCGAGATGCTCGTCGAGGCCGGAGCGGACCCCGACCGGCCGCTCCCGGACGGGACGACCCCGCTGGAGCGGGCCGTCGTAGGCGGCTCACCTGCCGTTTTCTCGGCCGTCCTCGGCGCCGAGCCGCGGCTGCGCCTCCCCGAGGACGCCCGGGAGCGGCTGCTGGCCCTGGCCCGGCGCTGGTACGAGACCGGTGCGGCCGAGGAGCTGCGCAGGCTGACCGGCGCCCGCGGACCCGCCGAGACCGCCCGGGTCCTGGACGACGACCACGACTGGGTCTGGGAGGTCACCCTCGGCGGACGCACCGTACGAGCCGGGCACGGGTCCGTCCTGTCCACGCTGGAGTGGGCCTTCCGGATCCTGCCACCGGTCGACGAACTGATCGCCCGTGCGGTGAGGGAACAGGACGACGCGCACGTGGACTGGTGGGCGGTCCGATCCGTCCTCGCCCAGCGGCGCAGCTTCGAGACCTATTCGGCGGTGGTGGCTCACCGCCGCCACCCGTCCCCGCTGAACCGCCGTTTCGTCCTGGACCACCTGCGCGACAGGTCGTTCTTCCGGTACCACACCAACTCCGCCGCGTACTACGACAAGAAGGAGGGCACGTTCCTGGCCGACTGGGCCATGGCGGAGACGGACGGCGAGATGCTGGCGCGGGTGCTGGACGCTTACACCGAGTACGACCACCCCGACCAGCGGGCCATCGGACTGAGCCACGCCGGCCACCCCGACCCGCGGGTGCGCCGGGAGGTGCCCTGGTGCCTGATCGATGAGGACGTCGCGCTCACCGCGGAGGCCAGGGAAGCGCTGCGCACCCTGACCCTCGACCCTGACGCCCAGGTGCGCCTGAACGCCTGCGAGGCATGCGGGTACGACGAGGAGCTTTCCCCGGACGCCGTGCGGGCGCTGCTGCTCCTCGTCGAGGAGGCGGACCCGGACGTACGACGCCCGGCCGCGGCGCAGCTGGCCGGCTGCCGGGACCGTACGCCCGCCGTCGCCGACGCGCTGGCCGCGCTGCTCGACGACGGGGACCGGGAGATCCGTATGGAGGCGGCCTACGGTCTCGCCAAGCGCGACGACCCGCGCACGGCGGTCGCGCTCGACAGAGTGGGCTCCCTGCGCGACTTCTCCGAGCACGATCACCGGGCCGACGCGCTGTGGGGCTGGCGGTGGCGGCAGGAGCATCCCGCCGACTCCTGAGGCTCATCCTTCACACTGGGGGAAGCAACCGATCCGAAAGGGCCGCGGGATGATCATCTTTGGCACCAAGGGCTACGTCTACCAACTCGCGATACTCACCCTCCTGTGCGGCCACTGCGGCAACCCCGCCGCGCACACGCTGCGCAAGCGCGTCACCAAGTTCACGCTGTTCTTCGTGCCGCTGTTCCCGTTCTCGACGAAGTACGCGACGCAGTGCACGTTCTGCGGTGCGGAGCAGAAGATCACCAACGAGCAGGCGGAACAGCTGCAGGCGCAGGCGGTAAGCGGCGGTCAGTCGTACGGGCAGCCGCAGCAGCAGCCGTATCAGTCCTGAACACGTCGCACGTCTTAACGCGTCACGCCTCTTAACTCCCGGCCCGAACACGCGCATCATTACTGAGTCGTTGTCAAAGAGGCCGGTGAGGTGAGCGGTGCGCGTGCGAAGACGCACGATGTGTGTGGCGGCGGTGACCGTCGCCTGGCTTGTTCCTCTCGCCGCCTGCGGGCCGACCCAGCACACCGGCACCGCCGAGCACACCCCCGTGAAGGTCGCGAAGGGTGACGTCCCCGCTCAACTGCCCGTCCCCCGCGGCAAGGGCAGCGACGTCCCCGACGACTTCAACGGCGACGGCCACGGCGATCTCGTCCTCGACGACCTGGTGAAGAAGCAGAGTCACGCGGACGACGCCGGTATCGGCGTCGTCTACGGCTCGGCGCGCGGACTCGTGCCGGGCGCCCGGCAGTTGCTGAGCCCGGCGCGCAACGCGGCCCGCGTCAAGGGCCAGCTCCCCGCCCTCTTCGACGCGGAGGCGGCCTGCGACCTCGACGGGGACGGCTTCACCGACCTGGTGATCTCCACCGACCCGCCCTACGACGGCCAGGGACGCCCGCCGATCCCGCTCCAGCTCCTCTTCGGCTCCCCCGAGGGCCTCACCGGCAAGGCCGTCACCCTCACCGTCCCCGCCCGGGCCCGCGCCGGCAACGACTGGCCGGACCAGCCGGTGTGCGGCGACTTCGACGGTGACGGGGCCGAGGACCTGGTCGTCCACGCCTCCGACCGGCAACTCAGCTTTCTGCCGGGCCCGTTCACCCGCAAGGGCGCCCCGAGCGCCGCCACCACCCCGATCCCCGCGCCCGGCAACCTCCCCACCGGCCCCGCCGCCGACGTCGACCGCGACGGCTACGACGACCTGATCGTCCGTACGGCAGAAGGAACCGCCACCTCGGCACTCGTCCTCGGCGGCCCGACCGGCCCCAGCGGCACCGGACCCGCCCTCCCGGACGGCATCGACGTGGCCCTCGGCGACTTCGGCAAGGGCGACCGGCTCGATGCCGCGGTCGGCGCGATGGG
>NZ_JBQQBS010000075.1:0-43165 GCF_052245395.1 Streptomyces sp. 4N124
ACAACCGCACGGGTCCCCTTCTTTGTGGAGGGGCCCCGTCGCGGCTGCGTAGACACAGAGAGCACAGACATAGAGAGAAGGCGAAGGCATAGGGAAAACCCTCGTCTTCGCTCAGGAAGCTCACAGGCCGCACGAAACGGATTACCCTGCTGCCGACGCGCCCTTCTCTCGTCCTGACGTCTCGTCAAGGACCGCGCGTCCGGGCCTCGCGGGCATGCCGATGGCACCCCGCGCATGGATCACCGTAACCGCAACTGGTTTTCTCCTCCGGATCGTCCGGTATACGGACGCCTGCGACCGATAGATGTGTAACAAGTCCGTTTCGCAGGGATCTTTCGGCAAACCCTTTGTCCGGATTTTGGAAGATGTACGCACGAGGTGTGATCGAACCGAGACCTTGAGGGTGTGGTTCGGCCATCGGCCCATGGCAGATAGTTAGGCGCGTAGAGCTCGGACTAACGGGTCACGCGCTGCAGCGGCGCCGACTCACGAGCGTGGGGGCACCTGACTATTTCCGGCACCGGTGACGGTGGCGTGTCGTGTGCTCCCCCTTGCGGTGAACCAATGGACTCATGAGGAGGAACCCATGCGTGGTGCCAAGAGCGCCAAGTGGGTCGCGATAGCCGCGGTTGTGGCGCTGGCCGCGACCGCCTGTGGTGGCAGTGACGGCGACAGCGGCGACGACAGCAACGCCGCCATCGATCCGAACGGCAAGTTCTCGATCGAGGTCGGCGAGCCGCAGAACCCGCTGCAGCCGGCCAACACCATGGAGTCCAACGGCAGCATCGTCACCAAGGCGCTGTTCACCGGGCTCGTGGACTACGACTCCACCGGCAAGATCGAAATGATGAACGCCCAGTCGGTGGACTCCACCGACAACAAGACGTTCACGGTCAAGCTGAAGCCCGGCTGGAAGTTCCACGACGGCACCCCGGTGACCGCCGAGTCCTACGTCAAGGCGTGGAACTGGGCCGCCGCCCCGGCGAACAAGCAGACCAACAGCTTCTGGTTCTCCGACATCGACGGCTATGCCGACGTCGCGCCCGAGAAGGGCAAGGCGAAGGCCACGGAGATGAAGGGCCTGAAGGTCGTCGACGACAACACCTTCACCATCACGCTCACCTCCCCGCTGCCCTACTTCGTCTACAAGCTGGGCTACGAGGTCTTCTCGCCGCTGCCCGAGTCCTTCTTCAAGGACCCGAAGGCCGCGGGCGAGAAGCCGGTCGGCAACGGCCCCTACAAGTTCGTCAGCTGGGACCACAAGAAGCAGATCGAGGTCGCCCGCAACGACGACTACCAGGGTCCGAACAAGGCCAAGAACGGTGGTGTGATCTTCAAGAACTACACCAACCTGGAAACGGCCTACGAGGACCTGAAGTCCGGCAACGTCGACGTCCTGCGTCAGCTCGCCCCCCGCGACCTGCCCGTGTACAAGCAGGACCTCGGCGACCGCGCCGTCGACCAGGCCTACTCCGCGGTCCAGACGATCGCCCCGGCCTTCTACACCAAGCAGTGGAAGGGCATCGACCCGAAGGTCATCCAGGGCCTGTCGATGGCGATCGACCGCAAGACCATCACCACCACCGTGCTCCAGGGCACCCGCGAGCCCGCCACCGGCTGGGTCGCCAAGGGCGTCCTCGGCTACCAGCCGAGCCTGGGCACCGACATCTTCAACTACGACCCGGCCAAGGCCAAGGCGCTCATCAAGGAGGGCGGCGGCGTTCCGGGCAACAAGATCTCCATCCAGTTCAACGCGGACGGCGGTCACAAGGAGTGGGTGGAGGCCGTCTGCGGCTCCATCACCAAGGCCGTCGGCGTCGCCTGCACCGGCGACTCCAAGGCGGACTTCCAGGCCGACCTCGACGCGCGTGACGCGCAGGAGGTCAAGTCGATGTACCGCTCCGGCTGGGTGCTCGACTACCCGTTCAACGCGAACTTCCTGCGCGACCTGTTCGGCACCAACTCGTCCGGCAACCAGAGCGGCTTCTCCAACCCGGAGATCGACAAGCTGATCAAGGAAGCCGACGCCGCCAAGTCGCAGGACGAGTCGGAGAAGCTGTACCAGGAGCTCGAGAAGAAGCTCCCCGAGTACATGCCGAGCATTCCGCTCTGGTACTACAAGGTCAACGCGGGCTACTCGGAGAAGGTCACCGGCGTCAAGTACGCCCAGGACGGCGACCCGATCCTGACCGGTGTTCAGGTCAAGAAGTAACCGCAACGGACCGTTGTCCCGGGCGTGGCTGATTCCGCCCGGGGAACGGCAGCGGCCGGGGGGCCCTTTCCACCCGCATCTTCAGGTGATGCGCGGGGAAAGGGCCCGTCGGCTGCCGCCGTCACTGACATGGAGGCACGATGGGGCGCTACGTCGCACGACGACTGCTCCAGATGATCCCGGTGTTCATCGGGACAACTCTGCTGATCTTCCTCATGGTCTACGCCCTGCCCGGTGACCCCGTGCGCGGGCTCTTCGGCGACAAGGCCGGCAGCCCGCAGGTCATCGCGGCGCTGAGACATGAGTACGGCCTGGACCAGCCGATCCTGGTGCAGTACTGGAATTACATGAAGGACATGATCCTGCATGGCGACTTCGGCACGCAGATCGCCAGCGGACGGCCCGTCACGGACGTACTGGGCGATGCCTTCCCGGTGACCTTCCGCCTCGCCTCGCTGGCCTTCGCCATCGAGGTCGTCCTGGGTATCGCCCTGGGCGTGGCCGCGGGTCTGCGCGCCGGGCGGTTCACCGACAACGCGGTCCTCGCGGTCGCCCTGCTGTTCATCTCGATCCCGGTCTTCGTGCTCGGTTTCATCTGCAAGCTGGTCTTCGCCGAGCAGCTGGGGTGGCTGGAGCCGAACGTCAACGACTCCTCGGACTACGGTCAGTTGCTGATGCCGGCCATTGTGCTGGCGACCGCGTCACTGGCGTATGTGACGCGGCTGACCCGGACCTCGATCGCCGAGAACCGGCGCGCCGACTACGTCCGCACCGCGATCGCCAAGGGTCTGCCCAAGAGCCGTGTGGTGGGCGTCCACCTCATGCGCAACTCGATGATCCCCGTGATCACCTACCTGGGTACCGACATCGGTGCGCTGATGGGCGGCGCGGTCGTCACCGAGGGCCTGTTCAACATCCAGGGCGTCGGTCTCACGATCTATCAGTCGATCGTGCGCCGCGAGGGAACCACCCTGGTCGGCCTGGTGACAGTCCTGGTGCTCATCTATCTCCTCGCCAACCTGCTCGTCGACCTGCTCTACGCGGTCCTTGACCCGAGGATTCGCTATGCCTGATGTGACCAAGACCGACGTCAAGGCCGGTGCGGTGAATCCAGCGGACTCCGCGTATCCGGATCTGACAGCAGAGTCCAAACCGGAGAAGACCCGCAGCCTGTGGGGCGACGCCTGGGCCGACCTGCGCCGCAGCTGGATCTTCATCATCTCCAGCGTGCTGATCTTCATCCTGCTGCTGATCACCTTCTTCCCGGGATGGTTCACCAGCGCGCAGCCGTACCTCGGTGACCTGTCCAAGCACTACCTGCAAAAGCCCAAGCTGGGTGAGGTCGGTTCGCAGGACTGGCTCGGCTACGACCAGCAGGGCCGCAGCGTGTACGCCCGTGTCATCTACGGCACCCGGGCCTCCATAGCCGTCGGCTTCGGCACCACCCTGGTCGTCACGCTGGTGGGCGGCACGGTCGGCATGATCGCCGGTTACTTCGGCGGCGTCGTCGACTCGATCCTGTCGCGCCTGACGGATGTGTTCTTCGGTATTCCGTTCCTGCTCGGCACCATGGTCTTCCTCAACTCCTTCGCGGAGCGCACGACCTGGATCGTCATCGGCGCACTGGGCTTCTTCGGCTGGACGCAGATCTCCCGGGTGATGCGCGGTGCGGTGATCACCACCAAGCAGTCCGACTACGTGCAGGCGGCCAAGGCCCTCGGCGCGAGCACCCCGCGGATCATGTTCCGGCACATCCTGCCGAACACCCTCGCCCCGGTGATCGTCGTCGCCACCATCTCGCTCGGCGTCTACATCACGGCCGAGGCCACACTGTCGTTCCTGGGCCTCGGTCTCAGCGGCGTCTCGTGGGGCAACGACATCTCCGACGGCGGCAACCAGATCCGCGTGGCCCAGTGGATCATGCTCTACCCGTCGATCATGCTCAGCATCACGGTGCTGGCGTTCATCATGCTCGGTGAGGCCGTACGCAACGCCCTCGACCCGAAGATGCGCTGAGGGAGGCGTACGTGACCGTCATCGAAGAAACAGCCGTGCCCTCGCCCCGCGACGGCGACGGCTCCCCGTTGCTCGAAGTGCGTGACCTGCACGTCGAGTTCCACACCCGCGAGGGCCTGGCCAAGGCCGTCAACGGCGTCAACTACAGCGTCAGCGCGGGCGAGACGCTCGCCGTGCTCGGCGAGTCCGGCTCCGGCAAGTCCGTGACCGCGCAGGCGATCATGGGCATCCTCGACATGCCCCCGGCGCGGATCCCGAAGGGCGAGATCCTCTTCCGCGGCCAGGACATGCTGACCATGTCGGGCGAGGAGCGCCGCAAGATCCGCGGACAGAAGATCGCCATGATCTTCCAGGACGCGCTCAGCTCGCTGAACCCGGTGCTCAGCGTCGGCTACCAGCTCGGCGAGATGTTCCGCGTCCACCAGGGCCTGTCCAAGAAGGCCGCCAAGGCCAAGGCGATCGAGCTGATGGACCGGGTGAAGATCCCGGCCGCCGCGGCGCGAGTGGGCGACTACCCGCACCAGTTCTCCGGCGGTATGCGCCAGCGCATCATGATCGCCATGGCGCTGGCCCTGGAGCCGGACCTGATCATCGCCGACGAGCCGACCACGGCCCTCGACGTGACCGTCCAGGCCCAGGTCATGGATCTGCTCGCGGAGTTGCAGCGCGAGTACAACATGGGTCTGATCCTGATCACCCACGACCTCGGCGTGGTCGCCGACGTCGCGGACAAGATCGCCGTGATGTACGCGGGCCGCATCGTGGAGCGCGCGCCGGTCCACGAGCTGTACAAGCGCCCCGCGCACCCGTACACGCGGGGTCTGCTGGACTCGATTCCGCGCCTGGACCAGAAGGGCCAGGAGCTCTACGCGATCAAGGGTCTGCCGCCCAACCTGCTGCGCATTCCGTCCGGTTGCGCCTTCAACCCGCGCTGCCCCAAGGCGACGGACCTGTGCCGTACGGAGATCCCGGACCTCAAGCCGGTCACCGAGCAGGACGGCACCGAACTGGTGGGCCGCGGTTCGGCCTGCCACTTCTGGAAGGAGACGATCCATGGCTGAGATCGGCAAGAACGACGAGCCGCAGGACGCCACGCCGAACGTCTCCGAGGTGGAGACCGTGGCCGCCGACACCGAGTCGGAGGCCGTCGCGGCCATCGAGGCCCCGGTCGAACGCGGTGAGCCGATCCTCCAGGTGCGCAACCTGGTGAAGCACTTCCCGCTCACCCAGGGCATCCTGTTCAAGCGGCAGATCGGCGCCGTCAAGGCCGTCGACGGCATCTCCTTCGACCTGTACCAGGGCGAGACCCTGGGCATCGTGGGCGAGTCCGGCTGCGGCAAGTCCACCGTCGCCAAGCTCCTGATGAACCTGGAGAAGGCGACCGCCGGCGAGATCTTCTACAAGGGCCAGGACATCACCAAGCTGTCCGGCCGCGCGCTGAAGGCGGTCCGCCGGAACATCCAGATGGTGTTCCAGGACCCGTACACCTCGCTCAACCCGCGGATGACGGTCGGCGACATCATCGGTGAGCCCTTCGACATCCACCCCGAGGTGGCCCCGAAGGGCGACCGGCGCAAGCGGGTCCAGGACCTGCTGGACGTCGTGGGCCTGAACCCGGAATACATCAACCGCTACCCGCACCAGTTCTCGGGCGGCCAGCGCCAGCGCATCGGCATCGCCCGTGGCCTGGCCCTCAACCCCGAGATCATCATCTGCGACGAGCCGGTGTCGGCCCTCGACGTGTCGGTCCAGGCGCAGGTCATCAACCTGATGGAGCGCTTGCAGGACGAGTTCAACCTCTCCTACATCTTCATCGCGCACGACCTGTCGATCGTCCGGCACATCTCGGACCGGGTCGGGGTGATGTACCTCGGGAAGATGGCCGAGATCGGCACGGACGAGCAGATCTACGACCACCCGACGCACCCCTACACCCAGGCGCTGCTCTCCGCGGTCCCCGTCCCGGACCCGGACGCCCGCGACCACCGCGACCGGATCATCCTGACCGGCGACGTCCCGTCCCCGGCCAACCCGCCCTCCGGTTGCCGCTTCCGCACCCGCTGCTGGAAGGCGCAGGACAAGTGCGCCGAGGAGGTCCCCCTCCTCGCCGTCCCCGAGCGGTTCCGCACCGAGGACACCCCGGCCGCCCACGAGTCGGCCTGCCACTTCGCCGAGGAGAAGGACGTCGTCCACGCGGCGTGACCCACCTCCACACCGGTTCCCGGCACCGCATCCAGGGTGCCGGGAACCGGCATTTTCACGGGAGAGGCGGATGCTCCATCACATCGAGCTGTGGGTACCCGACCTGCCGCGCGCGGCACGAGAGTGGGGCTGGCTGCTCGGCGGGCTCGGCTACCACCTGTACCAGGAATGGGAGCACGGTCGCAGCTGGCGGCACGGGGCGACGTATCTCGTCGTCGAGCAGTCGTCGGCCATGACCGATGGTGCACACGACAGGATGCGTCCGGGGCTCAACCACCTCGCGTTCCACTCCGGAAGCCATGAGCAGGTCGACGCGCTCGTGGCCGAAGCCCCCGCCCACGGCTGGGCGCCCCTCTTCGCGGACCGCTACCCGTATGCGGGCGGTCCGGAGCACTACGCGGCCTACCTTGCCAACACGGACGGGTTCGAGGTCGAGTTGGTGGCCGTCAGGTAGCGACCCGCGCCCGTGCCCAATGACACGCCACCTGCGCGCCGCCACTCCCGTCGAGAACCTCCAGATCCCGCGTCCGGCACGCGTCCGCGACGCCCGCCACCTCCGCCTCGCCGCCGGCCAGGATCTGGCAGCGGGCGTGGAAGCGGCAGCCGGAGGGGATGCGGGAGGGGTCGGGGGGCTCGCCGGTCAGGACCACCGGGGTGCCGGGGGACTCGGGGACGACGGACAGCAGGGCCTGGGTGTACGGGTGTCGGGGCGCCGTCAGGACATCCTCGACCGCGCCCGTCTCCACGATCCGGCCCAGGTACATCACCGCGACCCGGTCGGCGATGTTCCACGCCAGGCCGAGGTCGTGGGTCACCACCAGCGCCGCCAGGCCCAGTTCGTCGCGGAGCCGTAGCAGCAGGGCGAGGATCTCGCCGCGGACGGAGGCGTCGAGGGAGGCCACCGGCTCGTCCGCGATGATCAGTTCGGGGTTGAGGACCAGCGCTCCGGCGATCACCACGCGTTGCCGCTGGCCGCCGGACAATTCGTGCGGGTAGCGCAGGAAGAAGCGCTCGGGTGGGCGCAGTCCGGCCCGGGAGAGGGCCTGCGTCACCGCCTCGCGCTCGTCACCGTCGTAGCCATGGATCCGCAGGCCCTCGGCCACCGCGTCGTACACGGTGTGCCGTGGGTTCAGCGAGCCGGACGGGTCCTGGAGCACCAACTGCACGCGCCGGCGGTAGGACTTGAGCGCCCGGGAGGTGTACGACAGCGGCTCACCGGCGAAGCCGACGCGCCCCGCCGTCGGAGTCACCAGCCCGAGCAGCGCCCGCGCCAGCGTCGTCTTGCCGCATCCCGACTCGCCGACCAGCGCCACGATCTCCCCGGCCCGGATGTCGAGGTCGACACCGTCCACGGCCCGGGCGGGAGCGGCGCCGTGGCGGCCGGGGAAGGTGACGTGCAGCCCTTGGGCGGTGAGCAGGGGCGGGGATGTCGTCATGAGGCGCTCCTCTTCGGGTCTCCGGCCGCGGTCGCCGACCCGTTCGTCTCCGCAGCCGACCCGGCGGTCGGGCCACCGGCGTCGCCCTTCGTGGCGGCCCCTCCGCCGACCGTCGCGGGCCCCCCGGAACCCGGTGGCCCCACATGCACACACGCCGCCCTCCGCCCCGGTCCCGCCTCCCGCAGTACCTGGTCCTCCGTCGTGCACTCCGCCAGCGCCACCCCGCACCGGGGATGGAACGCACACCCGGAGGGAAGGTCCGAGGGATCCGGTGGGTCGCCTGCCAGGCCGCGTGGGGCGAACCGCGACGACGGGTCGCCGATGCGTGGGAACGCGGACGACAGGGCCTTGGCGTACGGGTGGCGCGCGTTCTCGTAGACCTCCTGGGCCGGTCCTTCCTCGACCACGCGGCCCGCGTACATCACCGCGAGCCGGTCGCAGGTGTCGGCGAGCACCGCCAGGTCGTGGCTGATCATGATGAGGCCGAGGTCCTGCTCGGCGACGAGGCCCTCGATGAGCCGCAGGATCTGCGCCTGGATCATCACGTCGAGGGCGGTGGTCGGCTCGTCGGCGACGACCAGCAGGGGGTCGCAGGCCAGTGCCATGGCGATCATCACCCGTTGCCGTTGGCCACCCGAGAGTTCGTGCGGGTACGCGCTCGCCCTGGCCGCCGGAAGGCCAACGTGCTCCAGCAGCTCACCCGTCCTCTTCCGCGCCGCCGCCGCGGTCCCCCCGCCGTGCAGCAGGATCGGCTCGGCGATCTGGTCGCCGATGCGGTGGACGGCGTTGAGGGAGTGCATCGCCCCCTGGAAGACGATCGAGGCGCCCGCCCAGCGCACCGCCCGCACCCGGCCCCACTTCATGGTGAGCACGTCCTCACCGTCCAGCAGCACCGATCCGCCGATCCCGGTCCCGGCCGGCAGCAGCCTCAGCAGCGCAAGCGCCAGCGTCGACTTCCCGCACCCGGACTCCCCGGCGAGACCGAGCTTCTGCCCGGCAGCCAGCGTCAGGTCGACACCCCGCACGGCGGCTGCCCCGCCGGGGTAGGTGACTTCCAGGTTCCGGACTTCGAGCAGTGTCACTGGGCCGCCTCCTTGCCGCACCTGGAATCCTCCGCGATGCCGTGCCTCGGCCGCGCCGCCGGCGTCAGGTCGACACCCCGCACCGCGGCTGCCCCGCCCGGGTAGGTCACCTCCACGTTCCGGACCCCCAGCAGCGTCAACGGGACACCCCCAGCCTCGGGTTGAGCACGGTCTCCACGGCACGCCCGCACAGTGTGAACGCCAGCGCGACCACGGCGATCGCGATGCCCGGCGGTACCAGGTACCACCAGTCGCCGGAGCTGACCGCGCCCGCCTCGCGTGCCTCCTGGAGCATGCCGCCCCAGGACACGACCGTCGGATCGCCCAGGCCCAGGAAGGCGAGCGTGGCCTCGGCGAGGATGGAAGTGGAGATCATCAAGGTCGTCTGCGCCAGGATCAGCGGCATGACGTTCGGCAGGACGTGCCGGGACATGATGTGCCAGTGCCCGCCGCCGAGCGCCTTCGCGCGTTCGATGTACGGCCGTGATTCGACGGCCAGTGTCTGCGCCCGCACCAGCCTCGCCGTCGTCGGCCAGATGGTCACACCGATCGCCAGCACGACCGTACCGAGCGACCGGGACATCACCGTGGCCAGCGCGATCGCCAGCACCAGTGTCGGCATCACGAGGAACCAGTCCGTGATCCGCATGACCACGGTGGCGTACGGTCCGCGGAAGTGTCCGGCCGTGATGCCGACCAGCCCGCCGATCAGCACCGACAGCACCGCCGCCAGCAGCCCCACCAGCAGTGAGACACGCGAGCCCCACACCAGCAGGCCCAGCAGATCGCGCCCGAACCGGTCGGTGCCCAGCGGGAATTCGGCGCTCGGGCTCTCCATCGGGTTGCCCGGCGCGTCGGTCACGCTCGCGACGTCGGAGCCGACCGTCAGCGGCGCGGTCAGCGCGACCAGCACGAAGAGGGCGAGGGCCGCCAGGCCCAGCAGGCTCGCGCGGTGCGTCCGGTACTGCTTCCAGAAGCGGGCGGCGGAGTCCCGGCGCCGCTGCCAGGTAAGCGTCGCAGCCGTCGTCATCGGCCCACCCTCGGGTCGAGCAGCGGATAGACCAGATCCGCCACCGTGTTCATCACGATCACCGCCGCCGCGAAGACGAAGAACAGGCCCTGGACCAGGGGCAGATCGGGGACACTCAGCGCCTGGTAGAAGAGCCCGCCCAGGCCCGGCCACGAGAACACGGTCTCCACCAGGATCACGCCCGCGACCGTCCGGCCCAGGTTCACGAAGATCAGCGTCACCGTCGGCAGCATCGCGTTGGGCACGGCGTGCCGCCGCCGGACCAGGTCGTCCCGGAGGCCCTTGGCCCGCGCGGTCGTCAGATAGTCGCTGCCCATCTCGTCCAGCAGCGCCGAGCGGGTGACGAGGAGCGTCTGGCCGTACTCGACCGCGACCAGGGTGATCACGGGCAGTACGAGATGGTGGGCGACGTCGATGACGTACGCGAAGCCCTCCTCGCTCCCCGACTCCATGCCTCCGGTCGGGAACAGGCCCGGGATCGGGCCGATGCCCACCGCGAACACGATGATGAGCAGCAGGCCGAGCCAGAAGGAGGGGATGGAGTAAAGGGTCAGCGCCAGGCCCGTGTTCAGGCGGTCGCCGAGCCCGCCGCGCCGCCAGGCCGAGCGCGTACCCAGGAAGATGCCCAGCGCCGTGTACAGGACGAAGGCCGTCCCCGTGAGGATCAGCGTGTTCGGCAGCGCCTCGGTGATCTTGTCGATCACAGGGGCCCGGAACTGGTACGACGTGCCCAGGTCGCCGGTGAGTGCCTTGCCGCAGTAGTCCGCGAACTGCTCCCACATCGGGAGGTCGAGGCCGAACTCGCGACGGTACGCGGCCAGTTGCTCGTTCGACACCTGACGGCCGCCGGTCATGTACTTCACCGGGTCGCCGGGGATCAGCCGGAACAGGAAGAAGCTGGTGACCAGGACGGCGAAGAGCGAGACCACGGCGCCGCCGACCTTGCCCGCCCCGTAGCGGAGATACCCCGTGCCCGGGCGTTCGGCCTTCTTCGGCGCCGCCGCGGCTGCCGTGTCAGTGGCCATGGACGCTACTCACGGTCGTCGGCGGTCGCCCGCCGCCGCAGCCCGAAGAACACGCCCGCCCCCACGAGGACCACGGCTCCGGCCACGATGCCCACGACCACGCCCGTCGAGCTCGACGAGTCGTCGGAACCGGACGCGGCCGGCACCGCCGACCACCAGCTCCAGTAGCCGTCCTGGCCGAAGATGTTGCCCGCCTTCGCCGGCATGGTGGTGATCGACTCGATCTGGTCCGTGCGGTACGCCTCGACCGCGTTCGGGTACGCCATGACGTTCATGTACCCGAGGTCGTACAGCCGCGACTCCATCTGCTTGACGAGATCGGCCCGTTTGGCGGGGTCGTACTCGGCGAGCTGCTGGGCGTAGAGCTTGTCGTAGGTCTTGTCGCAGATGAAGTTGTCGGTCGCGCCCACGTCGTCCGGGGTCGCGGGCAGGGCGCCGCAGGTGTGGATCGACAGCACGAAGTCCGGGTCGGGGTTGACGGACCAGCCGTCGAAGGCGAGGTCGTACTCGCCGGCGAGCCAGGGGTCGCTCACGTTGTCCAGGCAGTCGAGCGTGATGCCGATGCCGAGGTCGGCCCACCACTCCTTGAGGTACTGGCCGACGGCCTTGTCCTCCGGGTCGGTGGCGTGGCACAGGACGCGGTAGTTGATCGGCTTGCCGTCCTTGCCGACCCGCTTGCCGTCGCCGTTCTTCTTGTAGCCCGCCTGGTCGAGGAGCTGGGCCGCCTTCGCGGGGTCGTAGCCGATCTCCTGGTCGGCCGACGGTTTCCAGTAGTACGTCGAGAAGCGCGGCGGGATGTAGCCCTCGCCCTGCACGGCGTGGCCCTGGAAGACCTTGTCGATGATGGTCGTGCGGTCGACCGCCATGAACAGCGCCTGCCGTACCCGCTGGTCCAGCAGGGAGGCGTCGCCGTTGCCGAACTTCTCGCCGTTCGCGGCGCGGGCGCCCGGGTTGGTGGCGAGGGCGTAGAAGCGGCGGCCGGGCGCGTCGTTGACCTTGATGTTCTGCTGGCCCTTGAGCGCGGACGCCTGAGCGGGCGTCAGGTCGCCGACGAAGGACACCTCGCCCTTCTGCAGGGCCGCCACGGCCGCGTCACCGTCCTTGTAGTACTTGAACAGCAGCTCGTCGAACTTCGGGGCGCCGCGCCAGAAGCTCTTGTTGGGCTCCAGGCGTACATAGCTGTCGGCCTTGTAGCCGGTGAGGACGTACGGGCCGTTGCCGACGACGGGGAAGTCCTTGTCGTTGTTGAACTTGGAGAAGTCCTTGACCTTCTCCCAGATGTGCTTGGGCACGATCGGCACGTCGAGGGCGGCCATCGTGGCCTGCGGCTTGTTCAGCTCTATGACGAGCTGGGTGGGGCTGGTGGCCGTCACCTTCTTGAAGTTGGAGACGAAGCTGCCGTTGGCGGTCGCGGCGTTCTCGTCGGTCATCATCTTGTTGAACGTCCAGGCCGCGTCCTCGGCGGTGACCGGCTTGCCGTCCGACCACTTGGTGCCGGAGCGGATCGTGTACGTCCAGGTGAGCTTGTCCGCGGACGGGGTCCACTTGGTGGCGAGACCCGGGATCGCGTGGGCGTCCTTGGGGTCGTAGTTGGTGAGGTACTCGTACATCAGCCGGTGGACGCTGGTGCTGAGCAGACGGCTCGCCAGGAAGGGGCTCAGCGAGTCCACGCTCTGCGAGACGGCGACGGTGAGGACCTTTTTGTCGTCCGCGGCGGTGGCGGGCTGGGGTACCAGGACCGCCGACATCGTGAGGAGTGCGGCGACCATCAGGGGAATGCGGGTCCGGAGTCTGACATTTCTCTTCAGCTGCATGAAACCTGACCTCGCGTCATCGCTCGCACCGGCGGACAGTTTTCCGGTGTCTATCAGCGCCGCTCCGGGGCCGTCAATGGCGCCTGCACCCCTGGTGGCCTGCGGAAATAACAAGTTGATACGACCGACACCCTCAGAGGTCCAGACCGGTGAAGCCTCCCTGGTGAGGGGCTGACGGCCTGTTTGGGCCGGGTCCGCACCCGGACGGGTGGCGCCGACGTGCGAGTGATCCATTCCGGGCCGATATTGGCCGATAACGAACGGATCTTCACTCGGACCCGCACCGGGAGGCACTCCATGCGCAGAGCCACGCACGCCAAGTGGGCCGCATGCGCGGCGGCGGCAGCGCTCGCGGCGACGGCCTGCGGAGGTGAGGACAGCGGCGGCGGCAGTGACAGCGGCGCGGTGCTCTCCTCCTCCTGGGGCGACCCGCAGAACCCGCTGGAGCCCGCCAACACCAACGAGGTGCAGGGCGGCAAGGTCCTCGACATGATCTTCCGGGGACTGAAGCGCTACGACCCCGAGACCGGCGAGGCGAACGACATGCTCGCCGAGAAGATCGAGACGTCCGACTCGCAGAACTTCACCATCACCATCAAGGACGGCTGGACCTTCAGCAACGGCGAGAAGGTCACCGCGAAGTCCTTCGTCGATGCCTGGAACTACGGCGCCAGCCTGAAGAACAACCAGAAGAACGCGTACTTCTTCGGCTATATCGAGGGCTACGACAAGACGCACCCGGAGGACGGCAGCAAGCAGTCCGCGGACACCCTCTCCGGCCTGAAGGTCGTCGACGACAAGACCTTCACCGTCAAGCTCAGCCAGAAGTTCTCGACCTTCCCCGACACCCTCGGCTACCCCGCCTACGCCCCGCTCCCGCAGGCCTTCTTCGACGATCACGCGGCCTGGCTGAGCAAGCCCGTCGGCAACGGCCCGTACACCATCGACTCGTACACCAAGGGCTCGCAGATGTCGCTGCGCGCCTGGGACGCCTACCCCGGTACGGACAAGGCGCAGAACGGCGGCGTCGACCTCAAGGTCTACACCGACAACAACACCGCCTACACCGACCTGATGGCCGGCAACCTCGACCTCGTCGACGACGTCCCCGCCTCCCAGCTGAAGAACGTCAAGGCCGACCTCGGCGACCGCTACCTCAACACGCCCGCCGGCATCATCCAGACCCTCGCCTTCCCGTTCTACGACAAGAACTGGAACAAGGCCGGGATGGAGAAGGTCCGTACGGGCCTGTCCCGGGCCATCGACCGCGACCAGATCACCGACACCATCTTCCAGAAGACCCGCACCCCGGCCACCGACTGGACCTCCCCGGTCCTCGGTGAGGACGGCGGCTTCAAGGAAGGCCTGTGCGGTGACGCCTGCGAGTACGACGCCGCCGAGGCGAAGAAGCTCATCGAGGAGGGCGGCGGGCTTCCGGGCGGGCAGGTCAAGATCACGTACAACGCGGACACCGGCTCGCACAAGCAGTGGGTCGACGCGGTCTGCAACTCCATCAACAACGCGCTCGGCAACGACCGGGCCTGCGTCGGCAACCCGGTCGGCACCTTCGCCGACTTCCGCAGCCAGATCACCGACCTGAAAATGAGCGGTCCGTTCCGGGCGGGCTGGCAGATGGACTACCCGCTCATCCAGAACTTCCTCCAGCCGCTCTACTACACCAACGCCTCCTCCAACGACGGCAAGTGGTCCAACAAGGACTTCGACAAGCTCGTCGACCAGGCCAACGCCGAGACCGACACCGCCAAGGCCGTCGGACTCTTCCAGGACGCCGAGGAAGTCGTCCGGGACAACATGGCCGCCATTCCGCTCTGGTACCAGAACGGCAGCGCCGGCTTCTCCGAGCGGCTGTCGGACGTGAAACTCAATCCGTTCAGCGTCCCCGTCTACAACGAGATCAAGGTCAGCTGACCCGCCGTGGGACGGTACGTCGCCCGGCGGCTGCTCCAGATGATCCCGGTCTTCATCGGAGCGACGCTGCTGATCTTCCTGATGGTGAACGTGATGGGCGACCCCATCGCGGGCCTGTGCGGCGACCGGCAGTGCGACCCGGCGACAGCAGCCCAGCTGCGCAAGGAGTTCGGCCTCGATAAGCCGGTCGTGCAGCAGTACCTGACCTACATGGGCAACGTCTTCACCGGCGACTTCGGCACCGCCTTCAACGGCCAGCCCGTCACCGAGCTGATGGCGTCCGCGTTCCCTGTGACCATCCGACTGACGATCGTCGCCATCCTCTTCGAGATCGTCATCGGCATCACCCTGGGCGTGGTGACGGGCCTGCGCCGCGGCCGTCCGATCGACACGTCGGTCCTCCTGATCACCCTCGTCGTCATCTCCGTCCCCACCTTCGTCACCGGTCTGCTGCTCCAGCTGCTCCTCGGCGTCGAGTGGGGCTGGATCAAACCGTCGGTCTCCACGGACGCGACCTTCGGCGAGCTGATCGTGCCCGGCCTGGTCCTCGCCTCGGTCTCCCTCGCCTATGTCACCCGCCTGACCCGCACGTCGATCGCGGAGAACAAGCGGTCCGACTACGTTCGTACGGCGATCGCCAAGGGCCTGCCCCGGCGCCGGGTCGTCACGAAACACCTGCTGCGCAACTCGCTCATCCCCGTCGTCACCTTCATCGGCACCGACATCGGCGCGCTGATGGGCGGCGCGATCGTCACCGAGCGGATCTTCAACATCCATGGCGTCGGCTACCAGCTCTACCAGGGCATCCTCCGCCAGAACACCCAGACCGTCGTCGGCTTCGTGACCGTCCTCGTCCTGGTCTTCCTGGTGGCCAACCTGCTCGTGGACCTCCTGTACGCCGTACTCGACCCGAGGATCCGCTATGCCTGAGCCGAAGGAGCCCGAGGGCGTCATCGCAGGCACCGGCGCGGGAGGCGCGATGGACCTGGCGGCAAGCGAGGCGGAGACGCTGGAGAAGACGCCGGGCGGCCCGGAAGGCACCGGCCCTCAGGGCAAACCCCGCTCCCTCTGGTCCGACGCCTGGCGCGACCTGCGCGGCAACCCCGTCTTCATCATCTCCGGTCTGGTGATCCTCTTCCTGGTCGTCATCTCGATCTGGCCGTCCCTGATCGCCTCCGGCAGTCCGCTCAAGTGCGACCTCGCCAAGGCCCAGGAGGGCTCCCAGCCCGGTGCGCCCTTCGGCTACGACGGCCAGGGCTGCAACGTCTACACACGCGTCGTCTACGGCGCCCGTACGTCCGTCTCGGTCGGCGTGTGCGCCACGCTCGGGGTCGCGCTCCTCGGCTCGGTCCTGGGCGGGCTCGCCGGGTTCTTCGGCGGGCTCTCGGACTCGTTCCTGTCCCGGATCACCGACATCTTCTTCGCGATCCCGGTGGTGCTGGGCGGCCTGGTCCTCCTGTCGGTGGTCACCAGCAGCACCATCTGGCCGGTCATCGGGTTCATGGTGCTGCTCGGCTGGCCGCAGATCTCCCGCATCGCCCGGGGCTCCGTCATCACCGCCAAGCAGAACGACTACGTCCAGGCGGCCCGCGCCCTGGGCGCCTCCAACTCCCGCCTCCTCCTACGCCACATCACACCCAACGCCGTAGCACCGGTCATCGTCGTCGCGACCATCGCGCTCGGCACGTACATCGCGCTGGAGGCGACCCTGTCGTACCTGGGCGTAGGCCTCAAACCTCCGACGGTCAGCTGGGGCATCGACATCTCCGCCGCGTCCCCGTACATCCGCAACGCCCCCCACGCCCTCCTCTGGCCCTCCGGCGCCCTCGCCCTCACCGTCCTCGCGTTCATCATGCTCGGCGACGCGGTACGCGACGCCCTCGACCCGAAGCTGAGGTGACGCCGGATGCTGCTCGAAGTGCGGGATCTGCACGTGGAGTTCAGGACTCGAGACGGGATCGCCAAGGCGGTCAACGGGGTCAGCTACGAGGTCGATGCCGGCGAGACGCTCGCCGTGCTCGGGGAGTCCGGGTCCGGGAAGTCCGTGACCGCGCAGACGATCATGGGGATCCTCGACATGCCGCCGGGGCGGATCACCGGCGGTGAGGTTCTTTTCCAGGGCAGGGACCTGCTCACGCTGAAGGAGGAGGAGCGGCGGAAGGTCCGCGGTGCCGAGATGGCGATGATCTTCCAGGACGCGCTGTCGTCGCTGAACCCCGTGCTCTCCGTGGGCGACCAGCTCGGCGAGATGTTCGTGGTCCACCGGGGCATGTCGCGCAAGGACGCGCGGGCCAAGGCGATCGAGCTGATGGACCGCGTCCGTATCCCCGGCGCCGGCCAGCGCGTACGCGACTATCCCCACCAGTTCTCCGGCGGTATGCGCCAGCGCATCATGATCGCGATGGCGCTGGCCCTGGAGCCCGCGCTGATCATCGCCGACGAGCCGACCACCGCTCTCGACGTCACCGTCCAGGCCCAGGTCATGGATCTGCTCGCCGAGTTGCAGCGCGAGTACAACATGGGGCTCATTCTGATCACGCATGATCTCGGCGTCGTCGCCGATGTCGCCGACCGCATCGCGGTGATGTACGCGGGCCGGATCGTCGAGTCGGCGCCGGTCCACGACATCTACAAGGCGCCCGCCCACCCGTACACCCGCGGTCTGCTCGACTCCATCCCGCGCCTGGACCAGAAGGGCCAGGAGCTCTACGCCATCAAGGGCCTGCCGCCGAACCTCATGAACATCCCGCCGGGCTGCGCCTTCCACCCCCGCTGCCCGCTGGCCCAGGACGTGTGCCGCACCGACGAGCCCCCGCTGTACGAGGTCTCCGAAGACCGGGGCAGCGCCTGCCACTTCTGGAGGGAGTGCCTGCATGGCTGAGCAGATCCTGGAAGTGCGCGGGCTCGTCAAGCACTACCCGCTCACCCAGGGCATTCTCTTCAAGAAGCAGGTCGGCGCCGTCAAAGCCGTGGACGGCGTGGACTTCGAACTCGCCCGCGGCGAAACCCTCGGCATCGTGGGCGAGTCCGGCTGCGGCAAGTCGACGGTCGCCAAGATGCTGGTCAACCTGGAGAGACCGACGTCCGGGTCGATCAAGTACAAGGGCGAGGACATCACCAAGCTGTCCGGCAAGGCCCTCAAGACCGTCCGCCGCAACATCCAGATGGTGTTCCAGGACCCGTACACCTCGCTCAACCCGCGGATGACGGTCGGCGACATCATCGGAGAGCCGTACGACATCCACCCCGAGGTGGCCCCGAAGGGCGACCGGCGGGGGCGCGTCCAGGATCTGCTGGACGTCGTCGGCCTCAACCCCGAGTACATCAACCGCTATCCGCACCAGTTCTCCGGAGGCCAGCGCCAACGCATCGGCATCGCAAGGGGGTTGGCGCTGCGCCCCGAGGTGATCGTCGCCGACGAGCCGGTGTCCGCCCTGGATGTCTCGGTCCAGGCGCAGGTGATCAACCTGATGGAGCGGCTGCAGGACGAGTTCGAGCTGTCGTACATCTTCATCGCGCACGACCTGTCGATCGTCCGGCACATCTCGGACCGGGTCGGGGTGATGTACCTCGGGCGGATCGTGGAGACCGGACGGGACGCCGAGATCTACGACCATCCGACGCACCCCTACACCCAGGCGCTGCTCTCCGCGGTGCCCGTCCCGGACCCCGACGCGCGCGAGCACCGGGAGCGGATCATCCTCGCCGGCGATGTCCCGTCCCCGACGAACATCCCCTCCGGCTGCCGCTTCCGCACCCGCTGCTGGAAGGCACAGGAGCGCTGCGAACTGGAGGTACCGCCGCTCGCGGTGCCCCCGGAGTTCACGGCAGGCCCGGCGGCGCACGACTCCGCATGCCACTTCGCGGAGGAGAAGCAGGTCGTACCGGCCGAGAACACGGAGTAACACAGAGGCAACTCGGCCGACCCGTTTCCGATATACGGACGCGTCAATCTCTACAACGTACGGCCGTGCGGGTGCCGTAAACGGGCCGGGGCGCGCCATGTCGCCCCGGCCCGTTGCCGTCAGCGCAGGCCCAGCGAGCGCTTCAGGAAGTCCACTTGGAGCAGCAGCAGGTTCTCGGCGACCTGCTCCTGCGGCGTCATGTGCGTGACCCCTGACAGTGGCAGCACCTCGTGCGGGCGGCCGGCGGCCAGCAGGGCCGAGGAGAGGCGGAGGGCGTGGGCGACGACCACGTTGTCGTCGGCCAGGCCGTGCACGATCATCAGCGGGCGGTGCGGCTCGGCGGGGGAGGACAGACCGTCGTCCGTCACCAGGGAACTCTTCGCGTACGACTCCGGGTGCGCGGCCGGGTCGCCCAGGTACCGCTCCGTGTAGTGCGTGTCGTACAGCCGCCAGTCGGTGACCGGGGCGCCCGCGATGCCCGCGTGGAAGACGTCCGGGCGGCGCAGCACCGCGAGCGCGGCGAGCCAGCCGCCGTAGGACCAGCCGCGGATCGCCACCCGGGAGAGGTCCAGGGGATGGCTCTTCGCGAGGTCCTGCAACGCCTCGATCTGGTCGTCGAGGGAGACGGTGAGGTCGTGGTGGACCGCCTTCTCCCAGGCGGGGGAGCGGCCGGGGGTGCCGCGGCCGTCGGCGACGACCACCGCGAAACCCTGGTCGGCGAACCACTGCGAGGTGAGGTGCGCGTTGTGCGCGGCGACCACGCGGGGCCCGTGCGGACCCCCGTACGGATCCAGCAAAACCGGAAGAGGGGCATCCCCTTGGTGGTCCTGAGGCAACAGCACGGCGCACGGGATGCGCCGTGCGCCCCCCTCGGTGAGGATCATGCGCGGCGACATTCCGGGATCTTCGGCGTACGAGGGGATGATCGCCGCCCTCCCCCAGCCTCCGGCCGGGGGGACCCCCATCTCCCTTCGGTCGCCGTCCCGCAGCACCTGTGCCTGCGCCCCCGGCTTGTCCGGCACCGCCGACACCAGGACCGTCACGCCCCCGGAGCGCACGGCCGAGTGCACGCCGGGCTCCTGGGAGACGCGCTCCATGCCGAGCTCGTTCACCCGGTAGACGTGCACTTCACCGGTCTCCGGGGCGGCCGCGTCCTCGCCCGCCGACGCCGAGACCAGCACGTCGTCGTCGGAGACGTCGAGTACGGCTCGCAGGTGCAACTGCGGCCCCGTCAGCGGCCGTTCACCGACCGCGAGGACCCGGGCGCCGCCCTCGTCGGCGATCCGCACGAGCTGTCCGGAGGGGCTCCAGCAGGGCACCCCGGGGAAAAGTTCAAGCCATGTTGGATCTTCGTCCGCGTGCACCATACGGGTGGCCCCGGTGTCCGGGTCCACGGCCAGGAAGAGCTGGCTGCGCTGGTCCCGGGCCTGGACGAGCAACAGCGGTGCACCCGCCGCTGACCAGTGCACATGCGCCAGATACGGGTAGCGCGCCCGGTCCCAGACGACCTCCGTGCGGGTCCCGTCGAGGCCGATCACGAACAGCCGGACCTCCGCGTTGGAGCTGCCCGCCACCGGATACGCGACGTGGTTCGGATCACGTTCCGGATGGGCCGGGTCCGAGATCCACCAGCGCTGCACCGGCGTGTCGTCCGCGCGAGCGACCAGCAGCCGGTCCGCGTCCGGCGCCCACCAGAAACCCCGTGACCGGCCCATCTCCTCGGCCGCGATGAACTCGGCGAGTCCGTACGTCACTTGCTCCGACTCCGGCTGCGCGAGCGCCCGGTCACCCTCGCCCTCGGCCCCCACGATCCGCAGGGCGCCCCGGACGACGTAGGCGATATGCCGTCCGTCGGGGGCGGGGCGCGGGTCGATCACCGGGCCGGGGACGGGGAGTTCGCGTGCCGTGCCGGCCCGTAGCTCGGCCGTGAAAAGCCGCCCTGACAACGCGAAAGAGGCCAACTCGACGGCCGTGTCGGTGGCGTAGCCGACGATGCCGGCGCCGGACTCGCGGCTGCGCTCACGGCGCGCGCGTTCCTCGGGCGACAGGTTCTCCGACGTACCGCCGAGCAGGGCGCGCGGGTCGGCCGCCACGCGCTCCCCGCCGTCCGGAAGGTCCAGCACCCAGAGCGAATTCGCCCGGTCTGTACCGGAACCCGAGCGCAGGAACACGACACGGGAACCGTCGGGTGCCACGGTGAACGAACGCGGCGCGCCGAGCGTGAACCGCTGGGTGCGCGCGTGCCGTCGGGGGAAGGAGTCGGGCTCTGTCGTCATGCCCCGACCATATTGGCCATGCGCCCCCTTGTGCGGCCGTGCGCCGACGGATGCGCACGCACCGATAGTTATGATCACTAGCGCTGCGTGGGTATGAACCTGCTGGCTGTCGTATGGATTTACAAGGTGCCCTGCTCTGACTGGAGGTGAGCCGCCGTGGCACTCTCGATCTCGGCGGTGGTGCTGCTGGCGATCATCGTCTTCCTGCTGATCAAGAAGTCTGGCCTGAAGGGAGGACACGCGATCGTCTGCGTGTTGCTGGGCTTCTACCTCGCTTCCTCGACTGTCGCCCCCACCATCAGCGATCTGACGACGAACATCGCCGGGATGATCAGCAGCATCAAGTTCTGATCCACACCTTTAGGGTGGGTGCCATGACGGACCTGCCCGCTCGGCGTCTGCTGCTGGTGCACGCGCACCCGGACGACGAGTCGATCAATAACGGCGCCACCATGGCCAAGTACGCCGCCGAGGGCGCCCGGGTGACCCTGGTCACCTGCACCCTCGGTGAACTCGGCGAGGTCATCCCGCCCGCACTGCACCACCTGACCGGCACCGCCCTCGGCGAGTACCGGCAGCGTGAGCTCGCCGCCGCCATGGCCGAGCTCGGCGTCGAGGACTTCCGTCTCCTCGGCGGCCCCGGCCGCTACCGCGACTCCGGGATGATGGGCCTGCCCGACAACGACGACCCCGCCTGCTTCTGGCAGGCCGACGTCGACGAGGCCGCCGCCCATCTCGTCGAGGTGATCCGCGAGGTACGGCCCCAGGTCCTCGTCACCTACGACTCGGGCGGCGGCTACGGGCACCCCGATCACATCCAGGCCCACCGGGTGGCCATGCGCGCCGCCGAGCAGACCGGCCTGGGAATCCGGAAGGTCTACTGGAACCGCGTGCCGCGCCCCGTCGCCGAGGCCGCCTTCGCCCGGCTCCAGGACGACCTGCCCGGCCTGCCCTTCGACAAGTCGGCCGCCGTCGACGACGTACCGGGTGTGGTGGACGAGACAGAGGTCACCACCGCGATCGACGGCACACCGTACGCCGCCGCGAAGGCCGCCGCGATGCGCGCGCACGCCACGCAGATCGACGTGGCCGAGCCCTACTTCGCGCTCTCCAACGAACTCGCGCAGCCCATCTTCACCACGGAGTACTACCAACTCGTCCAGGGGGAACCCGCCCTTCCGGGAGAGACCGACCTGTTCGCCGGAATCGAGGAGGCGTCATGAGTTCGGCCGACCGGACCTCGATGCTCGCCCAGCCCCTGCACCGCCCGTCCGCCGTGCGGGCCGCCGCCTATCTGGGCCTCTTCGTGCTCGGCGCGGTCGTCGGCGTGGCCGGGGCGCTGGTGCAGTCAGCGTGGATGCCGGGCGGGCTGCTGCTCGCCCTCGCCGGTGAGGCCGGGGCCTGTCTCGGCGGGGCGCTCGCCGCGCGCAGCAGAGGCGGGGCCGTCGCGCCGGCCGGCGGCTGGATGCTCGCCGTCATCCTGCTCACCGCCAGCCGCCCCGAGGGCGACTTCGTGTTCGCCGCAGAAGGCGGCTCCTATCTATTCCTGCTCGGCGGTATGGCTGTAGCTGTGATCTGCGCCACCCTTGGCCCGGGGCGGCAACCGGGCGGCGACCCCGTCCGACTTGGGAAATGACGTAACACTTCGCCGTTTCGTGCTCGTGTTGGTCCGGTGTGGGTTTCCCAGGCGGTCGTGGGATACGGGCCGGAAGTGGCCAGTATGGTTGGTGCCGCCGCCGAGCCGCCCGAGCAGTGTTGAGGACGAAACGGGCGGCGGAGCCAACCGGGAGAACCTGCCTTGAGTCGTGAAACTGACAGTCCGTCCTCCGGGCCCAACGGGCGCGGCGGAGCCGCCTACCCCTCGGGCACGCCGCCGTACGGGACCCCCGCGGTCTCCGGCGACGGTCCGGACACGGGCCGCGCGGCCACGCAGCCGGAGGAACGCAAGACCGAGACCACGCTGACGACCCGGGTGCGGATCAACATCCCCGGGTCACGGCCCATTCCGCCGGTCGTCGTGCGCACACCCGTCGCGGACTCCGGCCCCGCGGACGACACCGACGCCCCCGCGCCGGGGCCCGGTTCCGCCACGTCCATGGGCACGGGCACCGTCGATGCTCCCGCCGAGCGCACGGCCCCCCAGCCGGTCGCCGAGGAGAAGACGAGCGACTGGTTCGCGCCGCGCCCGACCTCCAAGGGCAAGGGCGGTCCCAGTGGCCCCTCCTCCAACGGGGGCGCACCGTCCGGCGGTTCGGGTACGCCCGGTGGCGGTGCGGGTGCGGGCGCTCCCGGTCGTACGGGCGCTCCCGGCGGTCCGCGGCCGGGTGCTGCCGGTGCCGGTCGGCCCGGTGGTGTGGTCGGATCCATGGGCGCGCCGGGCGGGTCCCGTCCCGGCGCCACGAACGGCTCCGGGCTGCCCGGCGCCACCGGTGGACCCGTCGCTCCCGGGCATGGCGGCGGCACCGGTTCCTTCGATGTGACCGAGGCGCTGGCGGCCGGGCCGCGGGGCAACGGTGCGCGACCGGGTCCGGGCGACGGCGAACCGACCCGCGACGACCTGCCGTACTTCTCGAACAACGACCGCGGCGGCCAAGGCGGTTCGGGCGGCTACGGCGCCCAGAACGGTCAGGCCGGCCCGGCGGGACCCGGCGGGCCGAGCGGCTTCAACGGACCGGGCGGCCGTGGCGGCTCCGGCGGCCCCCAGGGCCCCGCGGGCCCGACCGGCGGTCCGGTCACCGGCGACGGCCCGATGGTGCCGCCGATCGGCGTCGGCCCGGGCGGTGGCCCGGACGGCTTCGGTGGCGGGCCCGGCAACGGTCCCGACGGTTTCGGCGGAGCGCCGGGCGGCCCAGGACGTGACTTCGGCGCTCCGGGTGGACGGGGCGGCGACTTCGGCGGCCCGGGCGGCGCTCGGGGCGGCGCGGGCAGTGCGTCCGGTGGTTACGGCGGCCCGGGCGGCGCGCCTGGCAGTCCAGGCGTGTTCACCGGTCCCGGCGGCCCCGCTGGCCCCGGCGGCCCCGGTACGCCCCCTCACGGCGTCCCCCAGGCCGGCATCGGCGCTCCGGGGTCCGGCCCCGGAGGGCTCGGCCCCGGCGGCGGTCTGAGTGACGACACGGCGATCCTCACCCCGCAGAAGCCCGCCCCCGAGCCGGGCCCGCAGGGCTACCCCGCCCCGGACAACGTGTCCGGACACACCGTCACCAGCGGCATCCCCGTGGTGCCGCCCGGCGCCGCGAACTCCCCGTTCGCGCCCGGCACGCACCCCGACGGTCCGCTGCCGCACACGCCCCCGAAGCTGCCCGAGCCGGACGAGAAGAAGGCCGCGCCCGCGGCGGCGCCCAGGAAGAAGAAGGGCCGCAACAAGCTGGCCCTGGTCGGCGTTGGCGTGTTCGTCGTCGCCGGTGTCGCCTACGGCGCCGGCCTGCTGATGAACCACTCGGACGTACCCAAGGGCACCAGCGTGCTCGGCGTCGAGATCGGCGGCGGCACGCGCGACGACGCCGTCAAGAAGCTCGACGACGCCTTCGGCGACCGTACGAACCAGGCACTCAAGCTGTCCGTCGACGGCAAGACCGTGTCGCTCAAGCCGGACCAGGCGGGCCTCCAGTTCGACGAGCAGGCCACCGTCCGCGCGGCTGCGGGCAGCGACTACAACCCGGTCTCCGTCATCGGCTCGCTCTTCGGCAACCACCGCGTCGTCGACCCGGTCATGCCGGTCGACGAGGAGAAGCTGAAGGCCGCCCTGGAGGACGCCGCGGGCGGCGCCGGCTCGGTGACCGAGGGCACGATCAAGTTCGAGTCCGGCAAGGCCGTCGCCGTCTACGGCAAGGCAGGCAAGGGCATCGCCGTCGGCCAGTCGACCGACGCGGTCGAGGAGGCATACCGCGACCAGGTGGAGACCGGCAAGGCCACCCCGGTCGAACTGCCGACGACCACCCAGCAGCCGACGGTGTCGAATGCCGAGGTCGACCGGGTGATGAAGGAGTTCGCGGAGCCCGCGATGTCCGATCGGGTCACCATCCAGACCGACGCGGCGCACTCCATCCCGTTCGGCCCCGTGTCCCTGCCGAAGATCCTCGGCTTCAAGGCCATCGACGGCAAGCTCGTGGAGACGTACGACCTCAAGGCGCTTCAGGAGGCGTACGGCACCACCTTCGACGGCGTGCAGATCACCACCGCCACCGGCCAGCGTGACGTGCTGCCGCAGGACGTCGTCTCCGCGCTGCGCAAGGCGCTGCGTGGCAAGACGGCGGAGGAGCGCATCGGGGTCATCGAGACCAACGGGAGCTGACTCGCGGGAGTGCCGCCTGACATGACATCTGTCATGCGGCACTCCGGACGGCCGACACTGCCCGAGTCCGAACGCCCGACGCCACCATGGCCGTATGACTACGACAGCCTCGGTGGTCGCATTCGACCAGGTGAGCAAGACATACGGCACCGTCCGGGCCGTGGACGGACTGAGTCTGAGCCTGCGCCCGGGGGAGACCGTGGCGCTGCTGGGACCCAACGGTGCCGGTAAGTCGACGACGCTCGATCTGCTGCTCGGTCTCAAGCAGCCCGACAGCGGCACGGTGCGGGTGTTCGGGACGGGGCCGCGTGAGGCCATCGTCGCCGGGCGGGTGGGCGCGATGCTGCAGAGCGGTGGGCTGATGGACGAGGTCACGGTCGTGGAGCTGGTGCGGCTGGCCTGCGCGCTGCACCCGAAGCCTTGCCCGGCGAAGGACGTTCTCGCCCGCGCCGGGATCGCGCAGATCGCCGACCGCAAGGTCAACAAGCTCTCCGGCGGCCAGGCCCAGCGCGTCCGCTTCGCCCTCGCGACCGCCGGCGACAGCGACCTGATCGTCCTGGACGAGCCGACCACCGGCATGGACGTCACCACCCGCCAGGCCTTCTGGGCGACCATGCGCGAGCAGGCCGACCAGGGGCGGACCGTGCTGTTCGCCACGCACTACCTGGAGGAGGCCGACGCCATCGCCGACCGGGTGCTGGTGCTGCACCGGGGCCGGCTGCTGGCCGACGGTACGGCGGCCGAGATCAAGGCGAAGGCGGGAGCACGGAGGATCTCCTTCGACCTGCGGGATGCCATCGACGAGACCGCGCTGCGGGCGCTGCCCTTCCTCACGCATCTCGACGTGTCCGGCCACACCGTCCGTATCCAGTCCACCGACGCCGACGCCACCGTCCACGCCCTCTACGGCCTCGGCGCCTACCCCCGCAACCTCGAAGTCGCCGGGCTCGGCCTGGAGCAGGCGTTCGTGGCCATCACCGAGGCCGAGGAGGCCCGTACGCGATGAACAGTCTCATCGGGCTCGAGCTGACCCGCGCCCTGCGCAACCGCAAGTTCCTGTTCTTCTCGGTGCTGTATCCGTCGGTCCTCTTCCTGCTCATCGCGGGCAGCGCCGACAGCACCACGAAGGTCGACGGGACAGGCCTGACGCTCCCGACGTACATGATGGTCTCCATGGCCTCCTTCGGCGCTCTCACCGCCGTCCTCATGGGCAACAGCGAGCGCATCGCCAAGGAGCGGGAGAGCGGCTGGGTACGGCAGTTGCGGCTGACGCCGTTGCCGGGTCGCGGGTACGTCCTCGCGAAGACGGCGAGCGCGGCCGTGGTGAGTCTGCCGTCGATCGTGATCGTCTTCGTGGTCGCCGCTGTGGTGAAGGGCGTACGTCTGGACGCCTGGCAGTGGCTCGCCCTGACCGGCGCGATCTGGGCCGGCAGCCTCGTCTTCGCGGCGCTCGGCGTGGCCATCGGCTATCTCGCGAGCGGGGACGCGGTCCGCCCGATCACGATGATCACGTACTTCGGGCTGTCCATCCTCGGCGGTCTGTGGATGCCGACGACGACCTTCCCGGCCTGGCTGCAGGACATCGCCAAGTGGGTGCCCACGCACGCGTACGCTGCCCTGGGGCAGGCGATCGAGCAGAGCCAGGCCCCGCACGCCAAGGACATCGCCGTCCTCGCCGTCTTCTTCGCCCTGTTCACCGGCGGCGCGGCCTGGCTGTACCGGAAGGACACGCTGAAGGCGTGAGCGGCATCGGCATCGGGCAGCGCCCGCAGAACCGCCGGCAGAAGGCCGTCAAGCTGCTGTGGATCGGCATCTGGCTCGCCTATCTGAGCGCGCCCGTCTCCGACCTGCTGCACGGAGGCCACAGCGACGGCGTCCGCGTCCTCGGCTGGATCGGCCTGGTCGCCTTCGTCGCCTGGTACTTCGCCCTGATCTTCCGCACCGGACGCGGCGAGACCAACGGCGTCGTCCTCGGCTCGGTGGCCGTCCTGGCCACCCAGTCGACCGTCCTCTCCCTCACTCTGGGCCGCGAATGGCTCGTCCTGTTCGTGTACGTCGCGATCTCCTCCGGCGCGGCCCTCCCGTTCCACCTCGCCCGCTGGACCATCCCGGCCGTGTCCGCCCTGCTCACCGGCGTCGCCCTCGCCGTCCCCGGCGGCACGTCCTACCTGGCCGGACTGCTCTTCCCGGCCCTCCTCGGCGGCTTCTCCATGACCGGCATCCGCGAACTCGTCCGTACGACCCTCGAGTTGCGCGAGGCCCGCGCCACGGTCGCCCAACTCGCCGCCAACGAGGAACGCCTGCGCCTGGCCCGCGACCTGCACGACCTGCTGGGCCACTCCCTGTCCCTGATCACGCTGAAGAGCGAACTCGCTGGCCGTATGCTCCCCGACCACCCCGACAAGGCGGCCCAGGAGGTCGCCGACATCGAACACGTCAGCCGCCAGGCCCTCGTCGACGTACGCGAGGCGGTGTCGGGCTACCGTCGCCCCCGACTCTCCGCCGAACTGGCAGGAGCCCAGGTCGCGTTGACCACCGCCGGAATCACCGTCGACCTGCCGCCCGCCGAACCCGACCTCACCGACGTCCCGGAGGACAGTGAGACAGCCCTCGCCTGGGCCCTGCGCGAGGCGGTCACCAACGTCGTACGCCACAGCGGCGCCCACCGCTGCACGGTGGAACTCCTCCGCCGCCAGACCCTCGACGGCCCGGTGCTCGAACTCTCCGTGGAAGACAACGGCTCCGGCAGCCCCGGCAGCAGCCCCGGCCACGGCCTCACGGGCCTCACCGAGCGCCTGGAGAAGGCAGGCGGCAGCCTTGAGGCGGGCCGCGTCGGACACGGCTTCCGCCTGGTCGCGCGGGCCCCCGCCGACCGGACCACCGACGTAGGATCCGGCACATGAGCCGCACGATCAAGGTCCTGCTGGCCGAGGACCAGTCGATGGTCCGCGAGGCCCTGGCCGCTCTGCTGGGCCTGGAGGACGACATCGAGGTCGTCGCCCAAGTGGCGCGGGGCGACGAGGTACTGGCGGCGGCCCGCGCCCACGACGTCGACGTGGCCCTCCTGGACATCGAGATGCCGGGCATGACGGGCATCGAGGCGGCGGCCCACGTCCACCGGGAACTCCCGGCCGTCAAACTGGTCGTCCTCACCACCTTCGGCCGCCCCGGCTACCTCCGCAGCGCCATGGAGTCCGGTGCCGACGCCTTCCTCGTCAAGGACGCCCCGGCGGCCCAGTTGGCGGAGGCGGTGAGGAAGGTACTGGCGGGGGAGCGGGTCATCGATCCGACCTTGGCGGCAGCGGCACTGGCGGAGGGCGCGAACCCGTTGACCGACCGCGAGCGAGAGGTGCTGCGAGCGGCGGAGGACGGCTCGACGAACGCGGAGCTGGCGAAGGCCATGCATCTGTCGCAGGGCACGGTCCGCAACTACCTCTCGACGGCGATCCAGAAACTGGCGGTGCGGAACAGGGCGGAGGCGGCGCGGCTGGCAAGGGAAAAGGGCTGGCTGTAACCCCCCCCAGGGGCGCGGGGCTGTATCAATTTGCGGCTCCGCCGCGTGGGCGCGACGAGCCCCAACGCACCCGCACCCGCCCAATCAGTTCAACATCGCACGAGCAGCCTGCGCCTGCCCCCGCACCCGCTCAGCCGCACCTTCGTCAACCGCCCCCACCACCTCGGCATACGCCTCCAACTCCGTGGCTCCATCGACGAAGTCACCCCGCCGCACCAGCAACTGCGCCCGTTCATACCGCAACCGAGCCGGATGCGAAGGCAACAGCAACGACAACTCCACCCCCCACAACGCCACATCCGACCGCTCCGGCCGAGCCGCAGCCCAGGCCCGCACGTTGTTGAGAATCCGCACCACCACCTCCAACGGATCGGCCGGCGCCAACATCGACGGATGCAGCGCGGCCCCCGTCGCTCCCGCGACCATCAACTCCACATCACCCCCGCTCAACACCCGCCCCCCATCAAAGGGATCGGCCAGCACTTGCTCGTCCGCCTCCCCGAACCCGACCACGAAGTGCCCCGGCAACGCGACGCCGTACACATGCGCCCCCGCCCGCCGAGCCACCTCCATCCACACCACCGACAGCAGAATCGGCAACCCACGCCGCCGCCGAAGCACCTCATGCAGCAACGACGACTCAAGCCGCCGATAGTCCGCGGCGGAGCCGCGAAACCCGCACCGGTCCCCGAGCAGCTCCCGCAACGCCACCGCCCACGACCGCGGCCCCCCGGGCCGGAACGGCAGCTGCCCCGCCAACTCGTCCAGCTCGATCTGCGCAGCGTCGATCCCGGCCTCGTCCAGCGCCCCGTCCGCCTCCGCGCCGACCAGCAGGCACAGCGTCGACAGGTCGGGCCGTTCGGAACGTGCCTCTTCGGAGAACCGCCGCCGCAGCTCGGCGGACCGTTCCGGCGGGGGAGGGTAGGGGGGACGCATAGCTGGCTCGTGCCCTCTCACGGCGATTCGTACCGGTCGGCGTCGTTCGCCACGTCCGTCGCCACCTCGTCCGAGGCCGGCTCGCGATAGTGGTGGTACGAGTGATGCGCACCGAAGCCCATCCCGCCGTACAACGCCCGCGCCCCCTCATTGTCCGCCTCGACCTGCAGCCACGCAGCCGACGCGCCCTCGTCGAGGGCCTGCCGGGCCAGCGCGGCCATGACCTCGGTGGCCAGCCCTTCCCGCCGCCGCTCGGGATCCACCTCGACGGCGGCGAACCCGGCCCACCGCCGGTCCACGACCAACCGCCCGATGGCGGCGGGCGCGGCCCCGCCCGCACCGGGCACCGTCGCGAACCACACCGACGGCCCGCTCCCCAGCACCTTCAAGGCGACCTCACTCACGCCCTTGCGCTGATAACGCCCGAGCCACTGATCATCGGCGGCCCTGGACAGCACGACCCCGGCCCCCGCCGCCCGGTCGGCGACCGGCGCCAGAGCGCCGATCCACAGCTCGGCCGTCACCTCCCGGGCCCACCCCCGCCGCTCCAACTCGGCGCACAGCAGCTCCTGCGTGCCCTCGGCCCCGGTCGCGGTCTGGATGTACGCGGGCAGCCCACGGTCGCCGTACCACCGCCGTACGACGGTGAGCGCCTCGTCGAGCGGCAGGCCGGGGTCGCCGAGCGGCAGCACGGAGTTGGCCCGCCGGGTGAACCCGGACGCGGCCCGCAGCTCCCACTCGCCGAGCTGCTCGCTCTCCACCGGGCGCCAGGCGCGGGCGGCGACCCGGGCCAGCTCCTCGTACGAGGCGGCGGGACCGCGCCGACGGGCGGGCGCGGGCGGCACTACCTTGCCCGCCACCAGCGAGGACTCCGGAATCCGGACGGACTGCCCGTCCCGCCGTGTGATCACCAGCTCACCGGTGTCCCATGATGTGAGAACACCCACCGTGTCGGTGAATTTCTCGTGCGTGCTTCCAGGCGTGCTCAAGCACCGCACCGAGACGCGTTTGCCCACGTCAGCAGTGGTGATACGGATCTCAAGGCGCCCGGCCGCGGAGATTTCCACAGGTCAGTTCACCCCTCCTGTTCGGATCATGCCCAAGAACGGAGATACTAGGTGCGGGCATCGACGACGCCGCGCTCCCGCGCGCCAGGCGGCGGAGCCTGAGGAGGCCCGCCAGCGCCCTATCGAGGAGGAACGACAGCGTGACCTACGTCATCGCGCAGCCTTGTGTCGACGTCAAGGACAAGGCGTGCATCGAGGAGTGCCCGGTCGACTGCATCTACGAGGGCCAGCGGTCCTTGTACATCCACCCGGACGAATGCGTCGACTGTGGTGCCTGTGAGCCGGTCTGCCCGGTCGAGGCGATCTTCTACGAGGACGACACTCCTGAGGAGTGGAAGGACTACTACAAGGCGAACGTCGAGTTCTTCGACGAGCTCGGCTCCCCCGGCGGCGCAAGCAAGCTGGGCCTGATCGAGCGCGACCACCCCTTCATCGCCGCGCTGCCGCCGCAGGCCGAGTAATCAGCAAGCGGCCCCGCACCAGCGCGCCGCCTCGGTCCCGTACGGCCTGATCGCCTTGATCGTCGCGCCGCCGTACGGGACCGAGGCGTTTGCGCCGTTCGAGAAAGTGAGCCAGAACCCGTGTCCGCAGTCTCCGACCGCCTGCCCACCTTCCCGTGGGACAAGCTGGCGCCGTACAAGAAGACGGCCGCAGCCCACCCGGACGGCATCGTCGACCTGTCGGTCGGCACCCCGGTCGACCCGGTCCCCGAGCTGATCCAGAAAGCGCTGATCGCCGCGGCCGACTCCCCGGGCTATCCGACCGTCTGGGGCACCCCCGAGCTGCGCGACGCGATCACCGGCTGGGTGGAACGCCGACTGGGCGCCCGCGAGGTCACCCACCACCACGTCCTGCCGATCGTCGGCTCCAAGGAACTGGTCGCCTGGCTCCCGACCCAGCTGGGCCTCGGCCCCGGCGACCGGGTCGCCTACCCGCGCCTGGCCTACCCGACGTACGAGGTCGGCGCCCGCCTGGCGAGGGCGGAGTACGAGGTGTACGACGACCCGACGGCGCTGGACCCGACGAACCTGAAGCTCCTCTGGCTCAACTCCCCGTCGAACCCGACCGGCAAGGTGCTGTCCAAGGCCGAACTCACCCGGATCGTCGCCTGGGCCCGCGAGCACGGCGTCCTGCTCTTCTCCGACGAGTGCTACCTGGAGCTGGGCTGGGAGGCCGACCCGGTCTCGGTCCTGCACCCGGACGTGAACGGCGGCTCGTACGAGGGCATCGTGGCCGTCCACTCCCTCTCCAAGCGCTCCAACCTGGCGGGCTACCGCGCGGCCTTCCTCGCCGGCGACCCGGAGGTCCTCGGCCCCCTCCTGGAGATCCGCAAGCACGGCGGCATGATGACCTCGGCGCCCACCCAGGCCGCCGTGATCGCCGCCCTCTCCGACGACGAACACGTCCGCATCCAGCGCGACCGCTACGCCGCCCGCCGCGAGTCCCTCCGCACAGCCCTCCTCACCCACGGCTTCCGCATCGAACACAGTGAGGCCAGCCTCTACCTCTGGGCCACGAGAGACGAGTCCTGCTGGGACACCCTCGCCCACCTCGCCACCCTCGGCATCCTGGTCGCACCGGGCGACTTCTACGGAGAGGCAGGCAAAAACTTCGTACGAGTGGCACTCACAGCGACGGACGAGAGGGTGCAGGCAGCGGTGGAACGCCTGGCGTGACCGCTGGTACCGCTGTTCCCGCTGTGGGCAATCGTTCCGCAGGGCGGAACGGGTGGGCACAGCCTGCAGCGCCGGGCACGGCTTGAACACGCCCCGGCCCCTGCCGACGTAGGCACGCAAAACGACGGGGCCCAGGAAACATCCCTGGACCCCGTCGCCGTACAAGCCACGCAGCGAACCGTCAGCCGATCGGGAGACCCTTCACCGGCACGGACGGCGCAGCCGGCAGCCCACCCTGCGTGAGGGACCCCGTCGACACGCCGCTGTCCGCCGCCGCAGCGGTCGCGTCACCGAGGAGGGCCCCGGCCGACCCCGCCGCGGTCCCGGCAGTCTTCTGCGCCGCCGGCGTCGCCTTCTTGACCGCCTTGCCGCCGGTCTTGCCCGCGGCCGGCACCGCGTTCTTGACCGCGTTGCTGCCGGCTTCACCCGCGAGCCCGGTGACGTGCTGCGCCGCACCGTCGACGCTGTCGCCGACACTCGCCCCGTCCAGGGCGGTCAGCCCGCCGAGGTTCGGGGTGGCCGGCAGTTCGGGGGCCGCGCTGGCGGAGCCGGCCGCACCGACCCCGGCTGCCGCTCCCGCTGCGACGAGCAGCGCGGTACGGGCGATCCGGCGGGTCAGGGGGAGGGACATAATGCTCCTTTGACGGGAGAGAACGTTGGAGTGTCCGACCTTGCCCGGCAGTTGATCCCCCTCCGCGACCGACTGGCCGTCGGCCTGCGGTGGTTGATCGAGCGGGCTCGGACGCAGTGACTACCGCTCGAAGCCCGCGAAGGTTGCGGCGGGCCAACGTAAAGAGTTGGCAATGCGTCGCATTATCGGCTGCGGATAAAAACGGGCAAACAGTGCCCCGCTCGAAACTCTGCCGAATCCTTACAGCCCTTTGTCCTCAAGGGATTTGGCGGATACGGGGGTGACGGCGCGAAAACCTGAGCACACCGTCGCCCGCGCGTGCCGCGCATAACTCCCGCGGGCGACCTTCCGTACTACTGCGCGGTCACGACTCGGACCGAGTTGGCCGTGTCCGCCGTGCCCTTCTCTGCTCCGGCGGTACCCGCTCCGACCGCCGGCCGCCACCGGCTGTCCGTGTTCCCGGCGGTCCACACCCGCCCGGCGTAGGAGACGCGTTCGATGTGCAGGTCGGAGGCGTTGGCCACGGCCCAGTGCGCCAGCTGCCAGCCGCGCTGCGTCAGGCTGCGCCCGGTGCCGCTGTCGGAGTCGTCGGTCACGGGCAGTGTCAGGGTCCGTCCGTTGCGCTCGACGCTCGGTGCGGGCGTGGGCGTCGGCGCTGCCGCGTCGCTCACCACCGCGCCGGCCGGCTCCAGCCCGTCGCGCCCGAAGTCCCGGGCGAGCGCGGACCGTACCGCCTCGGCCCCTTCCGCGGGCGTGGTGCCCGGGCGTCCCGCACAGGTCAGCGTCGCCGCCGAGCGTCCGGTGAGAGCGGCGGCAAGCAGTACGGCGTCCGGCTCGTGCTTGGCGTAGGCCTCCGGAAAGCCGCTGCGCTGCACGCGCTGCGCGGCCACGGTGAGCGGGAGACGGGTGTAACCGGAAACCTTGACCAGATGCTCGTAGAAGATGCCCGCCGCGTACGTCGGGTCCATGATCTGCTTCTGTGTGCCCCAGCCCTGCGAGGGCCGCTGCTGGAACAGGCCGAGCGAGTCGCGGTCGCCGTGGTCGATGTTGCGCAGCGCCGACTCCTGGATCGCGGTCGCCAGCGCGATCGCCACCGCCCGCTCGGGCAGGCCGCGCGCGGTGCCGACGGCGGTGATCGTCGCCGCGTTCACCGCCTGCTCGGGCGTGAACTCGTACGCCGTCCCGTCGCCCTGCTCCGACACCACCTTGCAACCCGGTGTGCCTGCGCCGCCGGTGATGTACTGCATCACGAGATAACCGGCGATGGACAGCAGGACCACGAAGGCCGCCCCGGAACGGAAGAGGCGGCCGCGGCGTCGTCGAGCAGGGGATGGCGCTGGCATTCGTACAAGGTAGCCGAGGTTACTGGGGGGTATGGGTCCGGTGGGGAAAGTGGGCCGAAGGCCTGGCGCGTTAGGGTCGACTCCATGGCCGATACCCCGCTTGACCTCACGTTGGACGCCGCGCGGCTGACCGCGCAGCTCGTCGACTTCCCCTCGGAGAGCGGCACCGAGAAGCCCCTCGCCGACGCGATCGAGACCGTCCTGCGCGCCCTGCCGCACCTGACGGTCGAGCGGTACGGCAACAACGTCGTCGCCCGTACGAACCTGGGCCGCGCCGAGCGCGTGATCCTCGCCGGCCACATCGACACGGTCCCGATCGCCGACAACGTCCCCTCGCGGCTCGACGAGGACGGCGTCCTGTGGGGCTGCGGCACCTGCGACATGAAGTCGGGCGTCGCGGTCCAACTGCGCATCGCGGCCACCGTCCCCGCTCCCAACCGCGACCTGACCTTCGTCTTCTACGACAACGAAGAGGTGGCGGCGGAGCTCAACGGCCTCAAGCACGTCGCCGAGGCGCACCCCGATTGGCTGGAGGGCGACTTCGCGGTGCTGCTGGAGCCGTCGGACGGCCAGGTCGAGGGCGGCTGCCAGGGCACCCTGCGGATGCTGCTCAAGACGAGCGGCGAGCGCTCCCACTCCGCGCGCAGCTGGATGGGCTCGAACGCGATCCACGCGGCGGCCCCGATCCTGGCGCGGCTGGCGGCCTACGAGCCGCGCTACCCGGTCATCGACGGCCTGGAGTACCGCGAGGGCCTGAACGCGGTCGGCATCTCGGGCGGCGTCGCCGGGAACGTCATTCCGGACGAATGTGTCGTAACCGTCAACTTCCGCTACGCGCCGGACCGTACGGAGAAGGAGGCGATCGCCCATGTCCACGAGGTGTTCGCGGACTGCGGCGTGACCGAATTCGTCGTGGACGACCACAGCGGCGGCGCCCTCCCCGGCCTCTCCCACCCGGCCGCCGCGGCCTTCATCGAGGCGGTCGGCGGCACCCCGATGCCCAAGTACGGCTGGACGGACGTCTCCCGCTTCAGTGCGCTGGGCGTCCCGGCCGTGAACTACGGCCCCGGGAACCCGCACTTGGCCCACAAGCGCGACGAGCGCGTGGAGACGGCGAAGATCCTGGCGGGGGAGAAGCGCCTGAAGGCCTGGCTGACGGCGTGACGACGCGGCGGATGCGGGCGGCGGACATGCCGATGTCCCCCGTCCGTAACCAGCCTGGATCTACGCTGAGGTGGAAAGACCGCAAGCGGAGGGAGCGCACATGGCTACCGGGAACCCCGAGGGCAAGAAGCAGCCACCGGAGGAGCAGCGCCTGGGACCGGTCCTCCGACGGCGGAGTCAGGTCACGGCGAGCACGACCGACCAGCGGCTGCTGGACGCCGGCGGCCCCTCGGACTGGGTCCACACCGACCCCTGGCGCGTCCTGCGCATCCAGTCGGAGTTCATCGAAGGCTTCGGCACCCTCGCCGAACTCCCGCCCGCGATCAGCGTCTTCGGCTCCGCCCGTACGCCCGTGGACTCACCGGAGTACGACGCCGGCGTCCGCCTGGGTCGCGGTCTGGTGGAGGCCGGCTGGGCAGTGATCACGGGTGGCGGCCCCGGGGCCATGGAGGCAGCCAACAAGGGCGCCTGCGAGGCCAAGGGCATCTCCGTCGGCCTGGGCATCGAGCTCCCCTTCGAACAGGGCCTCAACCCCTACGTCGACATCGGCCTCAACTTCCGCTACTTCTTCGTCCGGAAGATGATGTTCGTCAAGTACGCCCAGGGCTTCGTGGTCCTCCCCGGCGGCCTCGGCACCCTCGACGAACTCTTCGAGGCCCTCACCCTCGTCCAGACCCAGAAGGTCACCCGCTTCCCCATCGTCCTCTTCGGCAGCGCCTACTGGGGCGGCCTGATCGACTGGCTCAGGAACACCCTCATCGCCCAGGGCAAGGCCTCCGAAAAGGACCTCATGCTGTTCCACGTGACGGACGACGTGGACGAGGCGGTGGCGTTGGTGTCGAAGGAGGCGGGGCGGTAAATCAGCCCTCCGGGACACCAGCCCTCCGGCGGTTGGTTCTTTTCAGCCCCTCCGGCGTTTGAGGAGCGGGGGTCCGGGGGCTGGCCCCCGAAACGGGGTCGAAGGGGCGGAGCCCCTTCAGGATGGGACGGGTAGGGGCGGCGGGGGCGAAAAAATGCCTACGCCAGCCCCCGCCGGGCAACAGCCGGAGCCCGATGCCCAGCGATGGACGCAACCATGTCCAGCACCTGCCGCGTCTCGGCAACCTCATGCACCCGATACACCTGCGCCCCGAGCCACGCGGACACCGCAGTCGTCGCCAACGTCCCCACCACCCGCTCCTTCACGGGCCGATCCAACGTCTCCCCCACAAAGTCCTTGTTGGACAAGGACACCAACACCGGCCACCCCGTCCCGACCATCTCCCCCAACCGCCGCGTCGCCTCAAGACTGTGCCGCGTGTTCTTCCCGAAGTCATGCCCAGGATCGATCATCACCGACTCCCGAGGCACCCCCAACGACACCGCCCGCTCAGCCAGCCCCACGGTCACCCGCAGAATGTCGGCCATGACATCGTCGTACGTCACCCGATGCGGCCGGGTCCGCGGCTGAGCCCCACCCGCATGCGTGCACACCAGCCCCACCCGGTACCGCGCCGCAACCTCCGCAAGCCGCGGATCGACCCCGCCCCACGCGTCGTTCAGCACATCCGCCCCGGCCTCGCACACCGCCTCCCCGACGTCATGCCGCCACGTGTCCACGCTGATGATCACGTCCGGGAAGCGCCGCCGCACCTCCGCCACGAAGCCGACCGTCCGCCGCGCCTCCTCCTCGGCCGACACCTCTTCGCCGGGCCCCGCCTTGACCCCGCCGATGTCGATGATCGCAGCACCCTCTGACACCGCCTGCTCCACGCGCGCGAGGGCGGGCTCGTCACGGAAGGTGGCCCCCTGGTCGTAGAAGGAGTCCGGGGTCCGGTTCACGATCGCCATGATCACCGGCTCATGCGACCCGAATTCCCGCCTGCCCAGCCTGAGCATCCCCTGTGACCTCTCCTAGTACTTCCCTGGTACATCCAGGCCTTAGGCCGCCTGCGACCCTAACTGTCAGACTCGCATGGCACGATCGGACCCTGATACACCCGACACATCCGACCGATCTCGTGGGGACCCTCAGCGATGGTTATGTTCTTGTTCCTGGTCGTCGCGCTCGCCGTGGTCGTCGCCGCGGTGACCCTCGCCGTGCTGGGCGGCGGCGAGAACGGCCCGCTGCCGGAGGTCGCCCCCGAGCGCCTCCAGGACCCGCTCCCGCTGGACCGCCCCGTCAGCCGCGGCGACGTGGAGGGCCTCCGCTTCCCGCTCGCCGCCCGCGGCTACCGCATGGCCGACGTGGACGACGCCCTCAGCCGCCTCGGCGCGGAGCTGGCCGAGCGCGACGCCCGTATCGCCGACCTGGAGTCCGCGCTGGCCGGTGCGCAGGCCGCCCGCCACTCCATGGACAAGCACACCGAGGGGGACCAGCAGTGAGCGAGGGGCAGGCCGTCGCCGGCCCGGACGGTGCCCTGCGCTGCCCCTGGGCCCTGTCCACACCGGACTACGTGACGTATCACGACGAGGAGTGGGGCCGCCCGGTCCACGGCGACGACGCCCTCTTCGAACGCCTCAGCCTGGAAGCCTTCCAGTCCGGCCTGTCCTGGATCACCATCCTGCGCCGCCGCCCCGGCTTCCGCACCGCCTTCGCCGGCTTCGAGATCGCCAAGGTGGCCACCTTCACGGACACCGACAGAGACCGCCTCCTCACCGACCCCGGCATCATCCGCAACCGCGCCAAGATCGACGCAACCCTGGCCAACGCACGCGTGCTCGCCGACTGGACACCGGGCGAACTGGACGCCCTCATCTGGTCCCACGCCCCGGACCCGACGACCCGCCCGGCCCCGAAGACACTCGGCGACGTCCCGGCGGTCACTCCGGAGTCGACGGCCCTGTCGAAGGCCCTGAAGAAGAGAGGCCTCCGCTTCGTAGGCCCCACAACGGCCTATGCCCTGATGCAGGCGTGCGGATTGGTGGACGACCACTTGGAAACTTGCGTGGCCAGAAGCGCCCCGTAAGGGGCGCGGGGAACTGCGCGATCAACCCCCACGAACCCGCAGCCCCCGACGGCCCCAACGTCCCGAGCTCTACCGGCCCAAATACTTCGGCTGCTCCTTGTTCACAAAGGCCTGCACAGCAATCGCGTGGTCCTCAGAAGACCCCGCCCGAGTCTGCAACTCGTCCTCCTTCTCCAGCGTCTCGGCAAGAGAGTGCGACATGCCGAAGGCCACCGCTTCCTTGATCGCCGCATACGCCACCGTCGGCCCCGCCGCCAACGCCCGAGCCGTCTTCTCGGCCTCCGCCCGCAGCTCGGCGCTCGGCACGACCCGGTTCGCGATCCCCAGCTCGTACGCCTCCTGCGCCTTGATGCTCCGCGGGAAAAGGAGCAGATCGGCGGCCCTCCCGGGCCCGACGACACGCGGCAGCGTCCACGAGATCCCGGAGTCCGCAGTCAGCGCCACGCCCGCGAACGACGTATTGAAGGCAGCCGAGTCGGCCACGACTCGATAGTCCGCAGCCAGCGCGAACCCGAACCCGGCACCGGCCGCGACGCCGTTCACCCCGGCCACGACGGGCTTGCGCATCTCCGTCAGCGCCCGCGCGATGGGGTTGTAGTGCTCCCGCACCGTGGTCATGGTCTGCCGTGAGCCGGTCTCCCGGTCGGCCGCCAGCAGGCCGATGTGCTCCTTGAGGTCCTGCCCGACGCAGAACGCCCGGTCACCGGCGGAGGTCAGCAGCACGGCCCGTACGGCGTCGTCGGCGGCTGCCGCCAGAACCGCGTCGCGCAGCGCGACCTTCGTCGCGATGTTCAGCGCGTTCATCGCCTCGGGGCGGTTCAGGGTGATCGTCGCGAGCCCGTCGCTGACCTCGTAGAGCACGGTGTCGGCCATGGCTGTCCCCTCCGGTATGCGGCTCCGGCGTACTCGTCGGTACGTCCCTGTCTGAGGACAGCATGGCGTAGATCACCGATGACGGACCGGAACGGACGTGTGACCTGCGTCAAAGAATTCATGACACGATTCGTGCGGCGGCGGTGCCAGCGGCGGCGCAGTATCGCAGTCACATCGCCGAATTGAGTGGTTTTGCTCGCGCGCGTTGCCCAAGCGATGCCGACTGATGTTGGTCATCGGGTCCTGAGATGCGGGATAATGGCTTGGAAGCAATGTGTTCGATGCCGGTGTCGCGAGTCCTGCGCCCTTTGGGCAGGCCCGCGCATGCCCTCCAGGGCCGTCGGCTTTGACGATGAGCTGGTTTCAGGAAGGGGAACGAGCATGGCGGCCATGAAGCCGCGGACGGGCGATGGCCCGCTCGAGGTGACCAAGGAGGGGCGGGGCATCGTCATGCGCGTTCCGCTCGAAGGCGGCGGTCGGCTCGTCGTCGAGCTGACCCCTGACGAGGCCGACGCGCTGGGCGATGCCCTCAAGAAGGTCGTCGGCTGACGCGCAAGCGACCATACCCTTTCAGCCGCCCCGGCATCGTATGAGATGCCGGGGCGGCTGTTTGCCGTACGGCCGTCAGGGCCGGACCGGAATGTCGGGTCAGCGCTTGACCGCGCAGAGCAGCCCGTCGCCCACCGGCAGCAGCGACGGCACCAGCTCCTGACTCTCGCGCACCGCGCGCAGCAGTTCCCGCAGCCGCAGCACCTCGGTCGGCTGCGGTCCGGAGTCCATCGTCCGGCCGTTGGCGAAGACTCCCTCGAAGACGACCAGGCCGCCGGGGCGCAGCAGGCGCAACGATTCAGCGAGGTAGTCCATGACCTCCTGCCGGTCACCGTCGCAGAAGACGAGGTCGTAGCCGACGTCGGCGAGACGGGGCAGGACGTCGAGGGCGCGGCCGGGGATGAAGCGGGCCCGGTTGCTGGCGAAGCCGGAGGCGCGGAAGGCCTGGCGGGCGAACTGCTGGTGCTCCGGCTCGGGGTCGACGGTGGTCAGCACGCCGTCCGGCCGCATACCGTGCAGCAGATGGATCCCGGAGACGCCGGTGCCGGTACCGATCTCCGCGACCGCCTTGGCGTCCACGGTGGCGGCGAGCATCCGCAGCGCGGCGCCCGCGCCGGGGGACACCGAGCGCAGCCCCGCCTCGCGGGCCCGGTCACGGGCCCAGCGCAGGGCTTCGTCCTCGGCGACATAGGCGTCGGCGAACGCCCAGCTCGTCTGCCGGTTGCCGGTAATGACCCTCTCCTGTCCCCGTGTGTGCCTGGGCGTGACTGTATCCGTTGCGCCCGGGAACCCGCAGATGGGACCGGGCGTTTAAGGGGGTGGGAGACAAGAGCGGGGGACACGGATGGATCACGAAGAGGCGCGGGACGGCGAGCAAGTGGTGACGCAGCCGCATGAGCCGTATCAGCCCAGATCAATTTCTCGTAAAACCGCTTATCCGGAGCTAACGGGCGAGGTGGCTATGGTAGGGGCTCCACTGGACACCACCAGAGCCGACAGGGGAGGTGCGGCTGCGCCCGGGGATCGGGGAGGAGTGCTGCGGCGCTTTCTCGGATCGGCGGGCAAGCCGAAATCCGTGAACGACACCGCTGCTGACCACCGCCACGCCGGCGACTACGCCCAGACCGCGACCTTCTCCAGCGACGCGGACGGGCAGGCGTGGACTCCGCCCACCTGGGAGGAGATCGTCAGCACCCACAGCGGCCGGGTCTACCGCCTGGCCTACCGCCTCACCGGCAACCAGCACGACGCCGAGGACCTCACCCAGGAGGTCTTCGTCCGCGTATTCCGCTCCCTGTCGACCTATACACCGGGCACCTTCGAGGGCTGGCTGCACCGCATCACCACGAACCTGTTCCTGGACATGGTCCGCCGCAAGCAGCGCATCCGTTTCGACGCGCTCGGCGATGACGCGGCGGAGCGCCTGCCCAGCCGCGAGCCCAACCCGCAGCAGATCTTCAACGACGCGCACTTCGACGCGGACGTCCAGCAGGCCCTCGACACCCTCGCGCCCGAGTTCCGCGCCGCGGTCGTCCTGTGCGACATCGAAGGCCTGTCGTACGAGGAGATCGCCGCGACCCTCGGGGTCAAGCTCGGCACGGTCCGGTCCCGTATTCACCGCGGCCGCTCGCAGCTGCGCAAGGCCCTGGCGCACCGGTCGCCCGAGGCCCGGGCCGAGCGCCGCTCCTTCGCGGCCCGTGTCCCGGTACTGGGGGGAGGGGGCGCGTCCGCGTGAGTGGATCACGGCCCAAACCCGTCGAGGGGCACCTCGCAGAACAGCACCTGGGAGACCGACTCGCCGCGCTGGTCGACGGCGAGCTCGGTCATGAGGCGCGCGAGCGTGTGCTCGCGCATCTGGCCACCTGCTCGAAGTGCAAGGCAGAGGCCGACGCGCAGCGCCGTCTGAAGAACGTCTTCGCGGAAGCGGCCCCGCCGCCCCCTTCCGAGAGCTTCCTGGCCCGCCTCCAGGGGCTGCCGGGGGGAGGTGACGGCGACGGTGGCTCACCGCTGGACGGGTTCGGTGACGGACTCTCCGGACGGCCCGCGGCTGCCGGCGTCTTCGGGATGAAGCGGAGCGAGCGCTTCGAGTTCGGCTACGTCCCCGCCCGCGCGCATGACTCCATGCTTCCGTCGGCGGGCCGTGGCTTCCGTATACATGACGTCAGCCGCCATGAGGCCGAGCGGTCGGCCTCGCGCGGCATGCGGTTCGCGTTCGTCGCGGCCGGGGCGGTGTCGCTGGCCGCGATCGCGCTCGGCGGGGTCACCACCGGCACCGGCGAGACCACGAACACCGCGCGTGACGGCTCCGGCGGCAGCAATGTGACCCCGATGCGGACACAGGGCTCGGGAGCCTCGACGACGCCCGAGAACCAGCGCCGCCGGGGCGTCGGCGTCGGCCCACTGCTCGCCCAGGGCGGCCAGCAGACGCCGCTCGGCCAGACCCCGGTCGCCCCGACCACCGTCTCGGCCCCACTGCTGCCCGGCGTTCCGGCCCCCGGCGGCGGACACGTCCAGCAGGCCGCGGCACATCCGCTGACCACGCCGGTGGTCGCCGGTGCGGCCGCCATGTCTCCGCTGATACGTCCGCTCAGCTCCACCCCGCCGCTCACCCTCACCTCGTGGTCCACCGTCCCGGAGATCACGCACCCCGGCCTGTTCGCCGCGCCCGTCCCCGACACGACCTCGTCCCCCACAGCCCCGTCCGGCTCCCCCGGCACGGGCCACTGACCCGACCTCTGCGCCACGGCGCGTGAACCTGGTTGAATCCAGGGTGGGCCGCGCCCAGGCAGGCAGCCGGGCGCGGAGTAGACGATCTGCGGCCACCGCCGAGGAGCTGTGCCGCGGCCAGCTGTGGGGAGAGCATGGACGAGGGGAAGCCCACGAAGGCGAAGTGGTGGAGCCGGCCTCGCCCGCAGCCCCCTGCGGGCCAGGCCCAGGACGCTTCCCCGACGCAGACCGAGGCGACGCAGACCGAGGCGACACCGCCCGAGTCGGCCGACGGCGACTTCGAGTCGGCCCCGCTGTCGGGGGCAAGCGGCGGTGACAGGGCCTCGGGGGACGGGGACTTCGAGCTGGCGCGGCCTGCGAGGGGTCGCGGTGGTGACGCGGCTTCGGCTGGGGGCGACTTCGAGTTGGAGCGGCCTGCGGGAGGTCGGGGCGACGCGGGCTCGTCCGACGGGGACTTCGAACTGCGGCTTCCTGAGGAGACGGAGCCGGGGGCCGAGGACGACTTCGTGCGGGCTCAGC
>NZ_JBQQBS010000076.1:0-42122 GCF_052245395.1 Streptomyces sp. 4N124
TTTCGGTGGTCATAGCGTGAGGGAAACGCCCGGTTACATTCCGAACCCGGAAGCTAAGCCTTACAGCGCCGATGGTACTGCAGGGGGGACCCTGTGGGAGAGTAGGACACCGCCGAACAAAATTTGAATGGGTTGGACCCGGAACTTCGGTTCCGGGTCCAACCCTTTTTTGTTTTGCGTTACTTGAAGTTCACGTTGCGCAACGAGCATCCGCAGCATGGGTACTGCTGCAATGCTCCGGGCGGCCGGCGTCGGAGTCGGTGACGAGGTCGTCGTCCCGGCGTTCGGGAACGTGGAGGTCGCCGAAGCGGTGGCGATGGCCGGTGCGCTGCCGGTGTTCGCCGATATAGACCCGGTGACGTACTGCCTGGACACGTCCGCTGCCGAGGCGGCCGTAAGTCCGCGGACAGCGGCCCTGGTTGTCGTACACCGCTTCGGTCGGCCGGCGGACATCGCGCGGCTGCATGAGCTCGGGCAGCGGCATGGGCTGCTGGTGCTGGAGCAGGGGGAGTCCGAGGTGCCCTACGTCGAGGTTGCTCAGCGCAGGGAGCGTGCCTCCTATCTCGATGCGAAGTTGAGGGGTGTGCTGACGCCCGATGGTGGTGACGGGCATACCTACCAGCAGTACGTCGTGCGGGTGCCGGGGAACGGGCGGCCCGACCGGGACGCCTTCGCCCGGGCCTTGCGGGCCAGGGGAGTTGAGTGCCGGGTGCCGGTGAAGACGCCTGTGCATCGGCTGCCGGAGTTCCGTCGGTGTGTGTCTCTTCCGGAGACCGAGCGGGCCGCGGACGAGACGTTGGCGCTGCCTGTGGACGCGTCGTTGACGAAGCGGGACATGCAGCGAATAGTGTCCGCGTGCAATGCCCTCGGGGGACTGCTTCAGCCCGCCTTCTGACAGGAAGAGCCAGGTTGGGAGCACAGGTTCGTTCGGGGTATGATCTATCCCGTCGCCGCGAGGGAAACCTCGGGAACGCGACAGGCCCCTATAGCTCAGTCGGTAGAGCGTCTCCATGGTAAGGAGAAGGTCAACGGTTCGATTCCGTTTGGGGGCTCCAGTGAAAAGGCCTCCCGCCCATCGGCGGGGGGCCTTTCTGCTGATGTCCTAGTCCTTGTGGAGTCCCGGGACTCGCATCGCCAGGATCGCCATGTCATCGGACGGGGCGTCGGACGCGAAGCGCTCCACCGCGCGCATGATGCGGGCCGCGACGGCGCCGGCCGTGAGGCCCGTGCAGGTGGTGAGGACGTCGGTGAGGCCGTCGTCGCCCAGCATGCGGCTGCCCTCGCGGCGTTCGGTGACGCCGTCCGTGACGCACAGGAGGACGTCGCCGGGGTCCAGGGTGACCGTCTGCTCGTACAGCTCGAGGTCCTCCATGACTCCGAGGAGCGGCTGGGGTTCGGCGGCCGGTTCGACCGTGCCGTCCTGGCGGAGGCGGAGGGGGAGCGGGTGGCCGGCGCAGACCACCTTCAGCTCCGCGCTGCCGTCGTCCTGGGGGCGCATCTCGCCGTACAGGAGCGTCAGGAAGCGGCTGCGGGCGCCCTCGTCGAGGATGGCGGAGTTCAGGCGCTCCAGGACCGCCGGGCCGCTGAGGCCCTCGCGGGCGAGCAGGCGCAGGGCGTGCCGGGCCAGGCCCGTGACCGCCGCCGCGTTCGGGCCCGTACCGCAGACGTCTCCGATGGCGAAGCCGTAGGCACCGTCGCTGATGGGGAAGACGTCGTAGAAGTCGCCGCCGACCTCGTTGCCCTCGCCGGCCGCTCGGTAGATGACCTCGACCTCGACGCCCTCGATGTCGGGGAGTTCGGGCGGCAGGAGGCTGCGCTGGAGGGACTGGCTGATGGCTGTGCGCTCGGAGTAGAGGCGGGCGTTGTCCAGGGCCAGGGCGGCTCGGCGGGACAGGTCCTCGGCCAGTTCCAGGATTTCCTGGCGGAAGTGTTCGTCCGTCGGCTTGCCGAGAGTCAGCATGCCGATGACGCGGTTGCGGGCCACGAGGGGCAGGACCACGGTCTCGCCGCCGACCGCCGAGGCCGTGGCCAGCGTCGGGCCGATGCCCGAGCTGACGCGCGGGATGGGCTCGCCCAGGCCGAGGCTGCGCATGGACGTGCGCAGCGCCGCCTGGTGGGCCGACTCCGCGGGGGCGGACCAGACGCGGGCGCCGGGCGTGGGCACGGGATCCGGCGGGGCGATCTTCGAGAGCAACGACTTGATGCCGTCGATGAGTTCCTCGTCCTCGTGCAGGACGTACGACAGATACGGCTCCGAGGCCTGGTCGGCGATCGTGTAGACCGCACACCAGGTCGCGAGGGTCGGGACCGTCATCTGGGCCATGAGGGCGAGTGTCTGGTCGCGGTCGAGTGTGCCGGCGAGCAGGTCGGAGGCCTCTACCAGGAAGCTCAGCGAGCCTCGGCGCAGGCGCTCCAGTTCACCCAGACGGGCCGACTCGACGGCCAACGCGATGCGGTCCGCGGCGAATTGGAGGCGCAGTGCCTCCTCGTTCGAGTATCTGCCGGGGCCCTCCGCGGCGACGCCCAGGGAGCCGGTGAGGCGGCCTTCGACCTTCAGCGGGACGGTGACGACGGAGCGCATGCCGGTGCCGCTCAGCAGGGGTACGGCGCCGGGGACCATGGTGAGGTCCTCGTGGACCGCCGGCATGCGGGCCGAGCCGTAGCGGCCGGGGCCCGCCTCGACGGGGACGCGGGCGAAGCGCTGGCGGGCGGAGGGCAGGCCGGTGGAGGCGCGGACCTCCAACTCCGTTTCGTCGTCGGTGGCGAGGAGCAGGAACGCGCTGTCGCCGTCGAGCATGTCGCGGGCGCGTTCCACGGTGCGCTGGAGGAGGCCGTCGAGGTCGTCCGGGGGCGGGGAGCCGATGAACACCTCGAAGGGGTCGGTGTTCTGGCCGTCCGGGCCGGTGGTGGCGTCGGAAGGGAGGCGCAACGGCGTCTGCAGGACGGCGCGTTCGTGGTCCCGTACGAGAAGGCAGACCGTGGACGGTTCGCCGCCGGTGTCGCGGACCCGGAGGTGGGAGGCGTACACCGGGGTCACCCGGCCGTTGGCGCCGCGGATGCCGTAGCTGCCTTCCCAGCGCGAGAGTTGGAGCGCCTCCGCGATGCCGGTGCTGGTGCCCGGGGTGTGCGGCCAGGCCGCGAGGTCGGTGAGGGGCTTGCCGTTGACTTGTTCGGAGGCGTAGCCGAAGAGTTCCTCGGCGTCCTCGTTCCAGGCGGAGATGCAGCCCGTACGGTCGATCTGGACGACGGCGACGCGGACGCGGCCGTCGGCCAGCGGCAGGAGGTCGGCGGGGAGCGAGGGGCCTGCCGTGCGGGTGCCCACCGCACGCTCGGGGAGGTCGAGTTGGAACCAGACCTGCTTGTGCGTGGGCGTGTACTCGACGCCCCAGCGTCCGGCCAGCGCCGCGCACAGCTGGAGCCCGCGGCCGCCCTCGCGGTCCGGGCTGCCCATGTTGACGGCGGAGCCCTGGAGCGGGATCTCGCGCTCCGGGTAGCGGTCGGCGACCTCGATCCGGACGCCGTCGTCGCTGCGCAGGCACAGGACGTCCGCGGAGGTGCCCGCGTGCACCACGGCGTTGGTCACCAGCTCGCTGGTGAGGACCACGGCGTCGTCGACGATGTCCGCGAAGCCCCAGCCCTGGAGCGTGTCGCGGACGAAGGCGCGGGCGGTCGCGACCGATCGCCCGACGGGCTCGAAGCTGGCGGCCGCGCGCGCGGTGATCACAGAACTCCTCGACCGGTTGTCGACGTGCAGGGCTCCGTGGCCGACCGGCTCCCGTCGCGTTTGCGACGGCAGGCCGTCGGTCGGCCGGGGGTCCGGGGGATGTCCCCCCGGGATCAGTCCGGTGGTCATGGTGCGGCCGCCCCTCCGATGCCCGCTCGTTCTCGTGCCACCGCCCAGGCCGGACGGACCGGCGCGGCTGGACAGCCGCATGCAAGGTTACTTACCTTCCCCGTCCATGCGGATGCCGGTCTGCAGTGTTTCCGTCCGGAGGGTGTGCGGACGGTGTGGGAAGCTGCCGAACTGTTATGGCCGGGTTCAGCAAGGGTGAAACACTGGGCAAGCTTCTTGTGAAGGTCCGGACAGGCAGAGTGAGATCCGCCTCCGGCGGGCAGCAGCCCCGGGTGTGGCCTGGTATATCCGGCAGGAATACGCAGTAGTAACTGGTACGCCGAGCAGCAGTACCGGATCACAGCAGCAACGGTCGACCCCTGCGGGAGGGACAAGTGGAGTCTGGCGCAGCGACGCGGGGCACTAAAACGCGCGCGAAAGGCGGACAGTCCCTGAGTAACCAGCGCAAACCGCGGGGCGGGACCACCGCGGTCGACACGGCGTCCCTGGACAGACTGCTGGCGGCCCTCGTGTCCATGCGGGACGGGAACTTCCGCAAGCGGCTCACGGTGTCCGGCGACGGCGTGATGTCCGAGATTGCCGCGGTCTTCAACGAGGTGGCCGACCGCAATCTGCACTTGACGGGTGAGTTGTCGCGCGTGCGGCGCATGGTGGGTCGTGAAGGCAAGCTCACAGAACGGCTGGAATCAGGCGCCTGTGAGGGCTCCTGGGCGGCCGCCATCGACCACTCGAACGCCCTGGTCGACGATCTCGTACGACCGGTCTCCGAGGTCGGCCGGGTGCTCTCGGCGGTGGCCGAGGGTGATCTGTCGCCGCGCATGGAGCTGCGGACGCAGGCGCCGGACGGCACCACGGGGCAGCCGCTGCGCGGGGAGTTCCTGAAGGTCGGGCGGACGGTCAACAATCTGGTCGACCAGCTGTCGACCTTCACCGACGAGGTCACGCGTGTGGCCAGTGAGGTCGGGACCGAGGGCAAGCTGGGCGGGCAGGCCCAGGTGCGCGGTATGTCGGGTTCGTGGAAGGACCTCACGGATTCCGTCAACACCATGGCGTACCGGCTGACGGCCCAGGTGCGGGACATCGCGCTGGTGACGACCGCGGTCGCGAAGGGTGACTTGTCCCGGAAGGTCACGGTTCACGTGGCCGGCGAGATGCTGGAGCTGAAGAACACCGTCAACACGATGGTGGACCAGCTGTCCTCCTTCTCCTCCGAGGTGACGCGAGTCGCACGCGAGGTGGGCACCGAGGGTGAGCTGGGCGGGCAGGCGCAGGTGCCGGGTGTGGCCGGCGTGTGGAAGGACCTCACCGATTCGGTGAACCTGATGGCCGGCAACCTGACGGCCCAGGTGCGCGGTATCGCGCAGGTGACGACGGCGGTCGCCAACGGTGATCTGTCGCGGAAGGTGACGGTGTCGGCGCGCGGCGAGGTCGCGCAGCTCGCGGACACGATCAACCAGATGACCGAGACGCTGCGGATCTTCGCCGACGAGGTCACGCGCGTGGCCAACGAGGTCGGTGCCGAGGGGCAGCTGGGCGGTCAGGCGAATGTGCCGGGCGCGGCGGGGACGTGGAAGGACCTGACGGACTCCGTCAACACGGTCTTCCGGAACCTGACGACCCAGGTGCGGGACATCGCCGCCGTGACGACGGCCGTGGCCAGCGGCGACCTGTCGCAGAAGGTCACCGTCGACGTGGCCGGCGAGATGCTGGAGCTGAAGAACACCGTCAACGGGATGGTCGACCAGCTGTCGTCCTTCGGTTCCGAGGTCACGCGCGTGGCGCGGGAGGTCGGTGTCGAGGGTGAGCTGGGCGGTCAGGCACAGGTGCCGGGGGCGGCGGGGACGTGGAAGGACCTCACGGACTCCGTCAACACCGCGTTCCGGAATCTCACCGGACAGGTGAGGAACATCGCCCAGGTCACGACCGCGGTGGCCAACGGTGACCTGTCGCAGAAGGTCACCGTGGACGTCTCCGGCGAGATGCTCCAGCTGAAGAACACCGTGAACACGATGGTGGATCAGCTGTCGGCCTTCGCGGATCAGGTGACCCGGATGGCCCGGGACGTGGGCACGGAGGGCCGGCTGGGCGGGCAGGCCGTCGTACCGGGCGTGTCCGGTACGTGGAAGGAGCTCACCGACTCCGTCAACTTCATGGGCGGCAACCTCACCTCGCAGGTGCGGCAGATCGCCCAGGTGACGACGGCGGTGGCCCGGGGTGACCTGTCCCAGAAGATCGACGTCGACGCGCGCGGCGAGATCCTGGAGCTGAAGAACACCATCAACACGATGGTCGACCAGCTCTCCGCCTTCGCCGACCAGGTGACCCGGGTCGCCCGCGAGGTGGGCACGGAGGGCCGCCTCGGCGGTCAGGCGCAGGTGCCCGGCGTCGCCGGTGTGTGGCGCGACCTGACCGACTCCGTGAACGGAATGGCAGGAAACCTCACCGCCCAGGTGCGCAACATCGCGCAGGTCGCGACGGCGGTGGCCCGGGGTGACCTCTCCCAGAAGATCACCGTGGATGCGCGCGGCGAGATCCTGGAGCTCAAGAACACGCTGAACACGATGGTGGACCAGCTGTCGTCGTTCGCGGAGGAGGTCACCCGGGTCGCCCGCGAGGTGGGCACGGAGGGTGAGCTGGGCGGTCAGGCCGAGGTGCAGGGTGTCTCCGGCACCTGGAAGGACCTCACCCAGTCCGTGAACTTCATGGCGAACAACCTGACCATCCAGGTGCGTCAGATCGCCGAGGTCACGACAGCCGTCGCCAAGGGCGACCTGTCCAAGAAGATCACCGTCGACGCGAAGGGCGAGATCCTCGAACTCGTCACCACCGTCAACACGATGGTCGACCAGCTGTCGTCCTTCGCCGAGCAGGTGACCCGCGTGGCCCGCGAGGTGGGCACCGAGGGCATCCTGGGCGGCCAGGCGCACGTACCGGGCGTTACCGGCATCTGGAAGGACCTCAGCGGCAACGTCAACCTGATGGCCAAGAACCTGACCATGCAGGTGCGGAACATCTCCCAGGTCGCGGCGGCCGTCGCCAACGGTGATCTGACGCGGACGGTGACGATCGAGGCGCGCGGCGAGGTCGCGCAGCTCGCGGACACCTTCAACACCATGGTGAAGACGCTGAGTTCGTTCGCCGACCAGGTCACCAAGGTGGCCCGCGAGGTGGGCACGGACGGCATCCTCGGCGGGCAGGCGCACGTACCGGGCGTGGCCGGCACCTGGAAGGACCTCACCGAGTCCGTGAACCAGATGGCGTCCAACCTGACCGGTCAGGTGCGCAACATCGCCATGGTCACGACCGCCATCGCCAAGGGTGACCTGACCAAGAAGATCGACATCGACGCCCGCGGCGAGATCCTCGAGCTCAAGACGACGATCAACACGATGGTCGACCAGCTGTCGTCCTTCGCCGAAGAGGTCACCCGAGTCGCCCGCGAGGTGGGCACGGAAGGCCAGCTCGGCGGTCAGGCACGCGTGCGTGACGTCGACGGAACCTGGCGGGACCTCACCGAGTCCGTGAACGAAATGGCAGGAAACCTTACTCGGCAGGTACGTGCCATCGCGCGCGTGGCGACCGCGGTGACCCGCGGTGACCTGAACCTGAAGATCGACGTCGACGCCTCCGGCGAGATCCAGGAACTCCAGGACTACATCAACAAGATGATCGCCAACCTGCGCGACACCACCATCGCCAACAAGGAGCAGGACTGGCTCAAGGGCAACCTCGCCCGTATCTCCGCGCTCATGCAGGGCCGCCGCGACCTCGACGACGTGGCCTCGCTGATCATGAGCGAGCTGACGCCGGTGGTCTCCGCACAGCACGGCGCGTTCTTCCTCGCCATGCCGCTGCTCGACGGCAAGGACATCAGCAGCGGTCAGGAGGACGCGTACGAGCTGCGCATGCTCGGCTCGTACGGCTACTCGATGGGCTCCATGCCGACGTCGTTCCGGCCCGGTGAGGCGCTGATCGGGACGGCCGCCCAGGAGAAGCGCACGATCCTCGTGGAGAACGCGCCGAGCGGCTATCTGAAGATCTCCTCGGGGCTCGGCGAGGCACCGCCCGCGCAAGTGATCGTGCTTCCGGTGCTGTTCGAGGGCAAGGTGCTGGGCGTCATCGAGCTGGCCTCCTTCACGCCCTTCACACAGATCCAGAAGGACTTCCTCAACCAGATCGCCGAGATGATCGCGACCAGCGTCAACACCATCTCCGTCAACACCAAGACCGAGGTGCTGCTGAGGCAGTCGCAGGAGCTGACCGAGCAACTCCGCGAGCGGTCGGCGGAGTTGGAGAACCGGCAGAAGGCCCTCCAGGAGTCCAACGCCGAACTGGAGGAGAAGGCCGAGCTGCTGGCCCAGCAGAACCGCGACATCGAGGTCAAGAACACGGAGATCGAGGAGGCGCGGCAGGTCCTGGAGGAGCGCGCCGAGCAACTCGCCGTCTCCATGCGCTACAAGAGCGAGTTCCTGGCGAACATGTCGCACGAGCTGCGTACGCCGCTCAACTCGCTGCTGATTCTGGCCAAGTTGCTCGCCGACAACGCGGACTCCAACCTCACTCCCAAGCAGGTGGAGTTCGCCGAGACGATCCATGGCGCCGGTTCCGATCTGCTCCAGCTGATCAACGACATCCTCGATCTGTCGAAGGTCGAGGCGGGCAAGATGGACGTCTCGCCGACGCGGATCGCGCTCGTCCAGCTCGTCGACTACGTGGAGGCCACGTTCCGCCCGCTGACCGCGGAGAAGGGCCTCGACCTGTCCGTACGGGTGTCTCCGGAGCTGCCCGCCACGCTGCACACCGACGAGCAGCGGCTGCTCCAGGTGCTGCGCAACCTGCTGTCCAACGCGGTGAAGTTCACCGACTCCGGATCGGTCGAGCTGGTGATCCGGCCGGCCGGCGCGGACGTCCCGCTGGCGATTCGCGAGCAGCTCCTGGAGACGGGCTCCCTGCGTGACGCGGACGCGGATCTGATCGCGTTCTCGGTGACCGACACGGGCATCGGCATCGCGGCCAGCAAGATGCGGGTGATCTTCGAGGCGTTCAAGCAGGCGGACGGCACGACCAGCCGGAAGTACGGCGGTACGGGTCTGGGGTTGTCGATCTCGCGGGAGATCGCTCAGCTGCTCGGCGGCGAGATCCACGCGCAGAGCGAGCCGGGCCGCGGCTCGACGTTCACGCTGTATCTGCCCCTGCACCCGAGCGAACTGCCGCCGCAGGGCTACCAGCAGGGGCTGCCCGTACTGGAGGCCGGTGACCTGGTGGCGGCCGCGTCCCGGGCCGCGGCCGATCGGAAGGAGCTGTCCGAGGTGGAGGTCGAGACGCCGGCCGAGGTGAGGTCGTACCGCGAGACGCAGAACGGCGCCGCCGCGCTCTTCCGGCGTCGGCGCAGGGCCACGCCCATCGAGGCGGCCGAGCAGTCGGGGCAGGAGCGCTGGGTCGCCGACGACCAGGCCACGGCGCCGCGGTCGCACCGGGGCATCCGGTTCGGCGGGCAGAAGGTGCTGATCGTCGACGACGACATCCGCAACGTCTTCGCGCTCACCAGCGTCCTGGAGCAGCACGGCCTGTCGGTGCTGTACGCCGAGAACGGGCGTGAGGGCATCGAGGTCCTGGAGCAGCACGACGATGTGGCGGTCGTTCTGATGGACATCATGATGCCCGAGATGGACGGGTATGCGACGACGACGGCTATCCGAAGGATGCCGCAGTTCGCCGGCCTGCCGATCATCGCGCTCACCGCGAAGGCGATGAAGGGCGACCGGGAGAAGGCGATCGAGTCGGGTGCCTCCGACTATGTGACGAAGCCGGTCGACCCCGACCATCTGCTGGCGGTCATGCAACAGTGGATGAGGGAGGAGTGACGAGAACCGTCGGGGCGCGAGGCGAAGCGGCGGGGAAGTAGTGGGAACCTTCGGTGTTCACCCGGAGTTGCTGACGCAGTGTGGCCGTAGCCGTGTAGAAGTACGGGATACGGGGAACCTTCTGGTCTCCTGCTGCGTTTCTGCTACGTGCACAGTGACATCGCGGTGACAGGGTGTGGCGACAGGCAGGGTGCGGCTACCATGACCGGCACAAGGACGGGCGGCGCAAGGGAGTCGTCCCCTGGGGCGGCGCGCACCGGCGTCACCCCAAGTCCTGAGGACAGGGGAGGCCCCAAGCCGGGGCGAGGAGGGCGGGCCATGGTGCAGAAGGCCAAGATCCTCCTGGTCGATGACCGGCCGGAGAATCTGCTGGCGCTGGAGGCCATCCTCTCTGCGCTCGATCAGACGCTGGTGCGGGCATCGTCCGGGGAGGAAGCGCTCAAAGCACTGCTGACGGACGACTTCGCGGTCATCCTGCTGGACGTGCAGATGCCGGGCATGGACGGTTTCGAAACCGCCGCGCACATCAAGCGGCGAGAACGGACCCGGGACATCCCGATCATCTTCCTCACCGCCATCAACCACGGCCCGCATCACACCTTCCGCGGCTATGCGGCGGGCGCGGTCGACTACATCTCCAAGCCCTTCGACCCGTGGGTGCTGCGCGCGAAGGTCTCCGTCTTCGTCGAGCTGTACATGAAGAACTGCCAGCTCCGGGAGCAGGCGGCCCTGCTGCGGCTCCAGTTGGAGGGCGGCGGAGGCAAGACCGCGGTCGGCGAGGCGAAGGAGCCGGCCGGGCTGCTCGCCGAGCTGTCGGCGCGGCTCGCGGCCGTCGAGGAGCAGGCCGAGGCGCTGTCCAAGCAGCTCGACGACGAGTCCGCGGACGCGGCGGCCGTGGCCACGGCCGCGCACCTGGAGCGCAAACTCACCGGCCTGCGCCGGGCGCTGGACGCTCTGGAGCCGGGCACGGGCAGTGGAGCCCCATCGGTGCCCTCGCAGAACTGACGCCCGCCGCAGACGCAGTTGTAGCTGCGTGCACGTGGTGTTTGAGCGCGCGTCAGTTTCCCGCCCCGGCAAGGGCGACACGAACGGGTGAAGCAGTGGGCACACGTGTCCGCTGCCGTCTCCACCGGTAACCTCACACCTATGGCCTCACGTCCCTCCGCAGCCAAGAAGCAGCCCTCGAAGAAGGCTGCCGCTTCGGCGAAGGCTCCGGCGAAGAAGGCCGCCGCCAAAAAGGCCCCGGCGAAGAAGGCGCCCGCCAAGAAGGCCGCGGCCAAGAAGCCCGCGCCCAAGCCGGCGCCGAACCCCACCGGGGGCATCTTCTGGCTCGTGCGCGCGATCTGGCTCGGCGCCGCGCACGCCGTCGGCGCGGTCTTCCGCGGCATAGGGAAGGGCGCGAAGAACCTCGACCCGGCGCACCGCAAGGACGGCATCGCCCTGCTGCTGCTCGGACTCGCGCTGATCGTGGCCGCGGGGACCTGGTCCAACCTGCGCGGTCCCGTCGGCGACTTGGTCGAAATCCTGGTCACCGGCGCCTTCGGCCGCCTCGATCTGCTGGTGCCGCTGCTGCTCGCCCTCATCGCCGTGCGCTTCATCCGGCACCCCGAGCAGCCCGAGGCCAACGGCCGCATCGTGATCGGCCTGTCCGCGCTCCTCATCGGCGTGCTCGGCCAGGTCCACATCGCCTGCGGCGCGCCCGCCCGCAGCGACGGCATGCAGGCCATAAGGGCAGCCGGCGGTCTCATCGGCTGGGGCGCGGCGACCCCGCTGACGTACGCCATGGGTGAACTGCTCGCCGTACCGCTGCTCGTGCTGCTGACGATCTTCGGGCTGCTGGTCGTCACGGCGACCCCGGTCAACGCCATCCCGCAGCGGCTGCGGCTGCTCGGCAGGAAGCTCGGGCTCCTCCACGACCCGGCCGACGACGAGGACGAGTTCTTCGACGACGACGAGCGCTACGACGACCAGTGGCGGGACGCGCTGCCCGCGCGCCCGCGCCGGCGCAGTCCCAAGCCCGAGGCGTACGACCCCGACAGTGCGGAGCAGGAGGCTCTCTCACGGCGTCGCGGTCGCCCGAGGCGCTCCGCGGTGCCCAAGCCGGCGATGGACCGGCAGATGGACGCCGTGGACGTCGCAGCCGCCGCCGCTGCCGCGCTGGACGGGGCCGTCATGCACGGCATGCCGCCCTCGCCGATCGTCGCCGACCTCACCCAGGGCGTGAGCGTGGGCGACCGCGAGGCCACGCCGACCCCTACACCGACGCCTGTCCCGGCCGCCCGGCCGAAGCAGGAGAAGCTCAAGGCGGACGTACCGGATCTCACGAAGTCCGCCCCCGACGAGATCCGCGATCTGCCGCCGCGCGCCGAGCAACTCCAGCTCTCCGGAGACATCACCTACTCCCTGCCGTCGCTCGACCTCCTCACGCGCGGGGGCCCCGGTAAGGCGCGCAGCGCCGCGAACGACGCCGTCGTCGCCTCGCTCACCACCGTCTTCTCCGAGTTCAAGGTCGACGCGGCCGTCACCGGCTTCACGCGCGGGCCGACGGTCACGCGGTACGAGGTCGAGCTCGGCCCCGCGGTGAAGGTCGAGCGGATCACCGCGCTGACGAAGAACATCGCGTACGCCGTCGCCAGCCCGGACGTGCGGATCATCAGCCCGATCCCCGGCAAGTCCGCGGTCGGCATCGAGATCCCGAACACCGACCGCGAGATGGTCAACCTCGGCGACGTCCTGCGGCTCGCGGCGGCAGCCGAGGACGACCACCCGATGCTGGTCGCGCTCGGCAAGGACGTCGAGGGCGGCTATGTGATGGCGAACATCGCGAAGATGCCGCACGTCCTGGTCGCCGGAGCCACCGGTTCGGGTAAGTCCTCGTGCATCAACTGCCTGATCACGTCGGTCATGGTGCGAGCGACCCCCGAGGACGTGCGCATGGTCCTCGTCGACCCCAAGCGCGTCGAGCTGACCGCCTACGAGGGCATTCCCCACCTGATCACGCCGATCATCACCAACCCGAAGCGGGCCGCCGAGGCGCTCCAGTGGGTCGTACGGGAAATGGATCTTCGGTACGACGATCTGGCGGCGTTCGGATACCGGCACATCGACGACTTCAACCAGGCCATCCGCGACGGCAAGCTCAAGACGCCGGAAGGCAGCGAGCGGGAGCTCAAGACCTATCCGTATCTGCTGGTGATCGTCGATGAGCTCGCCGACCTGATGATGGTCGCGCCGCGGGACGTCGAGGACGCGATCGTGCGGATCACGCAGCTCGCGCGCGCGGCCGGTATCCACCTGGTGCTGGCCACGCAGCGGCCGTCGGTGGATGTCGTGACCGGTCTGATCAAGGCCAATGTGCCCTCCCGGCTGGCCTTCGCGACGTCGTCGCTGGCGGACTCGCGGGTCATCCTCGACCAGCCCGGTGCCGAGAAGCTGATCGGCAAGGGCGACGGCCTGTTCCTGCCGATGGGGGCGAACAAGCCGACGCGTATGCAGGGCGCCTTCGTGACCGAGGAAGAGGTCGCGCTCGTCGTCCAGCACTGCAAGGACCAGATGGCGCCCGTCTTCCGGGACGACGTCACCGTGGGCACCAAGCAGAAGAAGGAGATCGACGAGGACATCGGCGACGACCTGGACCTGCTGTGCCAGGCGGCCGAACTGGTCGTCTCCACGCAGTTCGGGTCCACCTCGATGCTCCAGCGCAAACTGCGTGTCGGCTTCGCCAAGGCGGGGCGGCTGATGGACCTCATGGAGTCCCGGGGTGTCGTCGGACCGAGCGAGGGGTCCAAGGCACGTGATGTTCTTGTGAAACCTGACGAGCTGGATGGCGTGCTGGCCGTGATCCGTGGGGAGTCTGACGGGTAGGAACCAGGTCGCAGTGGTCACCTTGCGTGTGGATGCGCGGCGGGCCGATGTTCAACCGTGACCCACCCGTAAGGGATCATTGAGCAACTGTTTCCCTTCGACGTACGTCAAGTTGAGGGAAGCGAAAAGCTTGTGCCCCACCATCGGGATGCCCGGCCATTCCGATGGCGTACAAAGTCCCACCGCCCGGTTGCCCCACCCTTTCGCACCCCCCCTAGACTGAACCTCCAGCACAGGTGGCTATACGCTCGAAAGGCGCCCCCGTGTCCATCGGCAACTCCCCTGAAGACGAGCGTCCGTTCGAAGACGACCGCGAGGAAACCCGCCTTTCGATCGGCCGTGCCCTTCAGCAGGCACGCATCGCGGCCGGGCTGACCGTCGACGACGTCACCAACGCCACCCGGGTCCGCCTGCCCATCGTGCACGCCATCGAGGCGGACGACTTCGGCCCCTGCGGCGGAGACGTGTACGCCCGCGGTCACATCCGGACCCTGGCCAAGGCCGTCGGCATCGACCCGGCCCCGCTGCTCGCCCAGTACGACGCCGACCACGGCGGGCGTCCGGCGCCGACCCCGGCGGCCCCGCTCTTCGAGGCGGAACGCATCCGCCCCGAGCGGCGCGGGCCCAACTGGACCGCGGCCATGGTCGCCGCGATCGTCGCCGTGGTCGGCTTCGTCGGGTTCACCGCGTTCAAGGGCGGTGACGGCGGCGGCGACAAGACCCAGGTCGCCGAAGGGTCCACGCCCTCGACCGGCAAGACCGCCTCACCCACGCCGACCAAGCCCGACGAACCCAAGCCCGACCCGACGGACAGCGCCATCGCGGCCGCGCCCCAGGACAAGGTGACCGTCCAGGTCAGCGCCGCCGACGGCCGCAGCTGGATCTCGGCCAAGGACCACAACGGCCGGCTGCTCTTCGACGGCCTGCTCAAGCAGGGCGAGTCCAAGACCTTCCAGGACAACGAGAAGATCAACCTCGTCCTCGGTGACGCCGGCGCGATCCAGCTCTACGTCAACGGCAAGAAGATCGACGAGGACTGGCAGCCGGGGGCGGTCGAGCGGCTGACGTACACGAAGGGCGATCCGCAGGTCGGATAAGCGGTCGCATCGGGTTAAGCACTCACGGGGTTGGCCAAGATCGGCCAACCCCGTCGACGTGGGGTGTCAGTGGGACGAAGTAGTCTTGAGCCCATGCCTGAACGCCGTACCGTCGCACTCGTCACCCTTGGCTGCGCCCGTAACGAGGTGGACTCGGAGGAGCTCGCAGGCCGCTTGGAGGCGGACGGCTGGGAACTCGTCGAGGACGCCGGGGACGCGGATGTCGCCGTCGTCAACACCTGTGGCTTCGTCGAAGCCGCCAAGAAGGACTCCGTCGACGCCCTGCTCGAAGCCAATGACCTCAAGGGGCATGGCAGAACCCAGGCCGTCGTGGCGGTGGGCTGCATGGCCGAGCGGTATGGCAAAGAGCTGGCGGAGGCACTGCCGGAGGCCGACGGCGTGCTCGGCTTCGACGACTACTCGGACATCTCCGACCGGCTCCAGACCATCCTGAACGGCGGCATCCACGCCGCCCACACCCCGCGTGACCGGCGCAAGCTGCTGCCGATCAGCCCGGCGGAGCGCCAGACGGTGTCCGACGTCGCCATCCCCGGCCATGGCGCTCCGGCCGACCTACCGGAAGGTGTGGCTCCGGTCTCCGGGCCGCGTGCGCCCCTGCGCCGCCGGCTGGACGGCTCCCCGGTCGCCTCGGTGAAGCTCGCCTCCGGCTGTGACCGGCGCTGCTCCTTCTGCGCCATCCCGTCCTTCCGCGGCTCCTTCATCTCGCGCCGGCCCAGCGATGTGCTGAACGAGACGCGGTGGCTGGCCGAGCAGGGCGTCAAGGAGATCATGCTGGTCTCCGAGAACAACACGTCGTACGGCAAGGACCTGGGCGACATCCGGCTGCTGGAGTCCCTGCTGCCGGAGCTCGCCGAGGTCGACGGCATCGAGCGGGTGCGCGTCAGCTATCTGCAGCCGGCCGAGATGCGCCCCGGGCTCATCGACGTCCTGACGTCGACTCCGAAGGTCGCGCCCTACTTCGACCTGTCCTTCCAGCACTCCGCCCCGGACGTGCTGCGAGCGATGCGCCGCTTCGGCGACACCGACCGCTTCCTGGAACTGCTCGACACCATCCGGAGCAAGGCCCCGCAGGCCGGCGTGCGCTCCAACTTCATCGTGGGCTTCCCCGGCGAGACCGAGGCCGACCTGGCCGAGCTGGAGCGCTTCCTGAACGGCGCGCGGCTGGATGCCATCGGCGTCTTCGGCTACTCCGACGAGGAGGGCACCGAGGCGGCGACGTACGACCACAAGCTGGACGAGGACGTCGTCGCCGAGCGACTGGCACATGTCTCCCGGCTGGCCGAGGAACTCGTCTCGCAGCGCGCGGAGGAGCGCGTGGGCGAGACCGTGCATGTGCTCGTCGAATCGGTCGACGACGAGGAGGGCGCGTACGGCCGCGGTACGCACCAGGCTCCGGAGACGGACGGCCAGGTGCTGCTCACGAGCGGCGAAGGCCTCGGCGTCGGTCGTATGGTCGAGGCGAAGGTGGTCGGTACGGAGGGTGTCGACCTGGTGGCCGAGCCGCTGCAGGGCTCGCTCGGATACGGAGAGGAGGCGACCAGATGACCGGAGTCCCGGCGTCCGCCGCGGGCGGCTCCGCCAAGGCGAAAGGACCGGTGACCTCGGCCGCGTCCGTCTCCGGGGGTGCTTCCGCGTCCGTCTCCGGTGGTCCCTCCGGCGCATCGGGCGGTGCCAAGTCGGCGCGGGGTGGAAAGAAACTGGCGGCCGCGGCCGTCGATCAGGCCAGCGTCTGGAACATCGCCAACCTCCTGACCATGCTCCGGCTGGTCCTCGTCCCCGGCTTCGTCGCGCTGATGCTGGCCGACGGCGGCTACGACCCGGCGTGGCGTTCGCTCGCCTGGGCGGCCTTCGCCATCGCCATGATCACCGACCTGTTCGACGGTCATCTGGCGCGCGCGTACAACCTCGTCACCGACTTCGGGAAGATCGCCGACCCCATCGCCGACAAGGCGATCATGGGCGCGGCGCTGATCTGTCTGTCCGCTCTCGGTGATCTGCCCTGGTGGGTGACGATCGTCATCCTCGGCCGGGAACTCGGGATCACCCTGCTGCGTTTCATCGTCATCCGGTACGGCGTCATTCCGGCGAGCCGCGGCGGCAAGCTGAAGACCCTCACCCAGGGCATCGCGGTCGGGATGTATGTCCTGGCGCTCACGGGATGGCTCGCCACCCTGCGGTGGTGGGTGATGGCGGCGGCCGTGGTTCTGACCGTGGTGACCGGGCTCGACTATGTGAGACAAGCCATTGTGCTGCGCAGGCAGGGAATCGCCGAGCGCAAGGCCGCGTCGGAGGAGGCGGACGCATGAATTCCGCAGCCGCCGAGCTGGTGCGACTACTCACTGTGAGAGGTGAGACGCTGGCTGTCGCCGAATCCCTGACCGGTGGGCTGGTTGCGGCGGAAATCACAGCGGCACCAGGAGCGTCCAAGGCCTTCCGCGGATCGGTGACCGCTTATGCCACCGAGCTGAAGCATGAACTGCTCGGTGTCGACGCCACCCTGCTGGCGCAGCGGGGAGCGGTGGATCCGCAGGTCGCGGCCCAGATGGCGGCAGGAGTGCGCAAGGCGCTGGGCGCCGACTGGGGCCTCGCGACGACCGGTGTCGCTGGTCCGGAACCCCAGGACGGGCAGCCCGTCGGCACGGTTTTCATCGCCGTCGACGGCCCCTTCACAGCGGACTCCACGGCTACCGGTGGCGGGAAAGTGGCCTCGCTGCGGTTGAACGGCCAGCGGGCGGAAATTCGTATGGAGAGTGTACGGAGCGTACTCGCTCTGCTCCTGCAGCAGCTTGCGAGCGAACAGACCGGGAATGAGCGGGCACAGGATACGGAACAGAACGGGGGGTTTTGATGTTTGCAGCCCTGAGTGAACACGACATCGCTCCCCGCACGGCCGCGGCGCAAGGCGGTACGGTGGGGCGTGAAGGATGCGGCTACGCGGTCCGAGGAGGGAGCCACCGATGATTCTGCTCCGTCGCCTATTGGGTGACGTGCTGCGTCGGCAGCGCCAACGCCAGGGCCGTACTCTGCGCGAAGTCTCCTCGTCCGCCCGAGTCTCACTCGGCTATCTCTCCGAGGTGGAGCGGGGGCAGAAGGAGGCTTCCTCCGAGCTGCTGTCCGCCATCTGCGACGCGCTGGACGTACGGATGTCCGAACTCATGCGGGAAGTGAGCGACGAGCTCGCACTCGCCGAGCTGGCCCGGTCCGCTGCGGCCACTTCGAGCGAGTCCGTACCCACGTCGGTGCGTCCGATGCTGGGTTCCGTATCGGTGACCGGTGTGCCACCGGAACGGGTGACCATCAAGGCGCCCGCCGAGGCCGTGGACGTGGTTGCCGCGTGAGTCATGCGCGTACGCGCATGAGCTGACGAAGTGTGTGAAGCCCCGGTCGGGGCTCCGCCGGGAAGATCCGGGGGAGCGCTGCCGGGGTTTTCTCGTGCCTCACGTGTCCCCTTTGGTCCGTTTGCCGGTGTCGGGTGGGGCGGTCATGGTGGAGAGATGTGACGGGGCGACCCAACGGAGGTTCGGATGTACGTCGTCAAGAGCCCGCTGTCCGACGCGGATCTGAAGACCGTGTCCGAGGCGCTGCAGGGCGCCCTCGTCGACCTGGTGGACCTCGCCCTGGTGGCCAAGCAGATCCACTGGAACGTGGTCGGCCCGCGCTTCCGCTCCGTCCATCTTCAGCTCGACGAGGTCGTGGCCCTGGCCCGGACGCACTCCGACACCGTCGCCGAGCGCGCTTCGGCGCTGGGTGTCTCGGCGGACGGGCGTGCCGCGACGGTGGCGGTCGGCAGCGGCATCGGTCCGGTGCGCGAGGGCTGGGTCACGGACGGCGACGCGGTGGCCACGCTGGTGGATGCCCTGGGCGCGGTGATCACTCGCATGCGGGAACGGATCGGGGCGACCGCCGAGCCCGATCCGGTCAGCCAGGACATCTTCATCGGGGTCACCGCGGACCTGGAGAAGCATCACTGGATGTTCCAGGCCGAGAACGGGTGACGTGGAGGTGCTCGCGGGATGTTCCGAGCCGCAGGTCCGTGACGTGGTCGTGCTCGCGGGTTGATCCGGGCCGCGAGCTTGAGGTCGCCGTGCTTGGCGGGGTCGTGCCTCCCGGCTGTGACGGTATTGGCCTGTGCTGCATCCGTGTGCCGTGGGTGCGCCCTTCCGGCGGGTGAGGCGGCCCCCTAGCGTCGGGCCGGAGGTGGAGCCATGACGGGGTCGATAGTGCGCTGGGGGGCGGTCCTCGGGCTCGGGGCGCTGTGGTGGTGGGCCGTGCTGCGGCTCGCGCTGGCGCCCGATGCCGGGGTGCTGGAAGGCGCCGTCGCCGCCGGGGGGTGGGGGTTGAGCCTGCTGCCGGTGCACTGCGTGCCGAAGACGCGGGCGGTAGGCGCCGTGCGGGCCGGGCGCTGGCGGGAGGCTTGGCGGGTGGCCCTCGCTACCAGGGCATCGCCACCCCGCCGTTCGGGCGCAGGATCTGGCCCGTCGTGAACGCCGACGCGTCCGACGCCAGATGCAGGACCGCGTGGGCGACGTCCTCCGGCTCGCCGACCCGGCCCAGTGGCGACCTCCGGGCCATCAGCGACTCGGTGTGCGCCTGGGCCTCGCTGTCGTGGCGGTCTGTCATGGGCGTGCGGATCCAGCCCGGAGCGACCGCGTTGACGCGAATGCCGTGCCGGCCGACCTCGGCCGCCAGTGTCTTCGTCAGCTGGACCACGGCCGCCTTGGCTGCGCCGTAGCAGAGCAGGCCGGGCCCGCCGGTGTCGACGGCTCCCGACGCCATGGTGACGATGCTGCCCCTGATCTGCTGGGCGAGCATCAGCCGGGCGGCCTCCTGGCAGGCGTACAGCACACCTTTGAAGTTGACGTTCAGCACGCGGTCGAGGTCTTCGTCCCTGGTGTCCAGGACAGGGCTGCTGTGCATGATTCCCGCGACCGCGGCCATGACGTGCAGATGCTCGCAGGAGTGGACGGCCTGCTGGAGCTGCGCGCGGTCGGTGACGTCGAGGGCGTGGGTGTGGGCGGTGCCGCCGGTGTCCTTGATCAGGGTTGCCGTCTCGTGCAGGCCCTGTGTGTCGCGGTCCGCGCAGTGCACGGTGGCTCCCGCCTCCGCGAGCAGGACCGCCGAGGCCCGGCCGATTCCGCTGGCGGCCCCGGTGACGAATGCGGTGCGTCCGGTGAGGTCGTACGCCTTGACGGGCATGAAGGGACGGTACGAGGGTTTCTGACGGGTCGTCAATTAGTTGGACGGGGGCGGGTTCCGTCGCATCGACCGGTTCGTTCAGTCGTACGAGGGTGGGTTCCGTCTCCTGCGAGGGGCGCCGGGCGCCGGGGCGGGGCCCGTCTGGCAGGTCGGGCACCAGTACGTGGGGCGTTCGCGGCGGCCGTCGCCCTGGTCGGCCACGCGGATCGGGGTGTGGCAGCGGAGGCAGGGGCGGGGTGCGCGGCCGTACACGAAGAGGTCCTGGCCGCGGCGGCCCGTGGTGGTGCGGGCAGGGCGGTCGCGGTTGGCCTCCAGGAGCTGTTTGGCGAGGGCGGGGAGCTGTGCGGCGTGCTCGGTGGGGAGGGCGCCGATGGGGAGCCAGGGGGTGGCGCCGAGCAGGAAGCAGAGCTCGCTCTTGTAGACGTTGCCGATACCGGCCAGATTGCGCTGGTCGACCAGGGCCTCGCCGAGGGGGCGGGCGGGGTCCGCGAGGAGGTTGACCAGGGCGCGGTCGGGGTCCCAGTCCGGGCCCAGGAGGTCGGGGCCGAGGTGGCCCACGGCCCGGTGCTCGTCGGTCGTGCGGAGGAGATCCAGGACGGGGAGGCGGTAGCCGACGGCTGTGTGGGCGGCTGCGCCGAGGATGGCGCGGATCTGGTGAGCGGGGCCGCCGGTCCAGCGCTGGCCCGCGTCGAACACCTTCCAGGAGCCGTCCATCCGCAGGTGCGAGTGGAGGGTCAGGCCGCCCTCGATGCGGGCGAGCAGGTGCTTGCCGCGGGGAGTGACCTCCAGGACGGTCCGGCCGGTGAGGTCGACGGTGGCGAATTTGGGGACCCGGAGTTCGCTCCGGGTCAGCATCTGGCCCGCGAGCGCGCCGTGCAGGCGCCTTGCGGCTTGCCAGACGGTGTCTCCTTCGGGCATGTGGGTCCGTTTCTCCTTCGGGGGCTGTCCCCTTTGACGGGGTTGCCTTGGTGCTCCGACGAGGCTGCCGTCGTGGTGCTCTGATGCCGTGCCCGGCGTGCGGGTGGGTCAGGCCCGCAGTCTGAGGCCCCTGGGGGTGGCGATGAACCCGGATCCTTCCAGGAGGCTGCCGAGGGGGGAAGTCAGGGCCGAGGCGCCGTTGACGCGTTCCACCGTGACCGTGCCGAGGGAGCCCGCGCGGGCTGCCGTGGCGAGCGCGTCGGCGGCCTCCCGCAGGCGTGGGTCGTCCGTGGCCGCGCCGTCCGGGGTGGAGGGCCAGGCCAGGAGCGTCTTGCCGCCGCGCTCCATGTAGAGCGTCAGCTCGCCGTCGACGAGGACCACGAGGGAGCCCGCCTTGCGACCCGGCTTGTGCCCGGCGCCGGTCGGTGGCTCGGGCCAGGGGAGCGCGGCGCCGTACGCGTTCGCGGGGTCGGCGGCGGCGAGGACGACGGCTCGGGAGTCGGTGGTGCGGGTGCGGTGCGGGGTCGTACGGGGCGGGGGGAAGTCGCGCGGTGAGGTGTACTCGTCGCGGGAGCGGGGGGAGTTGGGGCCGGAGGCGTGGGAGCGGGGGGTGCCGAAGGCATCTTCGAAGCCGGGGGTTCCGAAGTCATGGCCGGGAGTGGAGCCGTAGGCACGACCGGGTGTGGCGCCGTAGTCACGGCCGGGAGCGGAGCCGTCGGTTTCCGCGAAGCCGTCCGCTGTGGAGCCGTCGGGCGCGTCGAAGCCCTCCGGCGTGAAGCCGTCCAGCGGCTCGGAGGCACCGGGCGGGAAGCCGTGGGAGGCGTCGTACGACTGGGGCGGCAGGGCCTCGCCCCGTTCGCGGGCGGACGCCACCGCGCGGAGGCGGTCGACCGCTCCGTCCATGGCGAACTGGGCGGCGCCGAGGCCCTCCACCACGTAGCCACGCCTTGCCTGGCCGCTGTCCTCGAAGGCGGACAGGATGCGGTACGTCGCCGAGAAGCCGCCCTCGACGCCTTCGGCCGAGACGGCTCCCCGCGTCACCACGCCATGCCGGTCGAGGAGGGTGCGGGCCAGGGCGTGGGCGCGGACGGTGGTGTCGGGCTCCCGCTCCGGCAGCAGGGACCAGCGGCCGGCGACTGTCGGAGGGCCGCTGCGGGAGGCGGGGCGGGCGGCGGCGGTCAGCGAGCCGTAGCGACCGCGCGGGACCGCGCGCTTGGCGCGGTGGGCCGTGGAGCCCGCGGTACGGCCCGAGCCCAGGAGGGAGCGCATGGGGGTGAGGGTGTCGTTCGTCAGACGACCCGACCAGGCGAGGTCCCAGATGGCGTCGGCCAGTTGGGGGTCCGTGGCGTCGGGGTGGGTGGTGGCCCGGACCTGGTCGGCGATCTGGCGGAAGAACAGGCCGTAGCCCCCGGAAAGGGCGTCCAGGACGGACTGGTGGAGCGCGGTCAGTTCCAGGGGGTGCGGGGGTGGCAGGAGCAGTGGGGCCGCATCCGCGAGGTACAGGGACACCCAGCCGTCCTTGCCGGGGAGCGCGCCCGCGCCGGCCCAGACGATCTCTCCGGCGGCGGTGAGTTCGTCGAGCAACGCGGGCGTGTAGTTCGCGACGCGGGACGGCAGGACGAGCTTCTCCAGTGCCGATGCCGGCACGGACGCGCCCTGCAACTGCTCCACGGCACGCACCAGTCCGTCGACGCCGCGCAGTCCGTGGCCCTTGCCGATGTGCTGCCACTGGGGCAGGAACTGGGCCAGCGCGGGCGGCGACACCGGCTCCAGTTCATGCCGCAGCGCGGCCAGCGAACGGCGCCGGAGACGGCGCAGGACCGCCGCGTCACACCACTCCTGACCGATGCCGGCGGGGTGGAACTCCCCTTGTACGACCCGGCCGTTCGCCGCCAGGCGCTGCAACGCGCCCTCGGTGACCGCCACGCCCAGCCCGAAGCGGGCCGCCGCGGTGGCCGATGTGAACGGGCCGTGGGTGCGGGCATACCGGGCGAGGAGGTCGCCGAGCGGGTCCTTGACCGGCTCGGTGAAGGCCTCCGGGACGCCGACCGGCAGCGCCGTGCCCAGCGCGTCACGCAGGCGGCCCGCGTCCTCGATCGCCGCCCAGTGGTCGGCGCCGGCGATCCGGACCCGGATGGCGCGGCGCGCGCCGGCCAGGTCCTGGGCCCACTGCGGTTCGGCGCCCCGCTCGGCCAACTCGGCCTCTGTCAGCGGGCCGAGCAGGCGCAACAGGTCGGCGACGCTCTCGGCATCCTTGGCGCGGCGGTCCTCGGTGAGCCACTGGAGTTCCTTCTCCAGCTCGGTGAGAACCTCGGCGTCGAGCAGCTCGCGCAGCTCCGCCTGGCCGAGCAGCTCGGCCAGCAGCCGCGAGTCCAGAGAGAGGGCGGCGGCGCGGCGCTCGGCGAGCGGGGAGTCTCCCTCGTACAGGAACTGGGCCACGTACCCGAAGAGGAGGGAGCGGGCGAAGGGGGAGGGCTCGGGGGTGGTGACCTCGACCAGGCGGACCTTGCGGGCCTCCAGGTCGCCCATCAGCTCGACGAGTCCGGGGACGTCGAAGACGTCCTGGAGGCACTCGCGGACCGCTTCCAGGACGATCGGGAACGAGCCGAACTCGCTGGCCACCTGGAGCAGTTGGGCGGCGCGCTGACGCTGCTGCCACAGGGGCGTGCGCTTGCCGGGGTTGCGGCGCGGCAGCAGCAGCGCGCGGGCGGCACATTCGCGGAAGCGGGACGCGAACAGCGCCGAGCTGCCCACCTGGTCGGTGACGACCTGGTCGACCTCGCTCTTGTCGAAGACCACGTCCGCCGCGCCGACCGGCGCCTGCTCGGCGTCGTACTCCGTGCCTGCCTTCATCGGTGCCTGGTCGAGCAGGTCCAGGCCCATGATGTCGGCGTCGGGCAGGCGCAGCACGATGCCGTCGTCGGCGTGCATGACCTGGGCGTCCATGCCGTACCGCTCGGAGAGCTTGGCGCCGAGCGCCAGGGCCCAGGGGGCGTGCACCTGGGCGCCGAAGGGGGAGTGGACGACGACCCGCCAGTCACCGAGCTCGTCGCGGAACCGCTCCACGACGATCGTGCGGTCGTCCGGGATGTGGCCGCAGGCCTCGCGCTGTTCGTCCAGGTAGGACAGGACGTTGTCCGCGGCCCACGTGTCCAGGCCCGCGGCGAGCAGGCGGAGGCGGGCGTCGTCCTTGGGCAGGGAGCCCACCTCGCGGAGGAACGCGCCGACCGCGCGGCCCAGTTCGAGCGGGCGGCCCAGCTGGTCGCCCTTCCAGAAGGGGAGCCTGCCCGGTACGCCCGGCGCGGGGGAGACCAGAACGCGGTCGCGGGTGATGTCCTCGATCCGCCAGGAGCTGGTACCGAGGGTGAAGACGTCCCCGACGCGGGACTCGTAGACCATCTCCTCGTCGAGCTCGCCGACCCGGCCGCCGCCCTTCTTGGGGTCGGCTCCGGCGAGGAACACCCCGAAGAGGCCCCGGTCGGGAATCGTGCCTCCGGAGGTGACGGCCAGACGCTGGGCGCCGGGGCGGCCGGTGATCGTGCCGGCGACGCGGTCCCACACCACGCGCGGACGCAGCTCCGCGAAGGCGTCGGACGGATAGCGGCCCGCGAGCATGTCGAGCACGGCTGTGAACGCCGACTCCGGGAGTGAGGCGAAGGGTGCGGCCCGGCGGACCGTGGCGAGGAGGTCGTCGAGCTGCCAGGTGTCCAACGCCGTCATGGCGACGATCTGCTGGGCGAGGACGTCCAGGGGATTGGCCGGCACCTTCAGCGACTCGATCGAGCCGGTGCGCATGCGCTCGGTGACCACGGCCGCCTGGACGAGGTCGCCGCGGTACTTCGGGAAGACCACGCCGGTGGAGACCGCGCCCACCTGGTGTCCCGCGCGGCCTACGCGCTGGAGGCCGGAGGCCACGGAGGGGGGTGATTCGACCTGGACGACGAGGTCCACCGCGCCCATGTCGATGCCCAGTTCGAGGCTGGATGTGGCTACCACTGCGGGGAGGCGGCCCGCCTTGAGGTCTTCCTCGACGAGAGCGCGCTGCTCCTTGGAGACCGAGCCGTGATGGGCGCGGGCGATGACGGGTGGGGCGCCCTGGGCGGCTCCCGAGCCACCCATGAGTTCGGCGGGCGCGTGGTGCTCGTCCAGAGGTTCGCCGGTGGCCCGCTCGTAGGCGATCTCATTGAGCCGGTTGCACAGCCGTTCCGCGAGGCGGCGGGAGTTGGCGAACACGATCGTCGAGCGGTGGGCCTGCACCAGATCGGTGATGCGCTCCTCCACATGCGGCCAGATCGACGGGCGTTCCGCCCCGTCGCTGCCGTCGGCCACCGGGGAGCCGCCCAGTTCGCCCAGGTCCTCGACCGGGACGACGACCGAGAGGTCGAACTCCTTGCCGGACTTGGGCTGGACGATCTCCACTTTGCGGCGGGGAGAGAGATAGCGGGCCACCTCGTCGACCGGGCGGACCGTGGCGGAGAGGCCGATACGGCGGGCGGGCTTCGGGAGCAGTTCGTCGAGCCGCTCCAGGGAGAGCGCGAGGTGGGCGCCGCGCTTGGTGCCGGCCACCGCGTGCACCTCGTCCAGGATCACCGTCTCGATGCCGGTCAGCGCGTCACGGGTGGCCGACGTCAGCATCAGGAACAGGGACTCCGGTGTGGTGATCAGGATGTCCGGGGGGCGGGTGGACAGGGCGCGGCGCTCGGCGGCCGGGGTGTCGCCGGAGCGGATGCCCACCTTGACCTCCGGCTCGGGCAGGCCGAGGCGCACGGATTCCTGCCGGATGCCGGTCAATGGGCTGCGGAGGTTGCGCTCGACGTCGACCGCCAGGGCCTTCAGCGGAGACACATAGAGGACACGGCAGCGCTTCTTCGGGTCGGCCGGCGGGGGTGTGGAGGCGAGCTGGTCGAGGGCGGCGAGGAAGGCGGCCAGGGTCTTGCCGGAGCCGGTCGGGGCCACCACCAGCACGTCCGAGCCCTCCCCGATGGCCTGCCACGCGCCTGCCTGGGCCGCGGTGGGCGCGGAGAAGGCCCCCGTGAACCAGCCGCGGGTCGCGGGGGAGAAGCCGTCCAGGGCTCGATGTGCGGAGCTGACCATGCGTCCATCCTGCACCCGGCCACTGACAATCGCTCTGACCTGCGACGACATATCCGGCAGCGGGCTGGGCGGGGGCGTGGTGAGAATGGGGGCATGGCCGGTTCGGGTGAGCGAGCGCGGCACTGGCAGTACGCGGAGCTGCCCGGTGTCGATCTGCTGCGGGCCCGGTACATCCGCAAGACCTTCGTGCGGCACACGCACGAGAACTTCGTCATCGCCGCCATAGCCGAGGGCGTGGAGGTGTTCCACCACCGCGGTGCCGACGAGCACGCGGGCCCCGGAGCGCTCGCGCTGGTCAACCCGGACACCGCGCACACGGGCCGCGCGGGCGTGCCCGAGGGATGGCGGTACGGCGCCGTCTATCCTTCGCCGGAGGTCGTGGCCGAGATCGCCGCGGAGACCACGACGATCCGCGGTACCCCCGGCTTCCTCAGCCCCGTGATCGACGATCCGTACACCGTGAGCCTGGTGCATCAGGTGCTCCGAGCCGCCGACGAGGGCAACGCGCTGGCCGCCGACACCCTGCTGAGGGTCGCGGTGACCCGGCTGCTGAGGCTGAACGGTGGGCCGCTGCCGCGGCGAGAACCGCGGACGGCAGGCGCGCGGATCGCGGCACGCGCGCGTGCCGTGCTGGAGGAGCGGATGGCCGAGCCGCCGACCCTGGAGCGGCTGGCGGCCGAGTTCGGAACCAGTCCCTTCGCGCTGCTTCGGGCCTTCCGGGACGTCTACGGGATGCCGCCACATGCCTGGCTGACCGACGCGCGCGTGCGGCGGGCGCGGCGCCTGCTGGACGCGGGTTCGACGCCCGCCGAGGTGGCCGCGGCGGTGGGGTTCACCGATCAGCCCCACCTGAACCGCCACTTCAGCCGGATCGTGGGGGTCCCTCCGGGGGCGTATCGGCGTGAGCGCAAGAACGTACAAGACGCCCAGCAGGGGCCGCACCTACTGTCCCAGGCGTGGCAGACCAGACAGCTCTCCCGGAGATACGCGCCGGAGCAGAAGACAGGGCCGACGCCGCCGTCGTCCGCGATGCCCTCGGAGTCGGGGTCGCCGTAGGACTGTCCGGGTTCGCCTTCGGGGTGACCTCGGCCGGCAGCGGGCTCACGCTCCTGCAGACCTGTGCGCTGAGCCTTCTGGTGTTCACCGGTGCGTCCCAGTTCGCGCTGGTGGGGGCGCTGGCGGCGGGCGGCAACCCGCTCACGGCAGCCGCGGGTGCCTTCTTCCTCGGCGTGCGCAACGCCTTCTACGGGCTGCGGCTGTCGCAGTTGCTGGCCCTCCCGCGCGCGGTGCGGCCGTTCGCCGCCCAGTGGGTCATCGACGAGACGGCGGCCGTGGCGCTCGCGCAGCCGATGCGGCGCGGCGCCCGTATCGGCTTCGCCGTCACCGGACTGACCCTGTATGTGCTGTGGAACCTCACCACACTGCTCGGCGCGCTGGGGGCCGAGGCCATCGGCGACACGGACGCGTGGGGGATCGACGCGGCAGGGCCGGCCGTCTTCCTGGCACTGCTCGCGCCGATGCTGAAGTCCACCACCGAGCGGGCCGTGGCCGCTCTCGCCGTCCTCCTGGGCCTTGGCCTACTGCCCGTCCTGCCCGCCGGAGTGCCGGTCCTGGCTGCCGCGCTCGCGGCACCGGTGGTGCTCTTCCTGGAGGGGCGGCGCAGGGGCACCGTACGCGACGAGGCGGAAGAGGAGACCCGTTGACCATCTGGATCGCGATCGCCGCGACCGCCGTCGGCTGCTACGCCGTCAAGCTCGCCGGACTGCTCGTGCCCGCGGGTGCCCTTGAGAGGCCGCTCGTCAGGCGCCTGGCAGCCCTGTTGCCCGTCGCCCTCCTCGCCGCCCTCACGGCCCAGCAGACCTTCGCCGACGGCCGTGCTCTGGTACTGGACGCCAGAGCCGCCGGTCTCGCCGCAGCCGCTGTCGCGCTGGTGCTGCGCGCTCCGTTCCTGTTGGTCGTCGCGGCGGCCGTGGTGGTGACGGCCGGGGTGCGCGCCCTGGGCGGGTGACCGGGCTCAGCCGATGGTCCGGCCGTACGCCCTGAGGGTGCGCAGCGCTTCGATCGTCACCATGGGGCGTGCCTCCAGTGCGGTGCCCGGTGCCCACTGGCGCCAGGTGATCGGCCAGCCGCCGTCCTCCTGTTGCCGGTTCGCCAGGTGGTCCAGGGAGCGTTCCATCTCCTCGTCCGTGAACCACGCGCGCGCGAGCGAACTCGGCGTCCTGGCGTAGTCGTACGGGAAGTGGTGCTCGCCCGGGGCGTAGCCGGGCGCGACGGGGAAGGCGTCGACGTGCTCGGGGTCCAGTGCCGCGAGCCGGTGCTCGCGCACCAGACGGCCGAGACGGTCGGCGGCCGCCTCCGCGCGCGGGCGGTCGGGCGCGGAGTCCAGGAAGGCCACGGCCGCCTCGATCTCGTACGGATGGGACTGCTTCAGGGACTCGATCGTGTGCCAGCAGAAGTCCGTGGCCCGGAACAGCCAGGCGTGCCACACCTCGTTGCGGTGCAGCAGGCCGACCACCGGTCCGGTGGCCAGGAGTTCGCTGGGTGGGTCGTCGACGATCGGCACGAAGGGAGCGGTGGGGTAGCCGCGCTGGGCGGGATGGACGGACGGCAGTGCGCCGTCCGGAGTGGAGACGGACGTCAGATAGCGGCACACGCGCTCCACCCGCTGCCCGGCGCAGCGTCCGATGGAGTCCAGCACGCGCAGGGCGTGACCGGTGTGCAGGGGCTGGCTCACGGGGCCGCGCAGATCGGGTTCCAGCGCATGCCCGTACCCGCCGTCCTCGTTGCGGTAGGCGTCGAGCGCGGTCTCCACGGGGTCGGGGCCGCCGTGCAGGAAGTGGTGGGCGAACAGGCGCTGTTCCAGCACGCGCGCGGTGAGCCAGACGAACTGCTCGGCGCGGAAGAGCGGGGAGTGCGCCGGGGGCGTCGGGGGGAGTGGGGAAGCTCCGGATTCGGCCATGCGACAGACCGTAGGGCGCAACGTGGTCCCGGCGAGGGCTCCCGGCCGAGGCCCACTCTCAGGGGCGGGATACTGGAGTCATGCGGTTGACGGTCTTCTGGCAGCGGATGGCTGACCACTTCGGTCAGGGATACGCCGATACGTTCGCGCGCGACCACGTGATGGCGGAGCTGGACGGGCGCACGGTGTACGGGGCGCTCGATGCCGGCTGGGAGGCCAAGGACGTATGGCGCGTGGTTTGCGCGGTCATGAACGTGCCACAGGACAAGCGCTGACAGGTCACGAAGATCGCAGGACGGGGTCCGATTGTCGGTTCCGTGGGCGAGACTTGCTCCGTGGCACGCACTGACGAGACCGGCCAGGTCACCCCGCAGGCATCCCCGCTCGGCACGACGCCGCCCACCCGGCCCCCGGCCGACGGCGCCGGGTCGAACGCCCGCATGCCGCGCTGGCTGCCGCGCGCCATGGTGCTCGCGCTCACCCTCTTCGCCGTGTTCCAGCTGGGCAGTTGGGCCTTCCATGAGCTCACCGGCCTGCTGATCAACATCCTCATCGCGTTCTTCCTGGCCCTGGCCATCGAGCCCGCGGTGAGCTGGATGGCCGCGCGCGGGATGCGCAGGGGACTGGCCACCTTCCTCGTCTTCTTCACCGTGACGATCGCGGCCGCGGGCTTCGTCACGCTGCTCGGCTCGATGCTCGCGGAGCAGATCATCAAGATCGTCGAGGACTTCCCGAACTACCTCGACTCCGTGATCAACTGGGTCAACACGCACTTTCACACCGATCTGAAGCGGGTGGACGTCCAGGAGGGCCTGCTCCGTTCCGACTGGCTGCGCAGCTACGTGCAGAACAGCGCCACCGGCGTCCTGGATGTCTCCACCCAGGTCCTGGGAGGCCTGTTCCAGCTGCTGACGATCGCGCTGTTCTCGTTCTACTTCGCCGCGGACGGCCCCCGGCTGCGGCGCGCGATCTGCTCGGTGCTGCCGCCCGCCCGGCAGGCCGAGGTGCTGCGCGCGTGGGAGATCGCCGTCAACAAGACCGGTGGCTATCTGTACTCACGTGGCCTGATGGCGCTCATCTCCGGAGTCGCGCACTACATCCTGCTCCAGATACTGGACGTGCCGAACGCGCCCGTGCTCGCCGTGTGGGTGGGTCTGGTCTCGCAGTTCATCCCCACCATCGGCACCTATCTCGCGGGCGCCCTGCCGATGCTGATCGCCTTCACGGTCGAGCCCTGGTACGCGCTGTGGGTGCTGATCTTCGTCGTGATCTACCAGCAGTTCGAGAACTACATGCTGCAGCCCAAACTGACTTCGAAGACCGTGGACATCCACCCCGCGGTCGCCTTCGGCTCGGTCGTCGCCGGCACCGCCCTCCTCGGTGCCGTCGGCGCGCTGATCGCCATCCCGGCGGTCGCCACGCTGCAGGCGTTCCTCGGGGCCTACGTGAAGCGGTACGACGTCACGGACGACCCCCGTGTCCATGGGCATCGGAGAGGGGAGTCCGGGCCCGGCCTGTTCATGCGGGCGCGTGAGCTGTGGGCGGGCAGGCCCCGGACGGGCGCTGACTCCCCGACGGAGCGCTGATTCCCGGGCGGATCCGGCGTATTCGCGGCGTTGTCGGGCCGTGAACGTAGGCTCGGAGGTGTCGCATGGTGCGCTTGACACGAAAATCGAACATCCATTCTTATGGAAGCTCCGGCGAGGCTCTCGACGGGGATTTCCATCGGGTTTGGATGGAGAAGTGCCCGAGTTATCCACAGGCCGGACGGGCGTCGGGGCGCATTGTCAGTGGCAGGCGTTAGCGTCTTTGACGTGAAGCGATCGACTCAAGCAAACCGGGTGGAACCCATGGCAGGTACCGACCGCGAGAAGGCACTGGACGCCGCGCTCGCACAGATTGAACGGCAGTTCGGCAAGGGCGCGGTCATGCGCCTGGGCGAGCGGCCGAACGAGCCCATCGAGGTCATCCCCACCGGGTCGACCGCGCTCGACGTCGCCCTCGGCGTCGGCGGCCTGCCGCGCGGCCGCGTGGTGGAGGTGTACGGACCGGAGTCCTCCGGTAAGACCACGCTGACCCTGCACGCGGTGGCGAACGCTCAAAAGGCGGGCGGCCAGGTCGCCTTCGTGGACGCGGAGCACGCCCTCGACCCCGAGTACGCCAAGAAGCTCGGCGTCGACATCGACAACCTGATCCTCTCCCAGCCGGACAACGGCGAGCAGGCGCTGGAGATCGTGGACATGCTGGTCCGCTCCGGTGCCCTCGACCTGATCGTCATCGACTCCGTCGCCGCGCTCGTCCCGCGCGCGGAGATCGAGGGCGAGATGGGCGACAGCCACGTCGGTCTGCAGGCCCGTCTGATGAGCCAGGCGCTGCGGAAGATCACCAGTGCGCTCAACCAGTCGAAGACCACCGCGATCTTCATCAACCAGCTCCGCGAGAAGATCGGCGTGATGTTCGGCTCGCCGGAGACCACGACCGGTGGCCGGGCGCTGAAGTTCTACGCCTCGGTGCGGCTCGACATCCGCCGGATCGAGACCCTGAAGGACGGCACCGACGCGGTCGGCAACCGCACTCGCGTCAAGGTCGTCAAGAACAAGGTCGCGCCGCCCTTCAAGCAGGCCGAGTTCGACATCCTCTACGGCCAGGGCATCAGCCGCGAGGGCGGCCTGATCGACATGGGCGTGGAGAACGGCTTCGTCCGCAAGGCCGGCGCCTGGTACACGTACGAGGGCGACCAACTCGGCCAGGGCAAGGAGAACGCGCGCAACTTCCTCAAGGACAACCCCGACCTGGCCAACGAGATCGAGAAGAAGATCAAGGAGAAGCTGGGCGTCGGCGTACGACCGGAGGAGCCGGCCGCCGAACCGGGCGCGGACGCCGCGGTCTCCGCCACCGCTGGCGACGCCGCGAAGACGGTGCCCGCGCCGGCTGCCGCCAAGGTCGCCAAGACCAAGGCCGCGACCGCCAAGAGCTGACGCCGTGACACGACGAACCGACTGGGCCGAGTACGTCTACCCGGACGCTCCGCGTGAGCGGCAGAGACCGGATGACGGGGGCTCTGCCGCGGCGGACGACCGCGGTGACCGCGACGCGGCCGTGCTGTACGACCATGCGGAGCGGTACGGCATGGGCGGGGAGTACGGCGCCGAGCCGGACGGTGCGGCGTGGCTGGACGGGGGAGGGCCGCCGGACGGTGGTGCGGTGCCCGGCGCGGGTTCGGCGGGCGGTTCACACCGCCGTGGCCGGTCTCGTCGCGCGGGCGCCGGGACTCGTGACGCGGGCAGTGGGGCTCGGGACGCGGATGGCGGGGTCCGCGACACGGGCGGCGGAACTCGCGCCGGGGGCAGTGGGCGGGGGCGCCGACGGCGTGGCCGCGTGGAGCCGTCCGGTGAGGACGAAGGCGCCTCCTCCTCGTCGAGGGCCGAGCGGGAGGAACCTTCAGGGGACCCGGTGGAGCGGGCGCGGGCGATCTGTCTGCGCCTGCTCACCGGGACCCCGCGCACGCGAAAGCAACTCGCGGACGCCCTGCGCAAGCGCGAGATCCCAGACGATGCCGCCGAGGAGGTGCTGTCGCGGTTCGAGGAGGTCGGGCTGATCAACGACAGTGCGTTCGCGGACGCCTGGGTGGAGTCCCGGCACCACGGCAGGGGCCTGGCCCGGCGCGCTCTTGCCCAGGAACTGCGGACCAAGGGCGTCGACTCCACGCTGATCGACGCGGCCGTGTCGCAGCTCGACTCCGAGCAGGAAGAAGCGACCGCACGCGAACTCGTCGCCCGCAAACTGCGCGCCACCCGCCGCCTCGACCGCGACAAGCGACTCCGCCGCCTCGCGGGCATGCTCGCCCGCAAGGGCTACCCCGAGGGCATGGCCCTGCGGGTGGTCCGGCAGGCGCTCGAAGAGGAGGGCGAGGACACGGAGTTCCTCGGCGATGAGGGGTTCTGAAGGGGTGCGGTTTCACGGAGGAGACCTGACATGTCGGTCGGCCCCGGACACGGTGGACGCGCGGGGGCGCCCATCGCGCCCAGGGCCGGACCCGCTCCGCGGGGCCTCCGCCGGGACGGAACAGCCAAGCCCTACGACGTGACTGGAAGCCCCGCCGCCTTCCAAGCCTGGAAGCCGCCCACCAGATCAGTGGCCCGCCGCAACCCCAGCTGATGCAGGGATGCGACCGCCAGACTGGAGGCGTATCCCTCGTTGCACACCACGACCACGCGCAGGTCGTGGCTCGTGGCCTCGGGTGCGCGGTGGCTGCCCTGGGGGTCGAGGCGCCATTCCAGTTCGTTGCGTTCGACGACCAGCGCGCCCGGAATCAGGCCGTCCCGCTCGCGCAGGGCCGAGTACCGGATGTCCACCAGCAGCGCCTCACCGGCCTGAACGGCGTCGTAGGCATCCTGCGGCTCGATGCGGTCGTAGCTCTCGCGGACCTGCTCCAGCAACTCGTCGATGCCGACCGGCCGTTCACTCGTACTGCTGCTGCCGCTCACTGCCAGTCCTCCGGGCGCTCGACCTGCTCCAGGCGCAGGATCGGCCCGGTGCGGCTGTAGCGGCGGATCTGTGGCAGGGGCGGGTAGTAGGCGTGGACGGAGATGGCGTGCCGGTCCGGCGACTCGTTGAGGACCTCGTGGACGTGGTGGTGGCCGAAGGAGCGGCCCCGGCCGGCCGGCAGTCGGCGCTCCCGGTCCACGTCCTCGCTGAGTTCCAGGGTCTTCCAGCCGTCGGTGGGCAGCCGGGCGGCGAGCGAATTCTCCTTGAGCTCGCCGGCGGCGGTCAGGAAGGCACCGACCGAGTCGGCGTGGTCGTGCCAGCCGGTGCCCGAGCCGGGCGGCCAGCCGATCAGCCATGCCTCACTGCCGCCGGGCCCCTCCAGACGCACCCAGGTGCGGCCTTCGGGGTCGAGCGGAAGCGAGGCGATCAACTCGGCGTCGGCCGCCGTACGCCGTACAAAATCGAGAAGGTCCGCCTGGGTGGGCGCGGTAGGCGCCGAGACAGGGGCAGAGCTGGAGGGAGAGGGGGAGACAGACACGTACACCGTCCTGATGAGCGTTCGCGGAGGCCCGCGGCTGCACTTCGGCGGCGCGCGCGGGTGAAGAGGGATGCGAATTCAGCAGGACCGGCTACACATGCAGCCCGCATAGCGGACGAGGTCCATATGGACCCTCCGCCACAGGTGCACACACGTGTCGATCACGATGCGGAGTACACCATGTCGGTGTGGACCGGTCAACTCACCGTCACTATGTGGACCGGACGAGGGTTGGGTGCCGCTCACCATGTGGACCGGATCGGATGACGACGGGTGCCGCTCAGCGCGACCCCGCCGTGGCCTCCGCCTCTGCCTCTGCCCCCGCCCTCGCCTGTACCGGCCCGCCCAGTGTCGCCTCGGCCGCTGTGTACAGGTCGGCCGGGCGCACGCCGTTCAGGGCGGTGACCAGGTGTCCGTCGGGCCGCACCAGCAGCACCGTGTGGGCCGGCGCCCCCGGGTAGCTCTCCGTGACCAGTAGCTCGGCCGGGTGTGGCAGCGCCGTCACCGCTGCCGCCAGCCGGGGCATGATCCCGGCGGTCACCCAGTGCCGCCGCTCCCACACGCCCGTGCCCGGCGCGACCAGCACGACGAGCAGCGCGCCGCGGCCGAGCCGGTCCCGCAGCCGTACGAAGGAGCCGTCCTCCGCGGTGACCCGGACGTCGGTGACCTGTGCCCCGGGCAGTGTGTCCACGACGGTCTCGCCCTCGAGAGGCCGGGGCGCGAGCGGTGAACGGTCGTACGACCCCGTCGCACCCAGTGCTCCCTGCCCCAGATGGCCGTCGGTGAGCAGGGCGTCATGGCCCCGGGCCGATCCGGGGACGTACGACCGCAGCCCTCCGCCCCCGCGCACCAGCGGCAGGGCCTGGTCGGCGGCGCGCAGCCGGGCGGCGACGATGCCGCGCCGCTCGGCCTGGTAGCTGTCGAGCAGTGCCTCGTGCGGCCCGTGGTGCCAGGCCAGCGCCAGCTTCCAGGCGAGGTTGTCGGCGTCCCTCAGCCCCTCGTCCAGCCCCTGTGTGCCCAGGGCGCCGAGCAGATGGGCGGCGTCCCCCGCGAGAAAGACCCGGCCCGCTCGCCACCGCCGGGCCAGGCGGTGGTGGACGATGTGGACTCCGGTGTCCAGCAGCTCGTACGGCGGTGTCGAACCGCCCGTCCAGCCCGCGAGCGTCTCCCGGACGCGGGACACCAGCAGCTCCGGCGTGACCAGGTCCTTGCCGGGCGGCAGCAGCCAGTCCAGCCGCCAGACACCGTCCGGCAGCGGGCGTCCGGTCACCTCCCCGCCCGAGGGTCCCGATGTCCGCCACGGCGGCATCCGATGGAGCAACGCTTCGTCGGGCCACGGAAGTTCCGCACGCAGCGCGGCCACGGCGTGTCGCTCCACCGCCGTACGGCCGGGAAAGCGGATGTCCTGGAGCTTGCGCACGGTCGAGCGCGGGCCGTCGCAGCCGACCAGATAACTGCCGCGCCACCACGTTCCCTTGGGGCCGCGGGTGTGGGCGGTGACGCCTGAAGGTTCCTGCTCGATGGTGTCGAGGCGGCTGTCCGTCGCGATGTTGACGAGCCGTTCGCCGGTGACGGCCGCGCGCAGGGAGGCCGTCAGCACGTGCTGTGCGAGGTGCAGCGGGGCGGCCAGCCCGGTCTCGGTCTCGTCGAAGGTGACCGCCCGCATCACCTGCTTGCGGCGCATCGACCGCCATCCGGCCCAGCGGCAGCCGGCCTCGGCCGACGGGACGCCGGTGAGGCGCTCCACGAGGGCGGCGGTGTCCTCGCGCAGCACGACGGTGCGTGCGGGACGCGGTTCGTCCTTGCCCGGGCCCTCGTCGAGGACCACGGACGGCACTTCCTGACGCGCCAGCGCGAGTGCGAGCGTGAGCCCGACAGGCCCCGCCCCGACGATGATCACCGGGTCCACGGCGCGGCGCCCCCTGCCCGCAGCGGTGTCCTCAGGGACGTGTGTGAACAGGAAGTTGGAGCAGGGTGCACGATCACAGAACGTATGCAACCCATTGCCGGTGCTTGCGTCAAGTGACGGAGGGCAGTGGCGATCATGCCACTGCCCTCCGTACGGTCGTGCCACTTGACGGTTGATCAGGTGTTGGTGGCTCCCCCGAAGCCGCCGCCGGCGCCGGTCCCGTAGGAGCCGCCGACCTCCGCCGCGTTGAGGTCCTCGACGGCGTCGCCGCCGAGCACCGCGCCCGTGCTCCGCTTGCTGCGCCGCAGCCTGCCCTCCAGCCAGCTCGCGAAGGTGGTCAGGATGAAGTTCAGGATGATGTAGATGGCCGCGACCACGATGAAGCTCGGGATGACGGTCGCGTAGAACGCCGCGAGTGTGCCGCGCGAGTTGAGCAGCTCGGTGAAGCCGATCATCACGCCACCCAGTGCGGTGTCCTTCACGATGACGACCAGCTGGCTGACGATGGCCGGCAGCATCGCGGTGACGGCCTGCGGCAGCAGGACGCTGGTCATCGTCTGGCCCTTGCGCAGCCCGATCGCCTGGGCCGCCTCCGTCTGCCCCTTGGGCAGGGCGAGGATGCCGGCTTTGACGATCTCGGCGAGGACCGAGGCGTTGTAGAGCACCAGACCCGTGACGACCGCGTACAGCGGACGGTCTTCGGTGCTGACGTCCGTGTAGCTGGAGTAGAACTGATTGGCGAACAGCATCAGCAGCAGTACCGGGATCGCCCGGAAGAACTCAACCACCGCACCGGCCGTGATCCGCACCCATCGGTGGTCGGACAGACGGGCGATGCCGAAGATCGCGCCCAGCGGCAGGGCGATGACCATGGAGAGTGCGGCGGCCTTCAGGGTGTTGGCGAGGCCGGGCAGCAGATACGTCGTCCAGGCTTCGGACTCGGTGAACGGCTCCCACAGGGCCCACTTCAGCTGGCCCTTGTCGTCCATCGTCTTGTAGATCCACCACGCGAGCAGGGCGAGGAGGGCGAAGAACACCACCGAGAGAATGATGTTGCGCCGCTTGGCCCGGGGGCCGGGAGCGTCGTAGAGGACCGAGGTCATCGCTTCACCGCCAGTCGCTTGCTCAGCCAGCCGAAGAAGAGGCCGGTGGGCATGGTCAGAACCACGAATCCGAATGCGAAGACGACGCCGATGAGCACGACCTGCGCCTCGTTCTCGATCATTTCCTTCATCAGCAGGGCGGCCTCCGCCACACCGATCGAGGCTGCCACGGTGGTGTTCTTGGTCAGCGCGATCAGCACGTTGGCCAGTGGGCCGATCACCGAACGGAAGGCCTGGGGCAGCACGATGAGCCAGAGGATCTGGGCGAAGCTCAGCCCGATGGCACGGGCCGCCTCGGCCTGTCCGACGGGCACGGTGTTGATGCCCGAGCGGATCGCCTCGCAGACGAAGGCCGCGGTGTAGGCGACGAAACCGAGGATCGACAGCCGGAAGCTCAGGGCCTCGAAGTCGTCGGCGGCGCCCAGCGTCACCCTGAAGATGTCGGCGAGGCCGAGTGAGGTGAAGACGATGATGACCGTCAGCGGGATGTTCCGGACGATGTTCACGTACGCGGTGCCGAACCCGCGCATGAGCGGGACGGGACTGACCCGCATGGCCGCCAGCAGGGTGCCCCAGATCAGCGAGCCGATGGCGGAGAGGACGGTGAGTTGCACCGTCGTCCAGAACGCCCCTAGGACGTCGTAACCTTCAAGAAAATCGAACACGATCTCCCGCGCTTCCGGGTGTAGAGATGCCCGGGTGCGCCGCCCCGCCGGGCGGCGCACCTGTCAGGCGCTGCTTCAGCTCTTGATGTCGCCGATCTTCGGGGCAGGCTCGTTCTTGTAGTTGGCCGGGCCGAAGTTCTCCTTGACCGCGGTCTCCCAGGCGCCGTCGCTGACCATCTTCTCGAGAGCGGCGTTGATCTTGTTGACCGTCTCGGTGTCGCCCTTCTTGACGCCGATGCCGTAGTTCTCGTTGCTGAGCTTCAGGCCCGCGAGCTTGAACTGGCCCTTGTACTGCTCCTGCGCCGCAAAGCCCGCGAGGATCGAGTCGTCGGTGGTCACCGCGTCCACGGCGCCGCTCTGCAGACCGGCGATGCACTCCGAGTAGGTGCCGTACGAGCGCAGCTGGGCCTTGGGGGCGATCTCGTCCTTGACGTTCTGCGCCGAGGTCGAACCGGTCACCGAGCACAGCTTCTTGCCGTTGAGGTCGGTGGCCTCGGTGATGTCCGAGTCGGCCTTGGTCAGCAGGTCCTGGTGGGCCAGCAGGTAGGGGCCGGCGAAGTCGACCTTCTGCTTGCGCTCGTCGGTGATCGAGTAGGTGGCCGCGATGAACTTCACGTCGCCGCGCGCCAGCGCGGTCTCACGGTCGGCGCTCTTGGTCTCGACGAACTCGATCTTGTCGGGCGCGTAGCCGAGTTCCTTCGCCACGTACGTGGCCACGTCAACGTCGAAGCCGGAGAAGTCGCCGCCGGCTTCCTTCAGGCCGAGACCGGGCTGGTCGTACTTGATGCCGACCTTGATCGTGCCGCCGCCGTCGGTGGAGCCCGACCCGGTGTCGCTGTCCTTGTCGTCGCCCCCACAGGCCGTCGCGGTCAGGGAGAGGACGAGCGCAGCCGCGGCCGCTGCGGTGACCTTGCGGAGCTTCATGGTGAACATCCCTTTGGTGTGATGAGGAGAATGCCGTGTGGTGCGGGTGACGCAGCTCGTCGCGTAGGCGCGACGGGTGGGGGTCAGTGGTGGAGGATCTTCGACAGGAAGTCCTTGGCACGGTCGCTGCGCGGGTTGCTGAAGAACTGGTCCGGCACAGCTTCTTCGACGATTTTGCCGTCGGACATGAAGACCACCCGGTTGGCGGCCGAACGGGCGAAGCCCATCTCATGGGTGACGACGATCATGGTCATGCCGTCGCGGGCGAGTTGCTGCATGACCTCGAGGACCTCGTTGATCATCTCCGGGTCGAGAGCCGACGTCGGCTCGTCGAAGAGCATGACCTTGGGGTCCATGGCGAGGGCGCGTGCGATGGCGACACGCTGTTGCTGGCCGCCGGAGAGCTGCGCGGGGTACTTGTCGGCCTGGTTGGCCACCCCGACCCGGTCGAGCAGGGCGCGGGCCTTCTCCTCGGCCTTCTTCTTGTCCGCCTTGCGGACCTTGATCTGGCCCAGCATCACGTTCTCGAGCACGGTCTTGTGCGCGAAGAGGTTGAAGGACTGGAAGACCATTCCGACGTCGGCGCGCAGTCGGGCGAGCTCCTTGCCCTCCGCGGGCAGCGGCTTGCCGTCGATGGCGATCGCGCCGGAGTCGATCGTCTCGAGGCGGTTGATGGCGCGGCACAGGGTGGACTTCCCGGACCCGGAGGGCCCGATGACCACGACGACTTCGCCGCGGGCGATCGTCAGGTCGATGTCCTGGAGTACGTGCAACGCGCCGAAATGCTTGTTGACGCTCTTCAGGACGACCAGGTCGCCGGTTGCGGCCACATCTTCCTTGGCCACCGATACTTTGGTCATCGCACTCAGGCTCCGTCCTCCTCGGTTTCCGGAGGACAGTAATAACCCTACGCGACCTGCGTCTCTACATCTGAGGGGAATCTGAGCATCACGATCCGATAGCAATCGGACACCTGTCGTAGCAGTTGTGACCTGGGCGGGTTTCTTCCGGGTAACGGATGCGCCGCGCAACCGGAACCCTCTTGACGCCGTCCTCATCCATCAGCGTGACTGCAACGTGCGCACGCGCGCGTGCCCGCGTTTTTCTACACACCGTCACCGTACGGCCGATGAACTGAAGGGAGCCGGGATGAGACTGCTCCTCGTCGAGGACGACAACCACGTCGCCGCTGCTCTGTCCGCGGTCCTGGCCAGGCACGGCTTCGACGTGACGCACGCCCGCAGCGGCGAGGAGGCTCTCCAGGCGCTCGTTCCCGAGGGCGCCGGTTTCGGTGTCGTACTGCTCGACCTGGGCCTGCCCGACCAGGACGGCTATGAGGTGTGCGGCAAGATCCGCAAGCGCACCAGCATCCCGGTGATCATGGTCACCGCGCGCTCCGACGTCCGCTCCCGTATCCACGGCCTCAACCTGGGCGCCGACGACTACGTGGTGAAGCCGTACGACACCGGAGAACTGCTCGCCCGTATCCACGCCGTCAGCCGGCGCACCGTCCACGAGGACGCCACGGCCGGCGGTGAGAGCGTGCTGAAGCTGGGCCAGATGCACATCGACCTGCCCACGCGACGGGTCAGTGTGGACGGTTCGGTTGTCCAACTGACCCGCAAGGAGTTCGACCTCCTCGCCCTGCTGGCCCAGCGCCCCGGGGTGGTCTTCCGGCGCGAGCAGATCATCAGCGAGGTGTGGCGCACCAGCTGGGAGGGGACCGGGCGCACCCTGGAGGTGCATGTCGCGTCCCTGCGCGCCAAGCTGCGCATGCCGGCCCTGATCGAGACCGTGCGCGGCGTCGGCTACCGGCTCGTCGCCCCCACCTCGTAGCGGGCAAGGGTGCGCACTCGTCTCCTCCCGCTGCTCATCGTCCTGATGGCGGCCGTGCTGCTCGCCCTCGGCTTCCCGCTCGCCGTCAGCGTGGCCGGAGCCCAGCAGCAGAAGGTGGTCGTCGACCGGATCGACGACACGGCACGCTTCGCCGCCCTCGCCCAGTTCGTCACCGACGCGCCCAGCGGGCGGACCGGCAGCACGGTCGTCGACGAGCGCCAGGAGGTCCTCAAGCGCGAGCTGCTCAGCTACTACGAGGTCTACGGCATTCGTGCCGGTGTCTTCTACCGCAACGGCACCCCCATGGCCAGTGCGCCGACTAGTTGGGACCAGCCGGAAAAGGGTGAGGTACGTGATGCCTTCGGTGAGGCGCTGCTCAGCCGCCGCAGCCACGACCCGCGGCAGGTGTGGCCCTGGCAGCGCAACCGGCTGGTCGTCGCGTCGCCGGTGATCAGAGACGGAGACGTCGTCGCCGTCGTCGTCACCGATTCGCCCACCGGGCAGATGCGTTCGCGGATCCTGCACGGCTGGCTGATCATCGCCGCGGGCGAGAGCGCCGCGATGCTGCTGGCGGTCGGCGCGGCGCTGAGACTGACCGGTTGGGTGCTCCGGCCGGTGCGGGTCCTGGACTCCACCACCCACGCGATTGCGAGCGGCAGCCTGAAATCCCGGGTCGCGGCGGCGGGCGGCCCGCCGGAACTCCGCAGGCTGGCCCGGTCGTTCAACGAGATGGCGGACAACGTCGAGGGTGTCCTGGAGCAGCAGCGCGCCTTCGTCGCCGACGCCTCGCACCAGCTGCGCAACCCGCTCGCGGCGCTGCTGCTGCGTATCGAGCTCCTCGCCTTCGAGCTGCCCGAGGGCAATGAGGAGATCGCCTCCGTCCAGGCCGAGGGCAAGCGGCTGGCCCAGGTCCTGGACGACCTGCTCGACCTCGCCCTGGCCGAGCACGCCGAGGCGGACCTCAGGCTCACCGACATCGGCGAGCTGACCGCCGAGCGCGTCGCGGCCTGGTCGCCGACCGCCGAGGCCAAGGGCGTACGGCTGCTGGGGGACTGCCCGCCCACCACGGCCTGGGTCGACCCCGTCACCCTGTCCAGCGCGCTGGACGCGGTGATCGACAACGCGGTGAAGTTCACGCCGAAGGACGAGCGGGTGGAGGTGACCGTCACGGCCAACGGCGACACCGCGACCGTCGTCGTCACCGACAACGGCCCCGGACTCACCGACGAGGAACTGGCCCGCATCGGCGACCGCTTCTGGCGCAGCGGCCGCCACCAGAACATCAAGGGCTCCGGCCTCGGCCTGTCCATCACGCGTGCGCTGCTGGGGGCGGCAGGCGGCTCGCTCTCGTTCGGCCATCACGAGCCGCAGGGACTGACGGCGACGGTGACGGTGCCGAGGTCGGAGCCGGTGTCCTAAGCGGGGCCCGGCGAAGTCCACTGCGGTGCGGCAGCGCCCCGAAGGGGCGCGGGGAACTGCGCGACCAGCCACGACGGTGCCGCAGGCGACTGACGGCATAGCGCGGCATGGTGCGGCACTCTCAGCGGAGCGCTTGGTGGCCCTCACGCCCCACGGCTCGACCGACAGCCGGCCCTACGGCTTGACGGACCGGTAATAGCGCCGCGCGCCCTCATGCAGCGCCAGCGGGTCGGTGTAGATCGCGGTGCGTACGTCGACCAGCTGGGCCGAGTGGACGTGGTTGCCGATGCCGTCGCGGCTGTTGATCACGGTGCGGGTCAGCCAGTCGGTGAGCCGGGGATCCATGTCGGCCCGGGTGATCAGCAGGTTGGACA